>JBAXIR010000016.1:0-26001 GCA_037138275.1 Mycobacteriaceae bacterium | reverse complement strand
GTTATGAAGTATTGAGCGTTATGAAGTACTGGGCGTGATGAACTTCTGGGCGTGATGAAGTACTAGCCGGGTAGCACGAGAACCGGAACCGGGCTGTGCCGCATGATCTTTGCGCCCCGCGATCCGAGGAACACCCGTGCTATGTCCCCGCGCGGTGCGGTTCCCAACGCCAGCACCTCGCCGTCGTGCCACTCGGCGTCGTCGAGGGCCTGATCCCAGCCGTTGCCGCTCACCACGGCCAATTCGACGTCCTCTCCCACGACGCCGCCGGTGCGCAGCGCAGTCAGCATCGCGTCGGCCTGCTGCTCCCAGACCGCCAGGATCGAATCCTCGGCGTGCAGGCCGACCTCGGGCGGATACATGGTGCGGCCGCGAACCGCGAAGGAGATCACCCGCAACGGCACGTGCAGCTGTTTCGCCAACGCGTACGTCCGCCGCACCACGTCCACCGACTCCGGCGTCCCGGGGTAGCCGCAGGTGATCCGTGTTAGCACGCCGTCGCGTGGTTCCCGATAGCCGCGCGGGGCGATGGCCACCGCAACCGGGGATGAGTGCAGCAACCGGTCGGCGGTGGACCCGACCACGACCTGCCCGAGTTGACCGTTGGCTGAGGACCCCAGAACCAGCACCTCGGCATTGAGTTCGGTGACCACCTCGACGAGGCCACCGGACACTGATCGGTGGGAGTGGCTGTGGTAGCGCACATCGATTGGGTGTGGCAGCGCGTCCAGGTAGCGACCGGCCTCCCTCGCCGAGTCCGCCGCCAGTTGATCCGCCCACACCGCGTACTCCGCGTCGACCCGCGCCGGCGATGGCGTGGTCCACGGTTTGGGCACGATGGTCGTCACGGTCAGCGAGGTGCCCAACGTTCGCGCCGCACCCACCGCCAGGTTCAGTGATGCGGCGCCACTCTTGCCGGCCAGGTAACCGACGACCACCGTCACGGCGCCTCCTGCATCGGGTCGGCCACCACCGGCGTGTGGCCGTTGAGCGCACTGTGGTGACGTCCCCAGAGAAAGTAAAACGCCAGCACCACCGCAACCCAGGCCGCGAAGGCCAGCCAGGTGTACCAGTGCAGGCTGGCCAGGATGTACAGGCACGCCAGGACCGACAGCACCGGGGTGACCGGGTAGCCGGGAACCTTGAATCCGCGCGGCAGGTCAGGTTCGCGGCGTCGCAGGATGATGACCGCCACCGAGACGGTGATGAATGCCACCAGGGTGCCGATCGACACCATGTCGGCAAGGTTGTCCAGTGGGACCAGGCCCGCCAGCAAGCCGACCACGGTAGCGACGATCACGGTGTTGTTGACCGGGGTCATGCTTCGGGGGTTGACCTTGGCGAACATCGACGGCAGCAGGCCGTCGCGGCCGATTGCGAACAGGATCCGGGTCGAGCCGTACAGCGTCACCAGGGTCACCGAGAAGATCGAGATGACCGCGCCCACGGCCAGGACCGTTCCCCAGTAGTTGGTTCCGGTGACATTATCGAGAATGGTTGCCAGACCGGCTTTCTGGCCTTCGAACTCGTTCCAGTTCTGGGCGCCGAGTGCGGCAAAGGTGACCAGGATGTACACCGCGGTGACGGTGAGCAGAGCGGCGATGAGCGCCCGCGGCATGGTCCGCTGCGGATCCTTGACCTCGTCGCCGGCTGTCGACACAGCATCAAGGCCGATATAGGAGAAAAAGATCGTGCCCGCTGCCGACCCGATTCCAGCCACGCCGAAGGGCGCGAAGTTCGCGAACCGGTCGGCACTGAATGCCGAGAACGCGATCACGGCGAACATCACCAGAACGCCGAGTTTGATGATCACCATGACGGTGTTGACCGCGGCCGACTCGCTGGCCCCGCGGACCAGCAGGAGCGCGCACAGGGCCACGAGAATAGCCGCGGGAACGTTGAAAACACCTGGCGTGGAATCCCATGGTGCCGCCGAAAGAGCCTGCGGTAGAGAGTATCCAAGGAAGTTATCCAGAAGTTTATTGACATATTGGCTCCAGCCGACGGAGACCGCCGCGGTGGAGACCACGTACTCGAGAAGCAGGCAGGCCGCCACACCCATCGCCACGACTTCGCCGAGCGTGGTGTAGGCGTAGGAGTACGTCGACCCCGACACCGGCACCGCCGAGGCCAGTTCGGCGTAACAGATCGCCGCCAACCCGGCCGCGATGCCGGCGATGATGAACGAGACGATCACGCCCGGCCCGGCCTGCGGCACCGCTTCGGACAATACGAAGAAAATGCCCGTTCCGACCGTGGAGCCGATGCCGAACATCGCCAGCTGGAATGTGCCGATGGAGCGTTTGAGGTTCTGCGAGGCGCCGTGTGCGACGGGTGCGTTGATCAGCGGCCGTCGGCGCAGCATCTGTTCCAGCATGGTGATCGGCGGGGCTGTCATGGGAGCCTCCTGGTTAGGCGAATCCGCCGATTATGCCTGCCCTGGTCGTTTTGCGCTGGTTACTCGTGGTGTACAAACACGCTGTGGGCAACAACGGCATCGTGATCATCGGAGGCGGTCTGGCTGCGGCCCGGACCGCCGAGCAGTTGCGTAAGTCGGAGTACGACGGTCCGGTCGTGATCGTCAGCGACGAAGTGCACCTGCCCTATGACCGGCCGCCGCTGTCCAAGGATGTCTTGCAGGATCACCACAGGAGCCATGAGGATGTGGCGCTCAAACCGCCGGAGTTCTACGCCGACAACGCCATCACCCTGCGACTGGGCAGCGCGGCACGATCGGTGGACACCGCCGCCAACACAGTCACCCTCGCGGACGGGACCGCACTGAGCTACGACGAACTCGTCATCGCCACCGGACTGGTCCCCAAGCGCATTCCCTCGATGCCTGACCTGGCCGGCATCTGGGTGCTGCGGTCGCTCGACGATGCCCTGGCTTTGCGGGAACACGCCACCACCGCGCGGCGAGCGGTCATCATCGGTGCCGGGTTCATCGGTTGTGAGACCGCCGCGAGCTTGCGCAAGCTGGGTGTCGACGTCGTCCTCGTCGAGCCACAACCGGCGCCCCTGGCGTCGGTGCTCGGCGAGCAGGTGGGCCAGTTGGTTGCCCGGTTGCACCGCGGAGAAGGAGTTGACGTGCGCACCGGCACGGGGGTGGCCGGCGTCCGCGGTGATAACGGGCATGTGAGCGCAGTGGAGTTAAGCGACGGCACCGTACTGGATGCCGACCTGGTGGTCGTCGGCATCGGGAGCCGACCGGCTACCGACTGGCTGGCGGGCAGCGGAGTGGACCTCGCCGACACCGATAGGGGTGTGCTCTGCGATGAGGTGGGTCGAACCAGTGCCCCGCACGTGTGGGCACTGGGCGATGTCGCCTCATGGCGCGATGCCACCGGGCATCAGGTGCGGGTTGAGCATTGGAGCAATGTCGCCGAGCAGGCCCGTGTCCTGGTACCAACTCTGCTCGGCTTGGAAGCTTCGGAAGCCGTTGTGGTGCCGTACTTCTGGAGCGACCAGTACGACGTGAAGATCCAATGCCTCGGCGAGCCAGAGGCGGACGACACCGTGCATCTCGTTTCTGACGACGGCCGAAAGTTCCTGGCGTACTACGAACGCGACGGCGTGCTGGCCGGGGTAGTGGGCGGCGGTATGCCCGGTAAGGTCATGAAGGCGCGGTCCAAGATCGCCGCCGGCGCCCCGATCGACGACGTGCTGGGCTGAGTTCCGATCTAGGGCAGCCCGGCGGCGACGGCATCGAAGGACTGGCCCAGGGCGTCCTGCAGTGCGACGTCCTCGTGGGACAGCCAGAATTCGTATGCCGACAGCGCCACTCCGAGCAAGAGCCAGGCAATGGTCTGCGGTACCAGGTCCTGCGGTCGGGCCCCGGTGCGTCGCGCCACGAAGTCGGCAACCACCGCGCGCCAACCGGCATACATCGTCATCGAGTAGGCCTGAAGTTCCGCGGTCTGCAGAATCACCTGCATTCGTAGGCGGTGCCGGGCGGCGGTGGCGTCGTCGATGGTGTTGAAATCCAGCAGTGCCGTACGCAGTGCCGTCCCGATCGGCGCGGTCGGGTCGGCATCGTCGAGTACCGCGGCGAACTCCCGCAGATGCGAGTCGAAGTCGCCCCAGGGGATTGCGTTCTTGGTGGAGTAGTACCGGAACAGCGTTCGCCGGGCGATTCCTGATGCCAGTGCGACCTCGTCCACGCTGACCTGGCTGAATCCGTAGGTACTGAACAGGTCCAGGGCGATGTCGGCGATGTGGTCCGGTGTGGTGGACCGGCGACGGCCGACCGGGCGTCCTGACATTGCCCAAACCCTTTCCTATTCGGCACCTGATGCCATATTCTCTCTTTTATCGAACGCCAATGTCGAGAAACGTGCGAAAGGGATAGCGATATGGAGCCGACTCAGGACCAGATCCAAGGCACCGCGGGTGCCGAACTGGTGACCGAGGCCTTGGTTGAAGAGGTCTCCATTGACGGGATGTGCGGGGTCTACTGACCGTGCCCGCCCACGCCGTGGGCGACGACCCCGCGAGCCCGCCGTCCTTCGATTCCGCGCTGAGCTGGCGGCTGCACCCCCAGGTGGCCGTGCGTCCCGAGTCGTTCGGGGCGCTGCTCTACCACTTCGGGACGCGCAAGTTGTCGTTCCTCAAGAATCGAACCATCTTGGCTGTCATCGAGTCGCTCGACGACCACCCAGACGTTGCGTCGGCCTTGGCGGCCGCCGGTGTTGACCGCGATCTCGAGGCTCCGTATCTGCACGCACTGAGCGTGCTGGTGGCGTCAAATATGTTGATAAGTAAGGAATCCCCTTGACATCCGTTGCGCCTGTTCCTCGGCTGATCGAGCAGTTCGAGCGTGGTCTCGACGCGCCGATCTGCCTCACCTGGGAACTCACCTACGCCTGCAACCTGGCCTGCGTGCATTGTCTGTCCTCGTCCGGCAAACGCGACCCCCGCGAACTGTCGACGGCGCAGTGCAAGGCCATCATCGACGAACTTGAGCGGATGCAGGTGTTCTACGTC
The DNA here is from genome assembly GCA_037138275.1 of Mycobacteriaceae bacterium. Lineage (GTDB taxonomy): Bacteria > Actinomycetota > Actinomycetes > Mycobacteriales > Mycobacteriaceae > Mycobacterium. The sequence goes on along the minus strand of JBAXIR010000016.1, from coordinate 21,015 downwards.
AACATCGGCGGCGGCGAGCCGACCGTGCGGCCGGATTTCTGGGAACTCGTCGACTACGCCACCGCGCATCACGTCGGAGTGAAGTTCTCCACCAACGGAGTTCGTATCACCGGCGAGGTTGCCGAACGGCTGGCGGCCAGTGATTACGTGGACGTGCAGATCTCGCTGGACGGTGCGACCGCGGAGGTCAACGACGCGGTGCGCGGAGTCGGATCGTTCGACATGGCGATCCGCGCGCTGGAGAACCTCGCCGCCGCGGGCTTCGCGGACGCCAAAATCTCCGTCGTCGTCACCCGCCATAACGTCAGCCAACTCGATGACTTCAAGGCCTTGGCCGACCGCTACGGCGCCACGTTGCGCATTACCCGCCTTCGTCCGTCGGGCCGCGGCGCCGATGTGTGGGACGAACTGCACCCGACCAGCGAGCAACAGGTAGAGCTGTACAACTGGTTGGTGGCCAAGGGCGATCGGGTGTTGACCGGCGACTCCTTCTTCCACCTGTCCGGCCTCGGCGAGCCCGGTGCGTTGGCCGGGCTCAACATGTGTGGCGCCGGCCGGGTGGTGTGCCTCATCGACCCCATCGGCGATGTGTACGCGTGCCCGTTCGCCATCCACGACCGCTTCCTGGCCGGAAACATTGTGTCGGACAATGGTTTCGGGAAGCCCAGGGGCTTCGATGACGTCTGGAAGAACTCCGCGTTGTTCACCGAACTGCGCGAGCCGCAGTCAGCCGGAGCCTGTGGCAGTTGCGGGCACTACGACGCCTGCCGGGGTGGGTGCATGGCGGCGAAGTTCTTCACCGGGTTGCCACTGGACGGCCCGGACCCGGAGTGCGTCGAGGGGTACGGCGCTCCGGCGCTGGCCGGCGCACGCGACAAGCCTCGCCCCCGCGACGATCACTCCCGCGGCAAGCCGGTCTTGCTGACCCTGAGCCGGCCACCTTCCAAACCCTGCAACGAAAGCCCCGTGTAACACCATGGCAAAAGACATCTGGTTCGAGACCGTCGCGACCGCCCAGGAGCGCGCCAAGAAGCGTCTGCCCAAGGCGGTCTATTCAGCGTTGCTGGCAGGCAGCGAGAAGGGCCTGACCTACTCCGACAACGTGGAGGCGTACGCCGAACTCGGCTTCGCGCCGCACGTCATCGGGGCCACCGAGAAGCGGGACCTCTCGACAACCGTCATGGGCCAGGACATTTCACTGCCGGTGGTGATCTCTCCGACGGGCGTGCAGGCGGTGCATCCCGATGGCGAGGTGGCCGTCGCACGCGCAGCAGCCGCGCGGGGAACGGCGATGGGGTTGTCGTCGTTTGCAAGCAAGCCCATCGAAGAGGTCGTCGCAGTCAATCCCAAGACCTTCTTCCAGATCTACTGGCTCGGCGGCCGCGACGCGATCGCCGAACGTGCCGAACGGGCCCGGGCCGCCGGGGCCGTCGGCCTGATCGCAACCACGGACTGGAGTTTCTCCAACGGTCGGGACTGGGGCAGCCCGAAGATCCCGGAAAAGATGGACATGCTCACCGCGATCAAGATGTCCCCGCAGGGCATCGTGCGGCCCTCATGGTTCCTGGAGTGGGCCAAGACGCTTCGGCCGCCGGGTTTGACCGCGCCGAACCAGGGCAGCCGCGGGGAGGCCGGCCCGCCGTTCTTCGCCGCTTACGGCGAGTGGATGGGTACTCCGCCGCCAACCTGGGAGGACATCGAGTGGTTGCGCGAATTCTGGGGTGGGCCATTCATGCTCAAAGGCGTGATGCGCGTCGATGATGCGAAACGTGCTGTGGACGCCGGGGTTTCGGCCATCTCGGTGTCCAACCACGGCGGCAACAACCTGGACGGCACACCGGCCACCATCCGTGCGCTGCCCGCGATCGCCGCCGCCGTCGGTGACCAGGTGGAGGTACTGCTCGACGGCGGGATCCGCCGTGGCAGCGATGTGGTCAAGGCACTCGCACTGGGTGCCCGCGCGGTGATGATCGGACGGGCGTACCTGTGGGGTTTGGCGGCCAGCGGTCAGGCCGGTGTGGAGAACGTCCTCGACATTCTCAGCGGCGGAATCGATTCCGCGCTACGAGGCCTGGGCAAGTCCTCGGTACACGAACTGACACCCGATGACATTCTGATGCAACCCGGATTCACCCGCGGTCTGGGCGCGTCCTAGGAACGTCCTGGGAACGTCCCAGGAAACGGCCTTACCGGCGCAGGCCCGTGGAATTTGGGTTATCGTCGGGCCACACGCCGGGTCGAAAGTCCAAGGAGAACACCGAAGTCCAAGGAGAACCTGATGGCCGTTTACGCACCCCCGGGATCCGCCGGTTCGCTGATGTCCTTCCAGAGCCGATACGACAATTTCATCGGCGGCCAATGGGTCGCACCGGTCGAGGGCCAGTATTTCGAGGTGCCCTCCCCGGTGAACGGACAGACGTTCTGTGAGGTGGCCCGGTCGACGGCGGCCGACATCGAGTTGGCGTTGGATGCCGCGCACGCCGCCGCCCCGGCCTGGGGCAAAACCTCGGTGGCCGTCCGGTCGGTGATCCTCAACAAGATCGCCGACCGCATTGAGGAGAATCTGGAAAAGATCGCACTTGCCGAGGCGTGGGATAACGGCAAGCCGATTCGCGAGACACTCAACGCCGATATCCCCTTGGCAGTGGACCACTTCCGGTATTTCGCGGGTGCGATCCGCGCCCAGGAGGGCTCGCTGAGCCAGATCGACGATGACACCGTGGCCTATCACTTCCATGAACCACTCGGGGTGGTGGGTCAGATCATCCCGTGGAACTTTCCGATCCTGATGGCGGTATGGAAGTTGGCGCCGGCACTGGCCGCGGGCAACGCCGTCATCCTCAAGCCGGCCGAGCAGACGCCGGCCTCGATCATGTATCTGCTCACCCTGATCGCTGATCTTCTGCCTGACGGTGTGATCAACGTGGTTAATGGATTCGGGGTGGAAGCCGGCAAGCCATTGGCCTCCAGTAACCGCATCGCCAAGATCGCCTTCACGGGTGAGACCACCACCGGCCGGCTGATCATGCAGTACGCCAGCCAGAACCTGATCCCGGTCACCCTGGAGTTGGGCGGCAAGAGCCCCAATATCTTCTTCTCCGATGTGCTCGCCGCGAACGACGACTTCCAGGACAAGGCGCTGGAGGGCTTCACCATGTTCGCCCTCAACCAGGGTGAGGTGTGCACCTGTCCGTCCCGGTCGCTGATCCAGTCCGATATCTACGACGAATTCCTGGCGATGGCCGCGATCCGCACCAAGGCGGTGCGGCAGGGCGATCCGCTGGACACCGAGACAATGGTGGGTGCGCAGGCCTCCAACGATCAGTTGGAGAAGATTCTGTCCTACATCGAGATCGGTAGGAGTGAAGGCGCCCGCGTGATCACCGGCGGTGAGCGAGCCGATCTGGGCGGCAACCTGTCCGGCGGCTACTACGTACAGCCCACGATCTTCGCCGGCGACAACTCGATGCGGATCTTCCAGGAGGAGATCTTCGGCCCGGTGGTGTCGGTGACGTCGTTCACGGACTATGACGACGCGATCAGCATCGCCAACGACACCCTCTACGGCCTCGGTGCCGGAGTGTGGAGCCGCAACGGAAACGTTGCCTACCGCGCGGGCCGCGACATCAAGGCCGGCCGGGTGTGGACCAACTGCTATCACATGTACCCCGCGCACGCGGCCTTCGGCGGCTACAAGCAATCCGGGATCGGCCGGGAGAATCACAAGATGATGCTGGACCACTACCAGCAGACCAAGAACCTCCTGGTCTCCTATAGCAACAAAGCCCAGGGATTTTTCTAAGGCATAGCATCGGAACATGGGTGAGCGGCGGCAGTTGGGTGGCTTGACGTCGAAACACCTGGACGGGATCATGCCGTTGCTTATTGTTCCCGTTGGTTCGACCGAGCAGCATGGGCCGCACCTACCGCTGGACACCGATACCCGGATCGCCGCCGCCGTCGCCGGCGCTCTCGCCCGGCAAGTGCCCGCCGAAAGCCTTGTGGCACCGGCAATTCCCTACGGCGCCTCCGGTGAACACCAGGGATTTCCCGGAACCATCTCCATCGGCACTGAAGCTCTGACGGCGGTACTCATCGAGTACGGCCGATCAGCGAGTGACTGGGCAGAGCGGTTGGTGTTCGTCAACGGACACGGCGGTAATCTGGACGCGCTGCGGGCCGCAGTCCGATTGCTGCGCGCCGAAGGGCGCGATGCGGGATGGTGCAGCTGCTCGGTCGCGGGGGCGGATGCCCATGCGGGTCATATGGAAACCTCAGTGCTGCTGCATCTTTCACCCGAGCTGGTCCGCACCGAGGACGCGGCGCCCGGGAATACCGAGCCGCTGGCCGAGCTCCTGCCCCGACTGCGCGACGGCGGCGTCGCCGCGGTGAGCGCCTCCGGTGTGCTGGGTGATCCGACGACGGCGACCGCGACGGCGGGGGAAACCATCCTTGCCGACATGGTCACCGACTGCGTCGCGCGAGTGCAGCGGTGGAGGCCCGGGTCGGACGGGATGCTGATGTGACTGACGTGCTGATTATCGGCGCCGGCAGCGCCGGATCGGTTCTGGCCGAACGGCTCTCAGTCGATCCGAGCTGTCATGTGACGGTGCTCGAAGCCGGTCCCGGATTCGACGATCCGGCGGTGCGGGACCTCACCGCCGACGCAACTGTCCTGCCGATCGGACCGGGCAGTCCGGTGGTCCGCAGCTTTTCCACCACCCTGACTGATCACCCGACACGCGTCGCCGACATCGTCCGCGGTGCGTGCGTCGGCGGATCGGGGGCGATCAATGGCGGCTACTTCTGCCGGGCACTGCCCCGCGACTTTGACTCGCTGCCCGGCTGGTCCTGGACCGAGGCCGCCGAGCACTATGACGCCGTCGAGCAGCGAATCGGCATTACCGTGGCAGCCGAATTCAGCATCGGCACTCAGGAATTCCTGGCGTGTGCGCACGACGCGGGCTACCGGTGGCTGCCCGAACTCGCCACTGACGGCACCGGCCTGGCCGCGGTTCCGCTGAACATCACCGCACGCGTCCGCAACGGTCCAGGTACGGCATTCCTTGCACCCGCACTATCGCGACCCAACCTCACGCTGCTGACCGGCGTCACGGTCACCCGCATCCGGATGGATGCGGGCCGAGTGACGGGCGTCGACGCCGTCGGGGCGCAGGGACCGGTGGTACTTGATGCCGACCGGGTGGTTCTCTGCGCCGGGGCGATCGCCTCCGCGCACCTGCTCATGCTGTCTGGGTTGGGGCCAGCCCGGGAGTTGCGGGCAGCGGGCATCGAAGTCGTCGCGGATCTTCCTGTAGGCGCTCGCTGCTGGGACCATCCGGAATGGGTCATTCCGACCAGTCGGGCGGGCACCGTCGGCCATCCGGTTCTCGAGGCCGTACTCGTCACCGACGACCTCGAGATCCGGCCCTATACGACCGGATTCGGGGGCAGTCCGGCCATCGGAGTGGCTTTGATGCGGCCGACGGCGCACGGCCGCATCTCGCCTGTGTCATCCGATCCGATGGTGCCGCCGCGCATCTCCCACCGCTACGACAGCGAACCCACCGACCTCGCGGCCCTGCGGCGCGGTTGCGACCTTGTCGGTGAAATCGTCCGCGCGACAACCGAATTGGGTGCACCCGCCTGGTCCACCAGCCAACACCTCTGCGGTACCGCGCCGATGGGCGCCGACGGTGACGACCACGCCGTCGTCGATCCGCACTGCCGGGTGCGTGGCGTGGACGGCCTATGGGTCATCGACGGCTCGGTGCTGCCGCGCATCCCCAGCCGCGGCCCGCACGAGACCATTGCGATGATCGCCCACCGCGCGAAGGAGTTCGTGCGCTAGTACTTCAGCGCGGCGGAGTTCTTCTAGCGGCCTGCGAACCTCGCGCGAGGGTGCGCAAACTGCGCGCTCCTAACGGCGTGTCTGCGTACCGACACGCACGCTCGCGGCTAGTCCTTCAGGGTGACCCGGATCGGCAGGTGCTTGAGGCCGCCGACGAACGTGGTGGCGCTCAATTCGGGTTCACTGGCCAATTCGATGGAGGAGATCCGCGGTATCAGCTCGGTGAAGAAGCTGTTGATCTCCATCCGGGCCAGTGCGGCGCCGAGGCAGAAGTGCACGCCGTAGCCGAAGGACAGGTGTTTGTTGGGATCGCGGCCGACGTCGAAGCGCATCGGATCTGTGAAGACGTCCTCGTCGCGGTTGGCCGAGACATAGCTCAGCAGTAACGACTCGCCCTTGGCGATCTTCACCCCTCGGACCTCGGTGTCAGCCTGGGCGGTGCGCATGAACTCCTTGACCGGCACGATGCAGCGGATCATCTCCTCGACCGCGGTGCCCATCAGGCTCGGATCCTTCTGCAATCGGGCCAGTTCGCCGGGATTGCGCAGCAATTCGAGTAATCCGCCGGCGATTCCGGCGCTGGTGGTGTCGTGCCCCGCGCTGGCCACGATCACGTAGTACGAAAGTGTGTCCATATCCGACATCGGTTCGCCGTTGATCTTCGCGTTGGCGATCGCCGAGGAGAGGTCCTCGGTGGGGTGCTCCCGGCGCGAGGCGGTCAGCGCCGAGAAGTAGTTGAAGAAATCCAGGAGAACGGCCAGCATGTCGTCGACGCCGCCGCCGCGCTGCAACTCCTCGTCGTTGCCGCCGAACATCTCCTGGGTCAGTTTGAGCATCCGGGGGAAATCGGAGTCCGGCAGACCCAGCATCGTCAGAATGATGTATAGCGGGTAGTTGACGGCGATGTCTTGGGCGAAGTCGAGTTCCGGACCCATCTCCACCATCTTGTCGACGTAGATCTTGGCCAGTTCGTCGCAGCGGGTCTTCAAGGCCTTCAACACTTTTGGCCGGAACCAGTCCGCGCCGACCTTGCGAATATCGCGGTGGTGCGGATCGTCCATGTGGATCAGCGTGCGCAGGCCGGTGCCGGCCTCGATATCCCGAAGCAGCGCGTCATCAGCCTCGGCGATGGTCAGCAGGGGGCGCGGGAAGTTTGTGAACAGATCGTTCTGCCGCTCGATATCCATGATGTCGGCGTGCTTGGTAATCGCCCAGAACGGCCGGTAGTCGCCCACGTCCACCCAGGACACGGGCGCCTCTTTCCGCAAGTGAGCCAGCGCCTCGTGCAGCGTCTTCTCATCGGTGTAGGCCTGTGGATCGGCCAGTACCCGTCCCGCGGGGTCGGTGATCCGGTGGTGGGTCGGTGCGCTCATCAACATCTCCTGGGCTGAACTTGACGGGTGTCAGCTTCACAGTGTGGTGGACGATCCGGCCGATGCAAACCCATTAGGGCAATTTCGTCGCGCCGGGTTCCGCGTAGGTTGATGAGCGTGCCGTCCGGTTCTGTTCGCGCCGCAATCCGGTGTGCGGCCGTACTGCTTTCGGTGGTGCTGCTTGCCGGGTGTGACCGCGCGGCACCCGGCGATCCCCTGGTGGTCCGAACGGCCGATGGCGTGGTGCGCGGTAGTTCAGGGCCGGGGGTGCGGATCTTCCAGGGCGTTCCCTATGCGGCCGCCCCGGTCGGTCCATTGCGGTGGCAGCCGCCGGTGGCGCCGGTGCCGTGGAAGTCCGTGCGCGACGCCACCAAGCCGGGCCTGCGGTGCATCCAGGACATCCGGGCCGACCCTGACTACGGACTCGCTACCAGTGAGGACTGCCTGAACCTGACGGTGTGGACGCCCACAGGTGCGACACGTGCGCCACCCCGGCCGGTCATGGTCTGGATTCACGGGGGTGGCTTCCTCAACGGCAGTTCCGACATTTACAACGCCCAGTGGCTCGCCACCCGCGGCGACATCGTCGTCGTCACCGTCAACTACCGGCTGGGGGCGTTGGGCTTTCTCGCGCATCCCGCGCTGGCCGATAAGGCCGGCCCGGAACCCGGCAACTACGGGCTCGCCGACCAGCAGGCAGCGCTGCGGTGGGTGCGCGACAACATCGCCGGCTTCGGTGGCGACCCGGCCAGGGTCACCATCGCGGGGGAGTCCGCGGGCGCCATCTCGGTATGCGACCACCTGGTCGCGCCGGAATCGGACGGGCTCTTCCGGGCGGCCATCATGCAGAGCGGCCCGTGTCAGGCCCAGGCTCCGCTGCCCGCCGCGGAGCGCATCAGCATCGACTATGCGGCCGAAAAAGGTTGCCGTGAAACGGCTTCGGCTCAGGCGTGCCTGCGCAGCCTGCCCGTCGACCGACTGCAGGACGGGCCCCCGTACGTCAGGATCGGCACCAACATTCTCACCGGACCGGTCACCGGGACCGAGCGACTGCCGGTCGCGCCGGCGACGGCGGCCACTCAGAGTCGCACCATTCGGGTGCCGATGCTGATCGGAACGACCGCCGACGAGTTCACCCTGTTCGTGGCGTTGAGCTATCTGCGCAACCATCGTCTTGCGCCGTACCGGACGCTACTGGAGGACACCTTCGGTGCACAGGCATCCACCATCGCCGCGCGCTACCCGCTGTCGAAGTACGACGGCAGTGTCGGCCTGGCGTACGCCGCCACGGTGACCGACGGCGTTTTCGCCTGCCCGGTCGAGACCATGGCAACCGGACTGGCGCGTCGTGCACCGGTCTACGCCTATGAGTTCAATGACTTCCGCGCCCCCGCACCCGAACCCATGCGCACGGTGCCGTTCGCGATTGGCGCCGGCCACGCCCTGGAGTTGCGCTATCTGTTCGACATGGGCGGCGCCCCGGCCCTGAACCCGGCGCAGCAGGTGCTGTCGGATCAGATGATCGCCTACTGGAGCAGGTTCGTGACAACAGGCGCTCCCGATGCGCCCGGTCAAGCCGACTGGCCTCAGTTGAATCCCGAAGAGCCGCAATGGCTTTCGTTGCAGACCGGTGGCCTGACCGTCACCACCGACTTCGGCGCCCGCCATCAGTGCGGGTTCTGGGCGTCACTGGGCTAACCGGTGGTGCGGCCGACCGCCAGATCCGGTGCGGCGCGCCCGGCGATCAGCGGCAGATCCAGATAAGTCTTGATGCCGGCGTCGGCAACACAGACGTAGGGGATCGCGCTGACGCAGTGGTTGGCGGTCGACACCACGCCGGGATTTCGGATTAGGCCCTCGGCCACGGTCTCCGGCTGCAGGCCCTTGAAAGTCAGCGATACGGTCGGATCTCCGGTGATCTCCACCTCGAAGCGCTCACCCTGTTCGCCGAGCGTCCACGGCGGATCCAACTCCACCTCACACATCAGCCAGTTGACCGCCGCGGTGACCACCGGCCGATCGTCGACGATCGCCTCCCAGCGGAACCGTCGCGCTGCCACCGTGCCGGCTTCCATCGGCACGATCAACTCATCGGTGCCGGTGACGGCGACCGCGACCTCCTGGGTGGAGCGGATGCGGGGCTCGGCGTCGAAACCGAGTTGATCGGTCACCATCCGGACGGATTGTTTGAACCCGGCCTCCAGCAGCACCGCCATGGGTCCGCTCATCGCCTGCTCCGGGGTAAGGCCGAAGCCCATCACCTCGCGCACCACCATCGGGGCGTTGTAGGTGCGCAGGTCGGAGAACTCCTCGGCGCGCACATGGGTGATCGCCGACGACAGCGACGAGATCATCAGCGGGAAGCGTTCGGTGATGCCGCCCGGGTGGATGCCGGACCCGTGCAGGGTGACGTTTCCGGCCAGGCAGGCCTCCTCGATGGCCGCAACAGCCCGGCTCTGCCGGTCCGGATAGACCCAGCCGACCGGGGTGACCACGTTCTTTCCCGATCGCAGGATGCGCATCACGACCTGATCGTCGGGCAACAGCGGCGAGTACATGACGCAGTCGGCGTCGAGCGCCAGCAGTTCGTCGATATCGTTGGTCGCGAGCACGCCGATCGGGTCCTCACCGGCCAATTCGCCGACGTCGCGGCCACTTTTGTCAGCGCTGTGCACCCAGCAGCCGACCAGCTCGAGATCCGGGTGGCGCAGCACGCCCTGGATGGCGGCCTTACCGACGCCACCGGTGGCCCATTGGATGACTCTGTACATAGCGACTCCTTATTCCGGTGCAGGCACCGTAAGCCCCGCAGGCGGGCTTATCCGTTGATTTGGAGCAGACCTCGTTCTGGGGCATACTGGGCGGGTTGCCTTGAGCCGGATTCGCATCCCCAGGGATCGTGCCGCCCAAGGTGAACGACCAGCGCCAGCACTGGCGCGTCCGGTCCCCACTTCGGAGCGAGACGGTTTCGTCGCGCTGTCGAGGCTGCGCGCGGGTGTTGCACCCGAGCGCGGGGGTCCGGTGAACCAGGACAGGTAAACAGCGGCGGCGAGAGCTAGCGCCCGTAACCACGGCGCGAGCACAAGCACGTAGTGAAGGTAGGAGAAGCGTGGCGGGACAAAAGATCCGCATCAGGCTCAAGGCCTATGACCACGAGGCTATTGACGCCTCGGCGCGCAAGATCGTGGAAACGGTCACCCGTACCGGTGCCAGCGTGGTCGGACCAGTGCCGCTGCCAACTGAACGAAACGTGTACTGCGTCATCCGGTCCCCGCACAAGTACAAGGACTCGCGGGAGCATTTCGAGATGCGTACCCACAAGCGGCTCATCGACATCCTCGACCCGACGCCGAAGACGGTTGACGCGCTAATGCGCATCGACCTGCCGGCCAGCGTCGATGTGAATATTCAGTAGGGGTCTGCGAAAACATGGCTCACGCACGCAAGGGAATCCTGGGCACCAAGCTCGGCATGACCCAGGTCTTCGACGAGAACAACCGCGTCGTTCCGGTCACGGTGGTCAAGGCCGGACCCAACGTGGTCACCCGCATCCGAACCCCGGAACGCGACGGCTACAGCGCTGTTCAACTCGCCTACGGCGAGATCAGCCCGCGCAAGGTCAATAAGCCGGTCACCGGGCAGTTCACTGCTGCCGGGGTCAACCCGCGCCGGCATCTTGCCGAGTTGCGCCTTGATGACGAGGCCGCGGCGTCCGAGTACGAGGTCGGCCAGGAGTTGACGGCGGAGATCTTCGCCGACGGCAACTACGTCGACGTCACCGGAACCTCCAAGGGCAAGGGCTTCGCCGGCACCATGAAGCGGCACGGATTCAAGGGCCAGGGCGCGTCCCACGGCGCCCAGGCGGTGCACCGCCGGCCGGGCTCGATCGGCGGCTGCTCGACGCCGGGCCGCGTGTTCAAGGGCACCCGGATGTCAGGCCGGATGGGCAGCGACCGCATCACCACGCAGAACCTGGTGGTGCACAAGGTCGATGCGGCCAACGGCGTGTTGCTGATCAAAGGTGCAATCCCCGGTCGCAACGGCGGCCTGGTGATGGTTCGCACTGCCGTCAAACGAGGTGGTAGGTAATGGCTCTCACGATCGACGTCCACACCCCGGACGGCAAGAAGAGTGGCAGCGTCGAGCTGCCCGCCGAACTGTTCGATGTGGAAGCCAATATCGCGCTGATGCATCAGGTGGTCACGGCGCAGTTGGCCTCCGCCCGGCAGGGCACCCACTCGACCAAGCGTCGCGGTGAGGTCTCCGGTGGCGGCCGCAAGCCGTACCGCCAGAAGGGCACCGGCCGCGCACGGCAGGGTTCCACGCGCGCACCGCAGTTCAAAGGTGGCGGAATCGTGCACGGACCCAAGCCGCGCGACTACAGCCAGCGAACGCCCAAGAAGATGATCGCCGCAGCACTGCGTGGCGCACTGAGTGACCGCGCACGCAATGAGCGCATTCACGCGGTGACCGAACTGGTCGCCGGGCAGGCCCCGTCGACCAAGAGCGCCAAGTCATTCCTGGGCTCATTGGTTCCCGGCCGCACACCCGGAAAAGATGCCAAGGTGCTCCTGGTCATCGGCCGCAGTGACGAGGTCGGCGCACTCAGCGCGCGCAATCTGCCTGGCGTGCATGTGATCGCACCGGATCAGCTCAACACCTACGACGTGCTCAATGCTGACGACGTGGTGTTCAGCGTCGAGGCACTTGACGCGTATATCGCGCGTCATGCTGCTGACAAGAACGAGGCTGACAAGAACGAGGAGGTATCAGCCTGATGGCAACTGTGACTGACCCCCGCGACATCATCCTGGCGCCGGTGATCTCCGAGAAGTCCTACGGGCTGATCGAGAACAACGTCTACACGTTCATCGTCCACCCGGACTCGAACAAGACGCAGATCAAGATCGCTATCGAGAAAATCTTCTCGGTCAAGGTCGATTCGGTGAACACCGCCAACCGGCAAGGCAAGCGCAAGCGCACCAAGTCCGGCTACGGCAAGCGCAAGGACACCAAGCGCGCCATCGTCACCCTGGCTGCTGGTAGCAAGTCGATCGACATCTTCGGAGCACCGGCCTAGGCCGGCGGAAAGCTTTAGGAAACAGATATGGGAATCCGCAAGTACAAGCCGACGACCCCCGGTCGCCGCGGTGCCAGCGTCTCCGATTTCGCCGAGATCACCCGCTCGACGCCGGAGAAGTCGCTGATCCGTCCGTTGCACAGCACCGGCGGTCGCAACGCGCACGGCCGAATCACGACCCGCCACAAGGGCGGCGGCCACAAACGGGCCTACCGGATGATCGACTTCCGGCGCCACGACAAGGACGGCGTCAACGCCAAGGTCGCACACATCGAGTACGACCCGAACCGCACCGCCAATATCGCGCTGCTGCACTACCTCGATGGCGAGAAGCGCTACATCATCGCGCCGCAGGGTCTCGTTCAGGGCGCGATCGTGGAGTCCGGCCCCAACGCCGACATCAAGCCGGGTAACAATCTGCCGCTGCGAAACATCCCGTCCGGCACCGTGATCCACGCCGTCGAGTTGCGCCCCGGCGGCGGAGCCAAGCTGGCCCGCTCGGCCGGCGCGAGCATCCAGCTGCTGGGCAAAGAGGGCGCCTACGCCTCGCTGCGTATGCCGTCCGGCGAGATCCGCCGTGTCGACGTGCGCTGCCGCGCCAGCGTCGGCGAGGTCGGTAACGCCGAACAGGCCAATATCAACTGGGGCAAAGCCGGCCGGATGCGGTGGAAGGGCAAGCGCCCCACCGTCCGCGGTGTCGTGATGAACCCGGTCGACCACCCGCACGGTGGTGGCGAGGGTAAGACCTCCGGCGGCCGGCACCCGGTGAGCCCGTGGGGCAAGCCCGAGGGTCGTACCCGGAAGCGGAATAAGCCGAGCGACAAGCTCATCGTCCGACGCCGGCGCACCGGCAAGAACAAGCGCTAGGCGGGAGAAGCAACATGCCACGCAGCCTGAAAAAGGGTCCGTTCGTCGACGACCATCTGCTCAAGAAGGTCGACGTTCAGAACGACAAGAACACCAAGCAGGTCATCAAGACCTGGTCGCGTCGTTCGACCATCATCCCCGACTTCATCGGTCACACCTTCGCCGTCCACGACGGTCGCAAGCACGTGCCGGTGTTCGTCACCGAGTCGATGGTCGGTCACAAGCTGGGCGAGTTCGCGCCTACGCGGACGTTCAAGGGTCACATCAAGGATGACCGGAAGGCGAAGCGGCGATGAGCGTAGTCACTGAATATCCCTCCGCCTCTGCCGTCGCGAAGTACGTGGGCATCTCGGCGAGCAAGGCGCGCCGGGTGATCAACCTGGTCCGCGGCAAGTCGGTGGAAGAGGCCCTCGACATCCTGCGCTGGGCGCCGCAATCGGCCAGCGAACCGGTCGCCAAGGCGATCGCCAGCGCCGCGGCCAACGCGCAGAACAACAGTGGTCTGGATCCGCGCAGCCTGGTGGTCGCCACCGTCTATGCCGACGAGGGCCCCACCGCTAAGCGCATCCGGCCGCGCGCACAGGGTCGGGCGTTCCGGATCCGCAAGCGCACCAGTCACATCACCGTGATCGTGGAGAGCCGTCCGCCGCGCGATCAGCGCGTCGGCCAGTCGTCGCGGTCGCGTCGCGCCCAGGGCAGCAAGGCCGCCGCGGGTACCGGCGTCGCTCCGGCGAAGGCCCCGACCAAGCGAGCCCCCGCCAAGAAGGCCCCAGCTGCCAAGAAGGCTCCGGCCGCTAAGGCCGCAGCCACGAAAGCGGCGCCTAAGAAGACTGCAGAAGCTTCGGATGAAGCGAAGGGAGGCTCGCAGTAGTGGGCCAAAAGATCAACCCCCACGGTTTCCGGCTCGGTATCACCACCGACTGGAAGTCCCGGTGGTACGCCGACAAGCAGTACGCCGAGTACGTCAAGGAGGACGTGGCGATCCGTCGCCTGCTGGCGTCGGGTCTCGAGCGTGCGGGTATCGCCGACGTCGAGATCGAAAGGACTCGCGACAGAGTCCGTGTGGATATCCACACCGCGCGTCCGGGCATCGTGATCGGTCGCCGCGGCACCGAGGCCGACCGCATCCGGACCGACCTGGAGAAGCTCACCGGCAAGCAGGTGCAGCTGAACATTCTTGAAGTCAAGAACCCCGAGTCGGTTGCCCAGCTGGTGGCACAGGGCGTGGCCGAGCAGCTGAGCAACCGCGTGGCTTTCCGTCGCGCAATGCGCAAGGCCATTCAGTCCGCCATGCGTCAGCCCAACGTCAAGGGCATCCGGGTGCAGTGCTCGGGCCGCCTCGGCGGCGCTGAGATGAGCCGATCGGAGTTCTACCGCGAGGGTCGGGTGCCGCTGCACACGCTGCGCGCCGATATCGACTACGGGCTATTTGAGGCCAAGACCACGTTCGGTCGCATCGGTGTCAAGGTCTGGATCTACAAGGGCGACGTCGTCGGCGGTAAGCGCGAGCTGACCGCCGTGGCTCCGGCCGCCGACCGCCCGCGTCGCGACCGCCCGACCTCGGGCACCCGTCCGCGTCGCAGTGGCGCATCAGGAACCACCGCGACGAGCACCGAAGCCGGCCGCGCCGCCTCCAGCGGCGATGACGCACCGGCTGAGGTCATCGAGACCGCTCCGGTCGCCGAAGCGACCGAGAGCACGACGCAGGAATCGGAGAGCTAGATCATGTTGATTCCCCGTAAGGTCAAGCACCGCAAGCAACATCATCCGCGTCAGCGTGGTGTTGCCAGCGGCGGTACCTCGGTGACATTCGGCGATTACGGCATCCAGGCTCTGGAGCACGCCTACATCACCAACCGTCAGATCGAGTCCGCGCGTATCGCCATCAACCGCCACATCAAGCGTGGCGGCAAGGTCTGGATCAACATCTTCCCGGACCGTCCGTTGACCAAGAAGCCGGCCGAGACCCGCATGGGTTCCGGCAAGGGTTCGCCGGAGTGGTGGGTCGCCAACGTCAAGCCCGGACGGGTGCTCTTCGAACTGAGCTACCCGGATGAGAAGATCGCTCGCGATGCACTGACGCGTGCGATCCACAAGTTACCGATCAAGGCACGCATCGTGACTCGAGAGGAGCACTTCTGATGGCAGTGGGAGTGGGCGCGGGTGAACTGCGCGAACTGACTGACGACGAGTTGGTCACCAAGCTGCGTGAGTCCAAGCAAGAGCTGTTCAACTTGCGCTTCCAAACGGCGACCGGTCAGCTGACCAACAATCATCGGCTTCGCACCGTTCGTCAGGAGATTGCGCGCATCTACACGGTGCTGCGTGAACGTGAGCTGGGTCTGGCTACCGGACCCGGCAGTGAGGATTCATAAATGGCAGTGACGAAGAAATCCGATGCGAAGGCGACCCAGGAAAAGGGGCCCCGGCACACTCCGCTCACCGAGGTGCCGCGCGGCCGTCGCAAGACCGTGATCGGTTATGTGGTGAGCGATAAAATGGAGAAGACGATCGTCGTCGAACTTGAGTCGCGCGTGCAGCACCCCAAGTACGGCAAGATCATTCGCACCACCACCAAGGTGAAGGCGCATGACGAGGACGGCACCGCCGGTATCGGCGACCGCGTCACGCTGATGGAGACCCGTCCGCTGTCGGCCACCAAGCGCTGGCGCCTCGTGGAGATTCTCGAGAAGGCCAAGTAGCAACAGCTGCACGAAAATGCCCACCGGTCGCGGTGGGCATTTTTTTGTGTTACCCCTGGCGGGTAATGTCCACCGGCATGGCAGCTGAGTTCACCGGCAAGATCGCCCTCGACATCCGTGACTCTGAACCGGACTGGGGCCCGTACGCCGCGCCGACCGCACCAGCCGACGCACCCAACGTGCTCTATGTGGTCTGGGACGACGTGGGCATCGCCACCTGGGACTGCTTCGGCGGCCTGGTCGAGATGCCAGCCATGACCCGCATCGCCGAGCGAGGCGTGCGGTTGACCCAGTTCCACACCACCGCGCTGTGCTCGCCGACCCGGGCCTCCCTGCTCACCGGGCGCAACGCCACATCCGTGGGCATGGCCGTCGTGGAGGAGTTCACTGAGGGTTTCCCCGGCATCAACGGCCGCATCCCCGACGACACCGCGCTGATCTCCGAAGTGCTGGCCGAGCGTGGATACAACACCTACTGCCTCGGCAAGTGGCACCTGACGCCACTGGAGGAGTCCAGCCTGGCCGCCACCAAGCGGCACTGGCCGCTGTCGCGGGGTTTCGAACGGTTCTACGGATTCCTGGGCGGCGAGACCGACCAGTGGTACCCGGAGTTGGTCTACGACAACCACCCCATCGAGGCGCCCGCCACCCCGGAGCAGGGTTACCACCTGTCGAAGGATCTGGCCGACAAGGCGATCGAGTTCATTCAGGACGCCAAGGTGATCGCACCGGACAAGCCGTGGTTCTCCTATCTCTGTCCCGGCGCCGGGCATGCGCCGCACCACGTGTTCAAGGAGTGGGCGGATAGGTACGCGGGCCGCTTCGACATGGGCTACGAGCGCTATCGCGAGATCGTGCTGGCAAATCAGAAGAAGCTCGGCGTCGTGCCGGCCGACACCGAACTGTCTGCGGTCAACCCCTACACCGACGTCAAGGGCCCCAACGGCGAACCGTGGCCGGCCCAGGACACCGTGCGACCCTGGGACTCGCTGAACGACGAGGAGAAGCGCCTCTTCGCCCGCATGGCCGAGGTGTTCGCCGGCTTCCTGTCCTACACCGATGACCAGATCGGCCGGGTGCTCGACTATCTGGAGTCCTCCGGGCAGTTGGACAACACCATCATCGTGGTGATCTCCGACAATGGAGCAAGCGGTGAGGGCGGACCCAACGGTTCGGTCAACGAAGTCAAGTTCTTCAACGGTCTCATTGACACGGTCGAGGACAGCATGCGGCTCTACGACGAGCTCGGCGGTCCGCAGACCTATAACCATTACCCGATCGGCTGGGCGATGGCATTCAATACGCCTTACAAGCTCTACAAGCGCTACGCCTCCCACGAGGGCGGAATCGCCGACACCGCGATCATTTCCTGGCCCAGGGGAATTCGCGCGCACGGCGAATTCCGGGACAACTACGTCAACGTCGCCGATATCACTCCGACCGTGTACGACCTGCTGGGCATCACACCGCCGGCGACGGTGAACGCGGTCCCGCAGAAACCACTCGAGGGAGTGAGTTTCAAAGCGGCACTGGACAATCCGAAAGCGAAGACGGGTAAGGACACCCAGTTCTACACCATGCTCGGGACGCGGGGCATCTGGCACAGCGGTTGGTTCGCCAACACCGTGCACGCTGCAACCCCGTCGGGGTGGGGGCATTTCGATAAAGACCGCTGGGAGCTCTTCCATATCGAGGCCGACCGCAGCCAATGCCATGACCTGGCGGCCGAGCATCCCGAGAAGCTTGAGGAAATGAAGAAGCTCTGGTTCGCCGAGGCCGACAAGTACAACGGCCTACCGCTGGCTGATTTCAACATCATGGAGGTCCTCGGCCGGCAGCGACCTTCACTGGCCGGTGATCGCTCCAGCTACATCTATTACCCGCATACCGCGCCGGTACCGCTGGGAGCATGCGTGAACATCGCGGGCCGCTCGTTCTCGGTCCTGGCCGAGGTGACGGTGGACAGCGCCGATGTTCACGGCGTGCTGCTCAAACAGGGCGCCGGGCACGGTGGCTACACGCTGTTCGTCGCCGACGGACGCCTGCACTTCGTCTACAACTTCTTCGGTGAACTGGAGCAGAAGGTGTCCTCACCTGATCCAGTGCCGTTGGGAAAGCACATCCTTGGCGTCGGCTACGCCCGAACCGGCACCGTGGAGGGCAGTTTCATCCCGCAGGGCGATGCGACGCTGTACATCGATGGCGACGCAGTAGCCACGCTGTCGGGTGTGAAGGCCCACCCCTTCATCTTCGGGCTGGCCGGCGGCGGCGTCAGCGTGGGCCGCAACCTGGGCCAGCCGGTCTCGGCGTCCTATCAGGCGCCGTTTGAGTTCACCGGCGGAACCATCGCACGCGTGGAGGTCGACGTCTCCGGCTCGCCGTATGTGGATGCTGAGCGGCAGTTCGCCGCGGCGTTCGCCAGGGACTGAGAACCCACGCGTTGAGTGAGGAAGCCCGCAGAAGATCGTCGAGAAGCGGTGTGCGTGGTTCCTCACTCAACGCGGGGGTGAGCCGGGATTAAGCCGGGAATAGGCTTGCGCTCGTGCTGACTGAACTCGTCGAGTTACCCGGTGGTGAATTCCGGATGGGTTCGACGAGCTTCTATCCCGAGGAAGCGCCGATCCACACCGCAACGGTCGCGCCCTTCGCCATCGAACGCCACCCGGTGACCAACGCGCAGTTCGCGGAATTCGTCGACGCCACCGGTTACGTCACCGTCGCGGAGCGGCCGATGGATCCAGCGTTGTATCCCGGTGTGGCGCAAGAGGATCTGCTGCCCGGAGCGCTGGTGTTCCGGCCCACCACCGGGCCGGTGAACCTTTCCGACTGGCGGCAATGGTGGGACTGGGCACCCGGCGCGCACTGGCGTGCGCCGTACGGTGCCGGCAGCGATATCGCCGACCGGGAGGATCATCCGGTGGTGCAGGTCGCGTATACCGATGCCGCGGCGTACGCGGCCTGGGCGAACCGGCGGCTGCCCACCGAGGCGCAGTGGGAGTACGCCGCTGCCGCCGGCGCCACCACCACCTACGCGTGGGGAGATGAGCCCACGGTTGACGGCAACCTGATGGCCAACACCTGGCAGGGCCGGTTCCCGTACCGCAACGACGGTGCCCAGGGTGCTGGTGACACGCGCTGGGTGGGCACGTCGCCGATCGGGACGTTTCCGCCGAACGGGTTTGGATTGCTCGACATGATCGGCAACGTGTGGGAGTGGACGACGTCGACGTACTCGGCGCGCGGCCACGCGCTCGACCGGCAGGTCAACTCGTGCTGCCCGCCCCCGGCCGACCCCGACCCGAGCGTGATCCAGAGCCTCAAGGGCGGTTCGCACCTGTGCGCGCCGGAGTACTGCCTGCGCTACCGCCCGGCCGCGCGGTCCCCGCAGTCCCAGGACTCCTCCACCACCCATATCGGCTTCCGCTGCGTTGCGGACCTGCGCTGACGGCACCCTCGCGGGTGGGGTTTGCTCGCGAATGGCACGGATTTGGCCCGACGGTGACCGTCGCCTAGTATTGGGGGGTTGCCTCGGGCAGACCTCGGCCGGCTTGGATTCCCCAACAAGGATTCTCGTCAGCCCTGCGTGCCCCTGAAGCGACGAAGATCGCGCACGTGAGGTTGTTTCGGCCTGTCCGAAAAGATTTTGCCGTGCATTACGCAAGGGAGATCTGGTGATTCAACAGGAATCGCGGCTCAAGGTCGCCGACAACACCGGCGCCAAGGAGATTCTGTGTATCCGGGTGCTCGGTGGTTCGTCTCGGCGCTACGCGGGCATCGGCGACGTCATCGTGGCGACCGTGAAGGACGCCATCCCCGGCGGCAACGTCAAGCGTGGTGACGTGGTCAAGGCCGTGGTGGTACGCACCGTCAAGGAGCGTCGCCGCGCCGACGGCAGCTACATCAAATTCGACGAGAACGCGGCCGTGATCATCAAGGCCGACAACGAACCCCGCGGCACCCGCATCTTCGGCCCGGTCGGCCGCGAGCTGCGTGAGAAGAAGTTCATGAAGATCGTCTCGCTGGCTCCGGAGGTGCTGTAGATGAAGGTCCATAAAGGCGACACCGTTCTGGTGATCTCCGGCAAGGACAAGGGCGCCAAAGGCAAGGTCATCCAGTCCTTCCCGGACCGCCAGAAAATTCTGGTCGAGGGCGTCAACCGGATCAAGAAGCACACCGCCGATTCGGCGAACGAACGCGGTGCGTCCTCGGGCGGCATCGTCACCCAGGAAGCGCCGATTCACGTTTCCAACGTGATGGTGGTCGACTCCGATGGCAAGGCGACCCGCATCGGTTACCGCGAGGACGCCGAATCCGGCAAGCGGGTCCGAATCTCCAAGCGCAATGGCAAGGACATCAAGGCATGACAACCGCAGAGCAGGTAAAGGTCCAGCCGCGCCTGAAGGCGCGCTACCGCAGCGAGATCCGCGACGCGCTGCACACCGAGTTCAACTACGCCAACGTGATGCAGATCCCGGGCGTAGTGAAGGTGGTCGTCAACATGGGCGTCGGTGACGCCGCCCGCGACGCCAAGCTAATCAACGGCGCTGTTAACGACCTCGCCTTGATCACCGGTCAGAAGCCGGAGATCCGTAAGGCCACCAAGTCGATCGCGCAGTTCAAGCTGCGCGAAGGTATGCCGATCGGCGCGCGGGTGACCCTGCGCGGTGACCGGATGTGGGAGTTCCTGGATCGGTTGGTCTCTATCGGCCTGCCGCGTATCCGCGACTTCCGTGGCCTGAGTCCCAAGCAGTTCGACGGCCACGGCAACTACACCTTCGGCCTGGCCGAGCAGTCGGTGTTCCACGAGATCGACGTGGACAGCATCGACCGGCCGCGCGGTATGGACATCACCGTCGTCACCTCGGCGACCAACGACGATGAAGGGCGAGCGCTGTTGCGTGCCCTTGGCTTCCCGTTCAAGGAGAACTGAGCAGATGGCAAAGAAGGCATTGGTCAACAAGGCCAATAAGAAGCCGAAGTTCGCTGTGCGGGGCTACACCCGCTGCAACAAGTGCGGCCGGCCGCATGCGGTGTACCGCAAGTTCGGGTTGTGCCGTATCTGTCTGCGCGAGATGGCGCACGCGGGTGAGCTGCCCGGTGTGCAGAAGTCCAGCTGGTAGAAGAGGAGCAGCGCCAGATGAC
>JBAXIR010000015.1:0-26423 GCA_037138275.1 Mycobacteriaceae bacterium | reverse complement strand
GCGAATTCCACTGGCCCGGAACCCGTTCCGGCTCCTAAGCGCACCCCGAAATCGTGCTCGATCTGCTCGATCAGCGACCGGACGCCGCTGGCCTGACATGCCTCGGCCACGCAGACTCCGACCACCACCGCCGGCGGCGGCATCCGGCGCAGGTCGTGGTAGTAGGTGAGCACGCCAACGACCTCGGCGCGACTCACATTGAGGAATCCGGCCACCACGTCGACGGTCTCCTCGGGCACGAAGCCGAAGGCGTGCTGGATGGCCTGCAGGCAGGGCAGGATGAGTCGTTCATGGGTGGGCAACGCCTCAAGGACCCGGATCGCGGACGCCGCAGTCATCTGCCCGGACACCTTCCGCACCACCGCTCACTCGAATTGACAGGCCCGCACCGCACCGGACAACTTTGAGGCTATGCCACAGGAGTGCGGTGACGGAAGAGCAGACGCCCGCAGCGCAAGTTGATAGCCACCCGTCAAGGTATGCGTAGCAGAAGAGTTTCGCCAAACCCCTTGACGGCGTATCCAAGTCGGTCGAACGTCACGTAGGGGTTGCTTGGAAGTGCCGCGCATCGCGGCGACAACGGGGCTGGGGGGCTCATGGGATCAGTAGGTCTTTTATACGTCGGAGCGGTTCTGTTTCTGAACGGCTGCATGCTGCTGGGCTGGGTTGATTCCCGGTCAGCGGTGCCGCTCAACATCTTTGTCGGGATCCTGCAGGTAGTCACCCCGACCTATCTGATCTTCACGGCCAACGGCGATACCGCTCAGATTCTGGGGGCGTCGGGTCTGTATCTGTTCGGCTTCACCTACCTCTACGTCGCCATGAACCTATGGAACGACCTTGACGGCACCGGGCTCGGGTACTTTTCGCTGTTCGTGGCCATCTGTGCCGTTGCATTCGCGGTGATCAACTTCGGCAACAAGGACTTCGCGTTCGGCGTCATCTGGCTGTACTGGGCGTTCCTCTGGCTCCTGTTCTTCTTCCTGCTCGGTCGCGGGCAGGAGTCGCTGACCCACTACACCGGCGCGGTAGCGGCTGTCGAGGGCTGGGTCACCGGAGCCATTCCGGCGTTTCTGCTCCTCACCGGCCGCTGGGCCGGCCTCGATAACAAAACCGTCGCCGTCGTCCTGGCGGTCCTCGGAGTGGTCGTCTTCGGCGGCCTCGCAGTTCTCGCTCGGTCCGCACCGAGTCCGGCCCCGGCGTCCGCCTGAGTCGACCCGTTTCACCGTCAACTCGCAGCAAGGAAAGAGCACACCATGCCAAAGAATCTCTTCCCCCTCGACGACAAGAAGTCGTTCCAGGATCAAAAGCACGTCGGACACAACCGGTGGCACCCCGACGTCCCGGCCAACGTCACCGTCAAGCCCGGCGACGTCTTTCGCGCGGACTGCCGGGAATGGTTCGACGGGGCGATCCGCAACGACGACTCCGCTGACGACGTGCGCGATGCGCCACTGCCCGGCGTGCACGTGCTCTCCGGCCCGTTCCGGGTCGAGGGAGCCAAGCCCGGCGATCTTCTCGTGGTGGACATCCTCGATATCGGCCCGTGCGACACCGAGGATCCGAAAGGCATCTCGGGGCAGGGCTGGGGTTACACCGGCATCTTCCCCACCGAGAACGGCGGCGGATTCCTCACCGAGTGGTTCCCCGATGCCTACAAGGTGATCTGGGACTTCCGCGGTGGCGTCGCCACCTCCCGCCACGTGCCCGACGTGTCCTATGTCGGTATCCAGCACCCGGGACTGATGGGCACCGCGCCGTCGAAGGAATTGTTGGCTCGGTGGAACAAGCGCGAGGGCGCACTGATTGCTACCGATCCCGACCGGGTCCCACCACTGGCGCTACCGCCCCTTCCGGACAGCGCGATCCTCGGATCGTTGAAGGGCAAAGACTTTGACCGGGTGGCCGGGGAGGCTGCCCGCACCGCTCCGCCGCGCGAGAACGGCGGAAATCAGGACATCAAGAACTTCACTAGGGGAACCCGGGTGTTCTACCCGGTGTTCGTCGACGGTGCAAACCTGTCCTTCGGTGACTTGCACTTCTCCCAGGGCGACGGTGAGATCACGTTCTGCGGCGCCATCGAGATGGGCGGTTACATGGTCCTCGGCGTCGACGTGATCAAGGACGGCATGGCTAAGTACGGCGTCGGGGAGAACGCCATCTTCATGCCCGGCACTACCGACCCGCAGTACAGCGAGTGGCTGGCGTTCTCCGGCACCTCGGTGACACTCGAGGGTGAGCAGAAATATCTGGATCCGTTCCTGGGCTATCAGCGCGCATGCCTGCACGCCATCGACTTCCTGGAGAAGTTCGGCTACAGCAGGATCCAGGCGCTCATGGTGCTGGGCACCGCGCCCATCGAGGGCCGACTGTCTGGGGTGGTGGACATTCCCAACGCCTGCTCCACGGTGTATCTGCCGACGGCGATCTTCGATATCGACCTGCGCCCGGGCCACGGCAAGGTGCCCAAGGTGTCGGGCGGCAAGGCCGTACCGAAGTCGCTGTGGAAAGACCACAGGGGTTGGGCGCCGCACCCCTGGAAGAAGTAGTCGGGGCCCCGCCGGATCAGGGACGCGGCAGTTTCTGCAGCCGTGGGTCCGGCGGTGCCATCCGGGTCGGTCGGCTGTTGATGCGGCCGCCCTGGGGAATGGATGTGACCACCTCAGGTCGGTCCGCCGTCTCATGCGTGGAGTCGATGAGGTTCATCCGCTGGTGATCCACCGCTGACAACATCGGTGATGAGTAGACCCGCTTGGCCGGCTGATCACACTGCGGGCAGTCACGCTCTTGCGGCGCGGTGCCGATCGGATAGCTGACCTCCGCCAGGCCGTGATCATCACAGCTGTAGCTGTACCTCGCCATATCGAACCCCCGATGCTCGTCGTGTATTCCATTGTGGCCGCGGGTAAGCCACTTCGTCATCGGTTGGGGAAATCATCGCGCGGGCCATCTTGCGGGCGAGGCCGAACCGCCACCGTCGTTGAGTGAGGAGACGCGCAGGGATTTACCCGCACTTTGTCTGCATGGCTCCTCACTCGCCGAACATCCGTTCGGCACATCTGCCGCTCAGCGCAGCAGATTGTCCAATGCAGAAGCGGTGACGATATAGGCGGTGTGACTACCGATCGAGCTGATCTGGGCATCCACCGGCCACCGCCACGGCACCGGTGTGCGGCCCAACACCGGGAACGCCACCGACGTCATGGTCATCAGCGCGGTGCCGAACACCAGGCTGGCGTGCGGTTCGCGGAGTCGGTTGCGCAGCAGCACGTGCGCGACACCGAATGCCGAACCATAGGTCCAACGCAGCGCCAGGGTGAGCGCGCCGGCCTGCCGGGGGGTGGGCTCCGGCAGATGCAGGATGTCCGCCACGATCTGCCCGGGCACGATGCTGTCGTCGTAATCCAGTCCCTCGTGGGAGAACAGGCCTTCCACGGGGGTGCCGTCAGCAAGCGTTGTCACGCCCGTGTAGCGGCCACGGCGCAGCCGACGTTCGAGGTGGTACCAGGCCGCCATCGCGGCGGTGCCTGAGGCGCCTGCCACCAGCCCGCGGCTGAGCCAGGGCAGCCGGGATACCCGGGGGCGTCGCGCTACGGAATTCGACATGCAATCCCCTACGGCGGTTGTTAAAAGGGCCTCAGCGAACGTACCGCACGCCGCTGGGTCAGTGAGGGTCAGGTAGCCGCAGGCAGCGGCAGGCCACCAGCGCAAGATCTTGTGCCGCTTCCGAAGGCGTCTTAGTCGGGGTCAGCAGATGGCTTTGGGCAAGGCGCACAACGCTTTCCGCCATCACCCGCACATCGGCCAGAGTTGCCGGCTGGCATTGTTCGGTAACCCAGCTGCCGACGATCCGGACAGCATGCTCGATCAACGGCTCGCCACGGGTCGTCAGCAACGGCAGCAATGACTGATCGCCGCCATTGGCCGGTGTCCGGGTGAGGATCGTCTGCAGCAGTGGGTCGTCACGCGTGGCGCTCAACATGAACTCCGCGGCGTCTGCCACACCGCCGGCAAGGTCGCCGGGGTGCTTGGCGAGCCGTGCCTGCACGCCGTCGAGAAATGTCGTCGTCTCGCGCATGACGAGCGCGTCGCCGAGTTCGTCCTTGGTCCCGAATTCGCCGTGCAGGCTCTGGCGGCTGATCCCGACCGCCGCCGCGATCGCGCCCATCCGGACCGACGCCCAACCGCGATCCAGCACCACCTCGCGTGCGGCGTCGAGGGCCAGTTCACGCAGCCTGGCCCGGCTGAAAGCCCGGGTTTCGGCCTTGAGGTCGACGACAGTCATGAAAGTTAGTCTAACTGAGCCGACAATCACAAGTCATCTGTGACAATTGCTTGACATATTCGTATTTCTGTCAGATGCTCGAGTTATGACCGCTGTCATCACCCGGGCCGAGCGCCCCTACGACCCCGCCGACATCTCCTCCTCGGAGTTCTGGGCAGCCACCGCCGACGACCGGGAGAAGGTCTTCGCCGAACTGCGGGCCAACCGGCCGATCTCCTGGCACCGCCCAGTCACGAACGGCATGTTCGCCGATCCCAACGATCAGGGCTTCTGGGCGGTGGTGCGGCATGCCGACCTTGTCGAGGTGACGCGGCGCCCGGGCGACTTCCTTTCGGGCAGGGGAATCACGTTCGAGTCGCTCCCACTGGAAGTGCTCGATGCAGCGCAGGGTTTCATCGCGATGGATCCGCCGCGGCACACCAAGATCCGCCGTCTGATGGCGGCGGCGTTCACGCCGAAGCAGTTGGCGCGCATCGACGAGCACATCGTCGCCAACTCGCGGCACATCGTCGACGATATCGCCGGCAGGGGCGAGGTCGACTTCGTCACCGAGGTGGCCTCACTGGTTCCGATGCACAACATCTGCGACATGGTCGGCATCCCCGAGGAGCACCGTCGGACCATCGCCTACGAGTCGCAGTTCGCCGACGGCTGGCGCGATCCTCGCCTACTGGACGGCGCCGATCCGCTGGCCCGGGTGTTCCAGACCGTCGCCACCATTCACGGAATCGCCCATGAACTCATCGCCGCCCGCCGCATCAAGCCGGAGAACGACCTGATGACCGCCATGGTCCAGGCCGAGGTCGACGGCGAACGCCTCACCGACGAGGACATCTCGTCGATCTTCGCCCTGCTGATCATCGCCGGCAATGACACCACCCGGCAGTCGATCTCCCACGGACTCAAGGCGCTCACGGATTTCCCCGAGCAGCGGGCCTGGCTGCTGGAGGACTTGGATGCACGTCTGCCGGTGGCCATCGAGGAGATCATCCGCTGGGCCACGCCGATCATGACCTTCCGGCGCACCGCCGCGCACGACACCGAACTCGGTGGACACCACATCACCGAGGGCGACAAGGTGATCATGTTTTACTCCTCGGCCAACCGCGACGCCGAGGTATTCGATCATCCTGAGCGCCTGGACCTTTCGCGTTCGCCGAATAAGCACGTCGCATTCGGCGGCGGCGGAATCCACCACTGCCTGGGTGCGCAGCTTGCCCGCCGCCAGCTGGCAGCCACGTTCCGCGAACTGCTGACCCGGCTGCCCGACATCCGCGCCGTCGGCGAACCGGAGTTGGGCAACGGCAACTTCTTCCATACGGTGGTGTCCATGACCGCCGAGTTCACGCCTGAAAAACTCACCGGAGCGACACGATGAAGATCGTCGTCGACAAATCCAAGTGCTCCTCGATCGGATTGTGCGAGGCGACCGCCGCTGACATCTTCGAGATCGGCGCCGATGGTGCCCTGCACATCGTGATGGACGAGATTCCCGAAGACCGGCGGATCGACCTTGAGCAGGCGTGTGAGAACTGCCCCACCCAAGCGCTCAGCATCGAGGGTTAACCCCCGCCCAGCTGAAAGATTCAGGCGCTCCGGGCAATCCTGATGCCGGGCAAACCGCCAGCCTGCACCGCCTCGTAGTGGTCCAGCAGCTCGTCGCAGATCGCCGGCCAGGTGCGCCCGAGCACGCTGCGGCGCGCGGCCACCGAGTAGCGCGGCCGTTCCGCGAGTAGGTGATCAACCGAGTCGCCCAGCCGCGACTCGAACTCCGATACCGACAGTAAGAGCCCGGTGCGGTAGGGCGCGACGAGATCTCGCGGCCCGCCGGCATCAGGTGCGACCACCGGTAGTCCCGAGGCCTGCGCCTCCTGCACCGCCTGGCAGAACGTCTCATGCTCACCGGGGTGGACGAAGACATCCATGCTGGCGTATGCGGCGGCCAGCTCAGGGCCGTAGAGCGCACCGGTGAAAACCGCTGTGGGCATGAGCGATTCAAGCTTGGCGCGGTCGACTCCGTCGCCGACGATCACCAGTTGCAGATCGTCGCGGCGGGCCAGCCCTGCCAATCGCTCCACATGCTTCTCCGGTGCCAGCCGGCCGACGAACCCGACGACCGGCCTCCCCTGCGGTGACCATTGATGGCGCAGGCGTTCATCGCGGGCCGAGGGTGCGAAGCCCGTGATGTCCACGCCGCGCGCCCAGTGGTGGACCCGCGGAATGCCATGGGCGCGAAGGCTTTCGATCGCCGATGACGACGGCGCCAGTGTGCGGTCGGCCAGACCGTGTAGGTGGCGATTCCACGCCCAGGCCGCCCGCGCGGCGATGGGCACTCCGTAACTGGTGGCGAATCCCGCGACATCGGTCTGGTAGACCGCCACCGTCGGCACCCCGAGCCGGCGCGCGGCCAGGAGTCCGCCGTAGCCGAGCATCGACGGCGAGGCCAGATGCACCACGTGCGGGTCGAAACCGCGCAGCACCCGCACGATCCGTGGCCGCGGCATGCTCAGCGGCAGCGACGTCACCATCGGATACATCCGCGAGGGCACCCGGTGAATCCGGATGCCGTCATGGACGCGTGCGGCGGGTTCTTCACCGCGGGGGTTATCGGGGGCTATGACCAAAGCCTCGTGTCCGGTGCGACGAAGGTGCTCGAGCACCCGCAGCACCGAGTTGGAGACACCGTTGACATTGGGCAGAAATGACTCGGCGACAATAGCAACTCGCACGCAATTACGGTCTCATCGGCGGGTTTCGCGAAGGTTGCGTGCGGGAAGACGTCGAGCGTCGAGTGGTTGTCGCAGAGATTCCCGTCACAACCCGCTGAGGTCGTCGGGGATGTCGACGGCGTGTTCTTCGAGGGTGGCGAGATCCACCACGTCCAGGGTGCGCTCATGGGTACTGGCGAGCACCACCGGTGCGGCACACCCGTCGTCGTGGGCGCGAAGCCAGTTGACGGCGGTCACACACCACCGATCACCGGGCCGAAGTCCTGGGAAACGATAGGCGGGCATCGGGGTGGACAGGTCATTGCCGATCGAGCGCTGATGTTCCAGGAACTCAGCGCTCACCACCGCGCAGATGGTGTGCAGTCCACGGTCCTCCAGTCCGGTCGAGCAGCAGCCGTCCCGGTAGAAGCCGGTCATCGGGTCGGTTCCGCACGGCTCCAGTGGGCCGCCCACCACATTGCGTTCAGTCACATCGCGCTCGGTCACGGTGTCAGTATCGCGGTCGGTGTCGCGCGGAACGCTCAGCCCACCCGCCGGCCCAGTGCGTGGTACTTCCAGCCCGCACTCGTCCAACGCCCGCTGTCCAGGCAATTGCGGCCGTCGACCATCACCTTGGCGCGCACGGTGGCAGCCAGCGTATCGGGGTCGAGGTCGACGAACTCGCGCCATTCGGTGAGCACCAGAACCGCGTCGGCCCGATCGCATGCCTCCAGCGCCGACGTCGAATAGTTCAGGGTGGGGAACAGTCGCTGTGAGTTCTCCATCGCCTTGGGGTCGTAGACGTTGACGGTCGCACCGTTGAGTTGCAACATGCCGGCGACATTGAGCGCAGGTGAATCGCGCACATCATCGGACTCCGGTTTGAATGCCGCGCCGAGTACCGCGATGTTGGCGCCCAGCAGTGATCCCCCGCAGGCGGTGGCAGCCAACTCCACCATCCGGGTGCGGCGGCGCATATTGATGCTGTCGACTTCGCGCAGGAACGTCAGCGCATGGTTGGCGCCAAGCTCGCCGGCCCGGGCCATAAACGCGCGGATATCCTTGGGCAGGCAGCCGCCACCGAAACCCAATCCGGCGTTGAGGAATTGGCGTCCGATCCGCGGATCATGGCCCAGTGCATCAGCGAGGACGCGGACGTCGGCATCGGCGGCCTCGCACACCTCGGAGATGGCGTTGATGAACGAGATCTTGGTCGCCAGAAAGGCGTTCGCCGATACCTTCACCAGTTCGGCGGTCTGCAGATCGGTCACGATGAACGGTGCCCCGTCGTCGAGCAGACGTGAGTACATCTCGCGCAGCGCGGGCTCTGCGCGTGTCGAAGCCTCTTCGACCCCGAGCACAATGCGATCCGGGTGCAGGGTGTCGTGAATGGCGAATCCCTCGCGCAGAAACTCCGGGTTCCAGGCGACCTCGACCGGCACTGAGTCCCTGGCCAGTTCGCGAGCGCGAGCGGCCAACCCGGCCGCGGTGCCCACCGGAACGGTCGACTTGCCGACGATCACCGACGGCCGTGTCAGCCGCGGTACCAGTTCGTCGATGACGGCGTGCACGTGCCGGAGGTCGGCGCCGTACTCGCCCTTCTTCTGCGGCGTGCCGACGCCCAGGAAGTGGATGTCGGCGAAATCCGCAGCCATGTCATAGTCGGTGGTGAAGCGCAGGCGTCCGGCAGCGAGGTTCTCGCGCAACACCTTCGCCAACCCGGGCTCGTAGAACGGGATGTCGCCACCGGAGAGCTTGGCGACCTTGCCGGGGTCGATGTCGACGCCGACGACCTCATGACCCAGCTCGGCCATCCCGGCGGCGTGTGTCGCGCCGAGGTACCCGGTTCCGAACACGGTGCATCGCATACCACCATCAGTAACCTGCGGCGATGAGCTAACTGAGACGCGACACTGAGCGGCAGGCTAACAACGGATGAACGCTGACTTCGCGCTCTGAACCCCAACCGCCCCATGTCGAAGTCGTATCGTCGAGTAATGGACTCCTCAGCCAGGCGTCAGCTGCCGCCGGGACCACCGCTGCCCAGTCCGATCCAAGCCGCGCTGATGCTGCGCTACTGGCCACGAATGGTGGCCGCGTGCCGGCGCCGCTACGGCGAGGTGTTCACGCTGCGCGTGGCCTCGATGGGAACGGTGGTCTACCTGGCCGACCCCGCCGACATCAAGACCGTGTTCGCCGGCGATCCGACGGTATTCCACGCCGGCGAAGCGAACTCGATGCTGGCCGGAATCCTGGGCGACAGCTCCGTTCTCGTCATCGACGACGATGTCCACCGCGACCGGCGTCGCCTGATGATGGCCCCGTTCACGCGCGACGCCGTAGCCCGCCAGACCGACGTGATGGCCGAGATTGCTGCCACCAACATCGCCGGCTGGCCGGTGGGTGTGGAGTTTGCGGTCGGGCCCAAGATGTCCGAGATCACCCTTGAGGTGATCCTGCGCACCGTCATTGGCGCCACCGATCCCGCGCGACTGGCCGCACTGCGCGACGTCATGCCGCGGGTAATGAACCTTGGCCCGTGGGCGACGATGGCCACCTACAACCCGGCACTGCAACAGCGTCGTGGCTGGCGGCACGTCCGCCGCCGCCTCGATGAGGCCGACCGGCTGCTGTATGCCGAGATCGCCGATCGTCGCGCCGACCCGGCCCTGGCTGACCGGACTGACGCGCTGGCCATGTTGGTCCGCGCCGCCGACGACGATGGGCGGCAGATGAGCGATCGCGAGTTGCGCGATCAGCTGATGACACTGCTCGCAGCCGGCCACGACACCACCGCCACCGCGCTGTCCTGGGCACTGGAGCGACTGAGTCGGCATCCTGCGATCTTGGCCGAGGCCGTGACGGCGGCCGAGGCCAGTGCGACCGGAGACCCGGCCGGCGACGACTACCTTGATGCGATCGGCAAGGAAACCCTGCGCATCCGACCCGTCGTGTTCGATGTCGGCCGAACGCTCACCGCCCCCGTCGAACTCGCCGGCTACCGGCTACCCGCGGGTGTGATGGTCGCACCCGGGATCGGCCTGGTCCATGCCAGTGCCGCACAGTACGAGAACCCGGACCGGTTCGACCCGGATCGGATGCTGGCCGGCGGCCCACGATCGGCAACCGTGAGCCCGACCACCTGGCTGCCGTTCGGGGGCGGGAACCGACGGTGCCTCGGCGCCAACTTCGCACTCTCTGAGATGAGAGTGATCCTGCGCGAGGTGCTGCGCCGCGTGGAGCTGGAGACCACGACAACACGCGGCGAACATCAGCGGGTGCGCGGCGTCATCCTCGAGCCACACCGGGGTGCGCGGATCCGGGTGCGTGCGATTCGCGCAGCAGTGCCACAACGTCGGGATGCACACAGTCCTCCAGCGTCTGCATGTCCTCGTTCGCCAGAGCTTCTCGAACCCGCGTCGCGCTCAACTGACTGAACGAATCGTCGGCGGGCATGGCGTAGATGCCGTGGGCCGCGTCGGTCTGCTCGGACATACCGGCGCGGGAGACCACCGCGATCGTCGGAAGTCGGCTCGCCGCCGCATGGCAGAAGTGGTCCTGACCGCACAGATACATGACGACGATGTCCTCGTTGGGAAACCGCTCGGCAAGAACATCTTCGAGCGTGGCCGTGACCTCTGGGAAGTCCGGCCACCGACCCGAGGCCGAACTCTCCCAGGACGTCACCGCCAGCACCGGGTGGTCCTTCGTCGCGGCGACGCACATGGCCAGCCGTTGGCGCGCGGGGAAGAACGCCGAATCGCCGTACTTGCCGGACAGATAGGCGTCGTGCGATGGCGAAAGGAATCCGCCGGCCACGTCGAACCCATGCTCAGACTCCAGGCCGTCTCGAGCGCGGTCGAACATCGCGACGTGCCCGAGATGAATCGGGTTGAGCGCGCCGGTGGTCAGCAGCACGCATCGCCGCCCCCGCGACGGACGCGCCAGGTTCCGCTCGATCTTCTCCAACGGCCAGTGCTCAGTCGAAGACATACGCCCCCGCCTCGGTGGTCCAGGCGGCGAAGCGGGGCTCCAATCTGGTCAGCCAGTGCTGCGGCCACACGTTGCCGTGCACGCTGCCGAGGAAGAATCCGGCAATGGCACCGAGGGTATCGCTGTCTCCACCGGTGGTCACCGCCCGGCGAAGCGCCTCGACAGGCTCACCGGGAAGCATGTCGACACACAGCAGCGCGCACGCCAGCGCCTGAGGTGAGCGCCATCCCTCGCCGCCGTAGCGCGGAAGCGACGGATCTGCGAACCAGGGATCGTCGAGGAACTTCGGTGTCACATCCCGGGCCTGCTGCACCGCCTCGCGCACCGTCACCATCCCGTTTCGGATGAGATCGGTTGCGGCATCGAGGTTTCCGGCGCGTGGATGGTCGATCAGCCACGGCGCCGCAGTGCTCATCATGGCGTCGTCGTGGCTGAGTTCGATCGCATGGCTCAGCAGTCCGTCGCTCACCAACGCGTGCGGATCGGACGCGATGATGATCCGGCGCAACACCGCGGCGGCCAGTAGTGCCGAGGCGATGGCCGCCGGGCCGCCGTGGGTGGTCGCGGCCTGCCACGCCGACACCGGCTGCCACAACCCGTCCGGAAGGAAACCGCACGGCGAGACGCGCATGACCGCGCCACAGGCGTCGCTGTCGACCACGGTGGCCCGATACCAGGGCTCACCGAAGTGCAGAGCGCGCAGCGCTTTCATGGTCGTGCGGCCGTATCCGCGCATATCCGGGTCATGCAGCCACCCCAGCCAGCCGGCCAGGATCGCCGACTGCAACTCCCCCGCACTCTTGCCGGCCGCACCATCGACAGCCTGGGCGAGATACAGGGTCATCTGGGTGTCATCGGAGACGATCAGCCGTTCGGGAAGTTCCGGACCCCGCATGTCCATCAGCGTCAGCCGGCCATAGCTGTGCCGTTCGTTGGGATACCCCCACGAATCGCCGTAGGCGACGCCGAGCATGGCGGCGCGAAAATTCGATACACCTGAAACAGATACACCCATTGCAAATCCCCCGATCCTGTGTAGTTGCGGAACTGGACAGCGGACGTCGGCGTGCTGCCGCCATTGATCAGCGACAGCACGCCGACGTTCGCCCACGGGCTAGGCGCCCCGCTTGCGCTTCCTCTTCGGCGCCTCACCCGATGCCTCACCCATCGCTTCGGCGCGTTGAAGCGCGGTGAAGCCCTCGCGGGCGAGGAGGCCGCGCTTGATATCGGTCATAGCGGCTGACGTCAACCGGTAGGCCGCGTGGTTGGCGTCATAGGACCTCTTGTCGTAGGTCATGGCGTAGCGCGGGTCCATACCCATCCGCTGCCCGATCTCGACCGCGTCGATGTCGGCGCCCAGGAAGATGAACTCCCAGCCGTAGACCTCACGCTGCTCGGTGATCAGCTTCTTGACCGCCTCCCAGGTCCACCGGCGGCTGGCGTTCTCCATACCGTCGGTCATGATCAGGCAGATCACCTGGCCGGGCCGCTGATCGGAGGGCAGTGCGGCGAGCCGTTCGCCCACCTCGGTGATGAACACCCCGGCCGAGTCGAGCAGTGCGGTCCTCCCGCGGGGCACCACGACGAACTCCGGCACCGCCGCGATGACGGTGGGCGGGTAGAGCACCTCGTACTCGGTGTCGAACTGGGCCAGCGTCACCTCGCAGTACTCGGGGTGCGAGCGCTGCTCGTTGATAAGCTCGCGCCAGCCGTCCTCAGTGGCCTCCTTGCACGTCTCCATCGAGCCCGAGCGGTCAAGCAGCGCCGCGATCAAAGTCTTCTTCGAGTCGGTCATATCTCACCCTTCTTTTGAGCAGGCGAAGGCCACGACGAAGTCCGGGGGTGATGCCCCCGGCAGCTTGTGACGAGCCCCCGATACTGCGATGAACGACCGTTGCGAAACAGCCGCGATTGATACCTCAATTCTACCTACCAAGTACGACAAGCGCACTAACCCAGGGCATCTATTTTCTGCGAACCCCGCGCAAAATCGTCAACGGGCATACGATTCGGCGATGGCCCCTAAACTGCCCCAGGTCCCGCGCCCACCGCTCGGGCTACCCGACCCGCTGCGCCGGATCCACGTCGCCCGCGATCTTGATTCGGTGACCGACGTCGGCCCGGAGGATCCACCCGAGGCCGGCGGGGTCAGCACCCGCCGGGTCGAGGCGATGTGGCGATCAGTCCGCGATTGGTATCGCAGCGGAGTACACCCCGCTATGCAGGTGTGTGTTCGACGCAACGGCGCGGTGATCCTCAACCGGGCCATCGGGCATGCCCGCGGCAACGGCCCGCATGACGGCCGGGACACCGAACGCGTCCGCGCGACCGTCGACACCCCGTTTTGCGTCTACTCCACCTCGAAAGCCGTTACCGCCTTCGTGGTGCACAAACTCATCGAGCGCGGCGTGCTGGGTATCGACGATCCCATCGCCGACTACATTCCCGGCTACGAGAAGAACGGCAAGCAGGACATCACCGTCGGCCACGTGCTGGACCACCGCGCCGCAGTGCCGAACCTGCCCCGCAGCGCACTGGATCTCGATAATCTCCGCGACCGCCAGTACATGACCGACGTCCTAGTCAACGCAAAACCGTTCGCCAAAGCCGGCCGTTATCTGGCCTATCACGCGGTCTCGGGTGGATTCATCCTCGGCGAGGTCGTGCACGCCGCCACCGGCAAGGACATCCGCACGGTGCTGGCCGAGGAATTCCTCGATCCGCTGGGGTTCCGCTGGACTAACTACGGCGTCGCGGCCGAGGATGTCGACAAGGTCGCACTCAACTACGTCACCGGCCCGCCGACGGCTCCGCTGCTATCCAAACTTCTCACCCGGGCGCTGGGTATCGACGTCGACGGCCTCGTCACGCTCACCAACGATCCGCGTTTCCTCACCGGTATCGTGCCAGCGGCCAGCACGGTGACCACCGCGTGGGAGATGTCGCGATTCTTTGAGATCATGCGCTGCGGCGGCGAACTCGACGGCGTCCGGGTGATCGAGACCGAGACTATCCGCGAGGCGCTCATCGAGCGTTCGCACCTCGAGGTCGACCTGTCACTGGGATACCCGACGCGGTTCTCTCACGGCCTGATGCTGGGGGCGCGGATGGTGAGCCTTTTCGGCCTGGACACCCAGCACGCCTTCGGCCATCTCGGGTTCATCAATACCCTCGCCTGGGCCGACCCCGAACGCGGGATCTCAGTGGCCGTTCTCAATAGCGGCAAGCCGATCGTCTACCCCGAGTTCTACATGTTCCTGTCCACCATGCAACGCATCACCACCGAGATGCCGAAGGTGCCGAAGTCCGAGCGGATGCTGTAGGGCTACGAGCGCCACTAGTTGTCGGGACGCGCTGCTAGAACGACGAGGTGTGATGCCTGAGAACTCTTGTATATAACCCTGAAGTTATATTACGATGGTTTGGGAAGTACTGCTACTGGAACCGGTCGAGACCTGGTACCTCACGCTTGATGAAGGAGCAATTGCCGCAGTAACGGGCGCTATCGACCTACTGGAGTCTGAGGGGCCGACACTTGGCAGACCGATGGTGGACAAGGTAGCCGGATCGAAATTTCATAGCCTGAAGGAACTCAGGCCCGCAGGCACGAGCATCAGAATCCTGTTCATTTTCGATCCAAATCGGCAGGCGATTCTTTTGCTTGGTGGCGATAAGGCCGGCGCTTGGAAGGACTGGTACGACAGGAACATCCCGATCGCCGAGCAGCGGTACGCGGACTGGCTGGCGACTGAACATGGAGGTGCATGACGATGGCACGCAACTGGCGTGACATTCGCGCGGATGCGGTGGCGCAGGGCCGCCTGGATCCTGAGCGCGCCGAAACGGCACGGAAAGAGATGCATCAAGCAATCCGGGCTCACCGACTCACCGAACTACGCAAAGCCCACGGGCATCCGCGACAGGCTGACGTCGCCGCGCTCATGGGTGTATCGCAGGCCTGGGTATCAAAGCTGGAGAGCGGCGATCTGTCCCACACCGAACTCGACACACTACGGTCCTATATCGCCGCCCTGGGGGGCACTCTGAGGATCATCGCCGAGTTCGACGAAGGCAACGTCGAGTTGGCGACCTAACCCACTCCACCACCGACAAGCAGACCCAACACATAGGTGATACCCGCGGCGCCATAGCCGATCATCAACTGCCGCAACGCACGTCGCATCGGCGGCGCACCAGACAGCAAACCGACGATCACCCCGGTGCCCAGCAGTGCGATGCCGACCAGCACGGCGGCAGTCAGAGCGGCCGTCGCGCCGTTCAGGCCGAAGAGGTATAGCAGCACTGGCGTGATCGCGCCGACGGCGAAGAATCGGCAACGCCTCGGCAGATCTGGACCGTAACGCCGGTAGCCTGTGGCCATGTCGCCGGTGCCTCAGTACCTGTCCGTGAGCGTCACGGTGCCGCGGCCTTTGGGCCCCGCGGGCATTGCTCGGATTCCAATTTCGAGAAACGGGTCCAGTTTGGAGCAGTGGTTCGCCTTCCACCTCACCCCGGCCCAGCAGGCGCTGGTCGGCCTGCTGTTACCGGTCGTGGTGGCCGGAATCGGACTTCTGCTGGTGCGCAAGTTCGTTCGTCAGGATTTCCTGCGCCAGCACCACGACATCTCGGGCCCGGTTCTCAGCGTTCTCGGAACCGTCTACGGAGTGTTCCTGGCGTTGGTCGCCTCCAACACCTGGGGCTACTACGAGCGGACCTCCGCCAACATCGTCCAGGAGGCGCGCGACGTTCAAACCCTCTACGCCAACGCGACGGCGTTTCCCGAGCCGTTCAGAAGCGAGATTCGACAACTGTGGGCGGAGTACCGCGATGTGATCGTCACAAAAGAATGGCCCGATCTTGCGCGGGGCGAGGGGAACCCGCGGATCGAGCCTGTCCTTCGACGAATTTCAGACGCCTACGCGGGCCACCAGATTTCCACACCCACGGAGGGAACGTTCTTCGGCGAGTCAGTTAAAAAACTCGACGAGATCAAAAATCTGCGCGCCACCCGATTCGAGGACGCCGTCAGCAGTCTGCCCGGCATCGTCTGGCTGGTTCTCGTCGCCGGCGCGTTCATTCTTGTGACGTTCTGCTACCTGTTCGGGGCGCGTAGCTATCCGATTCACACAGTGATGACCCTGATGCTCACCGCGATGATCGCCCTTATCTGCTACACCACGCTCATTCTGGACTTCCCCTTCGTCGGGCCGGCGGCGATCAGCCCGGATGCGTTCACCGCGCTGGATCTGCACTGCGGGACTGAGCGGGACCCGTGTTGACATACCGATAGACGCCGGGTTGGCAACCTAGCCCACTCCACCGCCGACAAGCAGTCCCAACACATAGGTGATACCCGCGGCGCCATAGCCGATCATCAACTGCCGCAACGCCCGTCGCATCGGCGGCGCACCGGACAGCAGACCGACGATCACCCCGGTTCCCAGCAGTGCGATGCCGACCAGCACGGCGGCGATCAGCGCGGCCGTCGCGCCGCCCAGGCCGAAGATGTACGGCAGCACGGGAATGATCGCGCCGACCGCGAAGAACAGGAAGCTGGCGACGGCGGCCTTGAAACCCGTGCCGATGGCCTCGTGCTGGTCGGCATCCGGCACGGCAGGCTGCTGTGTGCCGTCGGCGTGGTTGCGCAGCACGGTGGCGGCATGCGCCTTGGCCTCGTCCGCGCTCATCCCGCGGGCGCGGTAGACCAGTTCGAGTTCGTTGGCGTCCACGTCCAGCTCGGTCAGGGCGGTGCCGACGTTCGGACTCGGAGTTGACGCTTCCAGCAGTTCCCGTTGCGAACTGACCGACACGTATTCGCCGGCCCCCATCGACAGCGCGCCCGCAAGCAGGCCGGCCAACCCGGTCACCAACACGGTATGCGACGCGACCCCGCTGGCACCGACGCCCAGGATCAACGCCAGGTTGCTCACCAGACCGTCGTTGGCCCCGAACACCGCGGCCCGGAAACTCCCCGACAGCCGGTCTCGGCCCCGGCCGGCGAGCGCACGGATGACCTCTTCGTGAATCTGTTCGTCGGCGGCCATCGTCGCCGTCGCGTCGACGTCGCCCTCGTAACTCGCGCGGGCCTCGAACCGCTGCACCAGTGCCAGGACGAACACCGACCCGAAGTGGCGCGCCAGGAACGCCAGAATCCGGGTGCCCACGTCGGCGCGACGAGGTGGGCCGACCTGATCGCCGAGCAGTGCCAGCCAATGCTGTTCATGGCGCTCCTCCGAGGTGGCGATCGCCAGCAGAATCTCGCGCTCCTCGCCGTCGTAGCGCTGGGCCAGATCGCGGTAGACGGCCGCCTCCGCACGCTCATTGGCCAGATGCCGGCGCCACCGGCCGAGATCGGAACGGCTCGGACTGCCGCCCGGCGGTCGCGCCCCGTCGATGCTCACCCGGTCATTATTGACCCCGCATCCACCCGGCGGGCCATTGCGCCCGTAACGCCGCCACGACCGCGGGCAGGGTGCGACCGGCATCGGAAGTGATGCTTGGGCCAGCTCATAGCATCAGATAATAAGTTAAGTGATGCTATCGTGGCGGGATGCCGTCATCAGGCAGCACCGCTGTCGGATACGAAACCCTCACCTGGTCGACTCCTGTGGAGGCCGGGTACGGGTTGGCCGATCTGCGCGCCGCTCAGCGGCAGGCGGGTGACTACCAAGCAGCCATACCGGCTGTCATCGCGGATTTGGACATCGCGATGCCCGCACGAATACTCACCGATGCCGAAGAGGCCAGCCACGAAGTAGCCCGTTTCGACGCCGAACTCGGCAACGAGATCGCACCGTTCTACTCCGTCCTGCTGCGGTCAGAGTCGGCTGCCAGTTCCAACATCGAGAATCTGACCGCCTCGGCACGCGCAATAGCCGAAGCAGAGCTACTCGGCGACACCAGTCGTCGCAACGCGGCAGCGATCGTGCGCAATACCGACGCGATGAAAGCTGCCATCACATTGGCGGATCAGATAGACGCGAACGCGATCACCTCGATGCATGCGGCACTGATGCAGGCCACCGATCCGAAGATGGCGGGAAGGTGGCGCACTGAACAGGTATGGGTCGGCGGAGGCACCTTCGGTCCCCGTGGGGCCGACTTCATTGCTCCACATCACGCCCGGATTCCCGGCGCCATTGACGATCTGCTGACCTTCGCGCGTCGAGGGGATGTGCCGCCGCTATGCCAGATCGCAATCGCGCATGCGCAGTTCGAAACCATCCACCCCTTCACGGACGGAAATGGGCGTACCGGCCGGGCGCTGATTCAAGCGATGCTGCGCAACAAGCGCCTAACCCGTCACATCACCGTGCCAGTCTCGGCGGGACTGCTCATTGACACTGCCGGATACTTCGACGCATTGACCTCCTACCGGGACGGCAACCCAATCCCGATCATCGAGGAACTTGCCTCGGCCTCGATGGCAGCGGTTATCAACGGCCGTCATCTGGTGTTCGATCTACGGTCAATACGCGAAGGATGGAACTCACAGATCGCGGCCCGCCGGGACTCCGCAGTGCATCGCGTCGCCGATCTGTTGATCCGATGCCCGGTCGTCAACGCGCGATTGCTGCTGCGCGAGCTGGGCATCCCGACCGGAAACGCGCGAAGATACGTCGATCCGTTGACCGAAGCCGGGATCATTGTCGAGTTCACCGACCGCACCCGCAACCGCGCCTGGCGAGCACCCGAAGTGCTCGCTGCGCTGGACGGATTCGCCGCCCGCGCCGGCCGCCGGAAGTAGCGATCTGCACCCATCCGCACGGCGGAGGGTGACAGGATTCCCCTATGGACAGCCCGAAGAAGAAGGCACCGGCCAAGAAGGCGCTGAAGGCACCCGCGAAAAAAGCACCCGCCAAGAAGGCTCCGGCGAAGAAGGCACCAGCCAAGAAGGCGCCCGCCAAGAAGGCACCGGCTGCCAAGGCCCCCGCTAAGAAGGTCGCGAAGAAGACCCCCACCAAGAAGCTTCGCGGCTCGGAAACGATCACCGGTGCCAGACGGCTGGGCGGCTGGGATTTCGCGACCTGGCGGATGGCCTCCGACGACCCGGTCATGCGGTCGACCATCATCGGTCTGCTGGTGCTGGAGAAGACGCCGGACTGGGACGTGCTGTGCGACCGATTCGAACGAGCGACCCGCGTCGCTCCGGTGTTGCGCTCGAAAGTGGTTGAGGGACCGCTCAACCTTCAGACCCCGCGCGTGGTCGTCGATCCGGACTTCGACCTGGGCTATCACATGCGTCGCTTCAGCATGCCCGAGGCGAGCTGGGACGACGTGCTCACCGAGGCCCGCCGGCAATCCATGACTGACTTCGACAGGGAGCGTCCGCTCTGGCGGGTGACCGTGGTGGAAGGACTGCCGGGCGGCAAGTCGGCACTCATCATGAAGTTGCATCACGCCATCGCCGACGGCCAGGGAACCGTGCAACTCGGCCTGGCGCTGTTCGACTTCACCCCGGAGGGCAGCGATCTCGGCCCGATGCCGGCAGCACCCGAGCCGGTCGAACTCGACACCAAGGGCTTCATGCAGGCGGTCATCCGAAACAATGCAGGGTGGGTGGCCAAGACCGCCGAGGATGTCATCAAAGGTATTGGGCCACTGGCGATGTCGGCCATCAAGAACCCGCTTGAGTTGATCGACAAGGTCCGCGAGACCGCGGAGTCGGTGGCCCGGTTCACC
This sequence comes from Mycobacteriaceae bacterium, assembly GCA_037138275.1. Lineage (GTDB taxonomy): Bacteria > Actinomycetota > Actinomycetes > Mycobacteriales > Mycobacteriaceae > Mycobacterium. The sequence continues at coordinate 6,755 of JBAXIR010000015.1, read as the reverse complement.
AAGATCCCGTTGCCGCTTGGCCCGCTGTCGCCGATCATGCAGTCCCGCAGTATCAACTACCACTTCGACACCATCGACATGGATTTCGCGCAGTTCCGTGCGGCGGCCAAGAAGCGCGAGCGGACAGTCAACGATCTGTTCCTTGCGGCGATCAGCGTCGGCATGTACCGCTATCACGAAACCATGGGTCGGCCCGTCGGCGAGCTTCGGATGAACATGCCGATCTCGCTTCGCACCTCCGACGACCAGAGCAATGCGGTCACCATCGCCCGATTCGAGATCCCGATCAGCAATGTCATCGATGATGTGTTGGAGGCGGCGGCCAACACCGTCCGTAGCTGGCGTGCCGAGCCGGCACTGAAGCTGGCCGACTACTTCGCCGAGCTGACTCGGTTCCTGCCCCCGGAGTTGGTTTCCGCGGCCGCCCAGACCTCGGATCTGACCGCCTCCAATGTGCCCGGGATACCGGTACCGGTGTGGATTGCCGGGGCCAAGATCGAGCGGATGTACCCATTGGTCGGAACCATCGGCGCTGCGATCAACGTCACGATGCTGACTTACGAGGGCATCGCGAGTGTGGGAGTCAGCAGCGATGATTTGGCGGTCGACGATCGCGAGACACTGATTGACAGCCTGCGATCGGGATTCCGAGAGGTCATCGGATCCGCGGTGCTGGACGGGGACCCGTTGACGCGCTGATGGTCACCATTCATGTCGAGCGAACGATCGCCGCGCCACCCGAGCAGGTCTTCGCCTGGCTGGCCAACCCGGCGAACCTGATCGTCGCTCCGATGGTGGTGCGCACCGGATGGGCGAAGGACTCCGCGGCGCCCGGCGTCGGGGCGGTGCGGGCGGTGGTCGCGACCGGGATGTGGTTTCGCGAGGAGATCACCGCCTACGACCCGCCGCGAAGCTACAGCTATCGGATCGTCCGCGCCGCCCCCGCGTTCAACAACCACAGCGGCACTCTGACATTCACCCCATCGACCTTCACCCCATCCGGCAACCGCACCCACGTCGACTGGACGATTTCCTACTCCCATCCGGTTCACGCCGGCGGAAGAGCCATGGAGGCAGTGAGTTCGCGTCTGCTGCCGTGGAATTTCCGTGCGATCCTCGCCGGATGCGCAAAGGCTCTGGAGCGCTGAAATACTGCAATGGTGGCCGACTCAGACCGAATTGCTCCGCCGTGGTGGCTCAAGCCGATGAATAAGTTCTACATGGCCGTAATGGGCTTCGGCTTAGGTGCCGAAGCCTCGATGGTGCTGACGGTGCCGGGGCGCAAGAGCGGTAAGCCGCGTTCCACGCCGATCACCGTGTTCTCCGTCGAGGGTAAGCGTTACGTGCTCGGCGGATTTCCTGGAGCGGATTGGGTGCTCAATGCCCGTGCCGCCGAGGTGGCCACGCTTAGCCGGGGCCGCCGAAGCGAGGAGGTGTTCATGGTGGAGTTACCCGCCGAGGAGGCCCGCCCGCTGCTGCGGGATGTTCCGACGTTGGTTCCCACTGCGATCAGCTTCATGAAGAACGCCGGTCTGGTTGCCGAGGGCAGGTCAGATGAGTTTGAGGCTCTAGCCGGACGGTGTGCGGTGTTCCGGTTCGACCCATTGACCTGATACACGCCGAAGCAGATCGCTGTCGATGGGTTTACGTGACGACTATCCAGAAACTCACAACGAAAGATTTGCGACAGGTCGTAAGTTGGCAGTGAGAAGACCTGGGGCGTTCATCGCCACGTCCATTGCACGCCTCGTGCCGAGGGGCGCAGGGACTGGACATTAGGTCATGAGGGGGAATCGGCGGGTGAGTGCGGCGAGCATTTCCAAGAGCTCACTGCGTTCGATAGCGCACTGCCGGAGTTGAGCCTGCATGTGGCGAATCTGATCGACCTGTGCGCGGCTTGTGTTTACGGCGAGCTTTGCATGGCATTTCAGAACATGCTCGTTAAGCAGGTCGATCTGGCGATGCAACTCGTCGCGAAAATAATCGGCCTGACGGTAATCGGGTGATGCCACCGCCCGACGAGCGGACTCGATCATCCGAACGCGAACACCCCAATGAACAGAATTGACTGAAACCACGATGGTTCCCCCGCCGGATGAGCCACGCGCGCAGGGGAGAAGCCGCCGGGGTCTCGGGGGCAAGTTCAGCTACGTAGAGTTTTTTCTTACCACAAAAAGTCCCGCAAAGCAGTCATTTTCCGAATATCCTGTTACCACTTTGGCTGCGACTTACGAGAAACTCACACCGAAAGAATTGAGACAGGTCGGACGATTGCGATTGCGGTGAATCGGATCGCCTGCCCTCGCATCTGGCAGTCCGGGGACCTCCTCCACCCACTGGTGATATCGAGTTCTAATCGATGTGCCCTCGCCCAGACCGGCGTAATCTGACGGCCATGGCGGATACCGGAGCCGAGCAGGCTCAGAAAATGGCGGGCGGCAACATCTCGGCACTGCTGCCCCAGGAACGCAATACCGAACAGGAACGTCTGCACCGCAAGCAGAACCTCGCCGCGGCGTTCCGGCTGTTCAGCAAGTTCGGCTTCGACGAGGGCGTGGCCGGGCACATCACCGCACGCGACCCGGAGTTCACCGACCACTTCTGGGTGAACCCGTTCGGCATGCACTTCGGCCACATCCGGGTCAGCGACCTGCTACTGGTGCGCCATGACGGCACCGTCGTCGAGGGCGATCTGCCGGTGAACCAGGCCGCGTTCGCCATCCACTCACAGGTGCACGCCGCCCGACCCGACGTCATCGGTGCCGCACACGCGCACTCGGTGTACGGCAAGACATGGTCGACCCTGGGCCGCACACTGGACCCGATCACCCAGGATGCCTGCGCCTTCTACGAGGACCATGCGCTGTTCGACAACTACTCCGGCGTGGTGCTCGACATCGAGGAGGGCAAGCGCATCGCGCACGATCTCGCCGGCAACAAAGCGGTGATCCTGCGCAACCACGGGCTGCTCACCGTCGGGCATTCGGTCGAGGAGGCAGCCTGGTGGTTCATCACCATGGAGCGCACCGCGCACGCCCAGCTGATGGCCGAGGCCGCCGGTACACCGATCCACATCGACCCGGAGATGGCCAAGCTCACCAGTACTCAGGTCGGCAGCCACTTCGCCGGCTGGTTCAGCTTCCAACCGCTGTTCGCCCGGATCACGCGCGAGCAGCCCGACCTGTTTGACTGACCGGCCGCACTTGCCGGTAGGCCCGCCGCACGCTATGAATCAACGGTGAGCAACCACGGCGTGAACCTGTCCAAGGATGAAACCTCCCTGATCGACGAGGCTGCGCCGCACGCCCTCGAGCGCCTCGATGAGAAGTCGTTGAAGGATCTGCAGCACCGGCTCAGGACCGCTCGCGACAAGAACTTCAGCCTGCTGCGCCGCCAGGGTGCGGCCCGGGTGGAGGCCGAGGGCGGCCGCGGCGCCGCGCAACCCGCCAACGAGCGCCGCAGCGACAAGGTGGACGTACTTGACGAGGCGCTGGCCCGGGTGGGCGAACGCCTCGACGCTCTCGACGACGGCGAGTGATCGCCGGCGTCAGTCGCGCAGCAGCCGAATCGGATCGCGTCCGTCGACGAATCCGATGAACGGGAACAGCATCGAATAGCCGAGTAGTCGCTGCACGGTGTCGCTGCACATGCGAGCCCGTTCGCGGCTGATGGCCAGGCTGTAGTTCTCCTGCTGGCGCGCCCAGGGTTCGCAGTACTGGGTGGTCGCGGCCAGCCTGGGCTTGTCGGTGTGGTTGGCGCCGGCGCAATGGATCAGGGTGCCGACGAAGAACACCGCCGACCCCGACGGCATCACGGCCGGCACCATCTTGCTGACGTCAACATCACCCAGGGAAACCTCGCCCCACAGATGACTTTTCGGGTACACCAACGTCGCACCGTTGTCCTCGGTGAAGTCATCGATCGCCCAAATCAGCGCCGCCCCAATGGGTTTGCGCGGACGAGGGAAGGGATAGAAGCCGTCATCGTGGTGCAGTGGCTGATGCACCTCGCCCGGCATGACGTTGATGACCTGTAATTGCGAGAGCAGATAACCGGGCTGCAGTATTGCGTCAAGCAGGGCCAGCACCAGTGGATGCTCGACGATCGGGTTGCACGCCAACGTCTTTTCGATGACGGAGTAAATGCGCCGGGTGCGGTAGCCCTCGAAATCGTTGCGTCCATCGAAGGTGAGGAACGGCTCGGACGCCTCGCGGATCGCCGCGACCGTCTCCGGCGGGATCAGGTCCGGAATGATGACGTAGCCGTCTTCGTGCACTGCCTTGAGCAGTGTGGCGACATAGGACGGATCGACGCCGTCGCGATCATGACCGTCAATCATTGTTCCGCACCGCCAATCCGAGAAATACGAAAATGCTTCGGGACAAGGCAACCATGTCGGTATCCGCCACGCGGCCGATCCGTTCGCCGAGCTTAGCTTTCGGCATTGTGGTGACCTTGTCGACCATGATGCGACTCGGCACGCTCAGCCCGTTGGCGCTGTCGGGCTCCAGGTGGATCCGCAGCAGGGGTGCATCGACGGTGTCCGTGGTCAAGGGACAGACGGTGACTGATGCGGTCTTATCGAAGACATCATCCTGAATGATCAGGACTGGGCGCGGCTTACCGGCGTAGTGCTTGCCGCCGGATGCGGTCCACACCTCTCCGCGCCTCACTCGCCGTCCTCACCGCCGAACTCCGAGATGGCGTCGACGAACGCCTGATCGTCTTCCGCGTGATCGCTGTGGGCTGCCAGGGCCGATTGTCGACTGGCCTCGGCGGCGAAGCCCACCGCGCGCACGTCCGGCACCCAGATCTGCACCGGTCGCAAACCCTGCCGACGCAGCCGCGCGCGGTGGTCAGCGACACGTCGGCGAGCAGCGGACTCTTCCTGTTCGGCCATATCGGTCATGTTACATGTAACACGACCTACCACCCCATCCGCTCACAAAACAACGCCGCGATCAGGCTCAGGTATTCGTCTTCGGTCACCAGGCCCCGCCGGTAGCAGGACCGGAGCATCTCGTCGAGGTCGGTGAGGCTGAACCGGCGACGCTGGCCCTTGCCGATCCGGACGGGCTCGATGATGGAGCCGTCCTCGCGAACGAAGTCGTTGTTGCGTAGCGCCGCGTGGACCCACTGCACGGACTTCCCGAAGAACCTCGCTACCTCGCCGGTGCCGTAATGCTTCTCCCCTTGCCCGGGGGTTTTCACGGCCCGCGCGCGCTTGGGTGCCGGGCGGTGAAGACGACCAGGGCCCTCGGGTTCATCGGGGTGGTCGACGGGCTCATCCGCTGGGCGATCCTCGGCGAGGGCCCGCTCGATCTCCGCGCCCAGGGTGTTCACCCCGGCCCCGGCGATCGCGGCGAAATCGAGTCCGTCCACCGCGCGCACCTCCATGCGCAACGCGTAGTCGATCGGGTTGAATCCGCCGTCGGTATTGCACGGCTCGAGATCGCGGCCCACCAGCATGTTGACGCCGTGGCGTTGCAGGACCAGGCTCACCCGGCGCAGGTGCTCCTCGCGGCCGAAGTCCGCGATCGGAAATGGCACCCAGATATCGGTCCTGGTGGCGATGGCCCGGCTCAGGGCCGAGACGACGGCGTCCACTTCGGTCAGGTCATCCGAACTCGCCGGCTCCCCCGGCTCGAAGCTGAAGGACTCGGCGATCACCGCGCCCTGCTCGGCCGCCTTGACCGCGAGGTCGTCGACCTCCAGGGTCCCGTGATCCCCCAGAACGATGACCGCATAACTGGTATTGGTGGATTGAGCCACCACACCACCCCCTTCTGCTCGCCTTTGCCTACACCCGCAGAGTAAGGGTGGGGTCTGACAAAAGATGGGACGCAACATCTCCGCCAGAGGCGGCTGCAAGGATGATCTCCATGCAGATCGCCGATCACGTCTTCGTCGTCACCGGAGCCTCATCGGGCATCGGACTTCGCACCGCGGAGGCGCTGAGCGCCAGGGGCGCGAAGGTGGCCCTGATCGCGCGCAACACCGCCGCGCTTGACGACCTCGCCGCGCGCCTGCCCGGCAGCCTGCCTTTGACTGCCGACGTCACCGACTTCGCCGCCTTCACCGCGGCAATCCACGCCGCGCACAGCCATTACGGTCGCCTGGACGGTCTGATCAACAATGCCGGCCGGGGCTACGGCGCATCCGTGGAGGACATCGATCCGGTCGCGTTCACCGACATCTTCACCCTCAACGTGCTGGCTCCGATTGTCGGGATGCAGGCCGTCATTCCAATCATGCGGGCTACCGGTGCCGGGGTGATCATCAACGTCAACTCGGGCACGTCGTTCATGACCATTCCGGACTACAGCGTCTACTCCGCCTCCAAGCGTGCCCTGCTCGGCATCACCCAGACCGCACGTGGGGAATTGGCCGCCGACGGCATCGTGGTCAGTGAGGTCTACCCGGGTATGACCGCGACCGATTTCGGACGCAACCGCCTGGGCTCGGGTGGGGAAACCACCGACTACTCAGCCGGCGATCCACCGGAGATGGTCGCCGAACTCATCGTGGCCGCCATTGAAGGCGGCGACGCCCAGTACTTCGTCAACGAGTTTCTACGCAAGCTCGCGGGAGCCTGAGCTACGCACCCGTTCACTGGTACGTCACGCAGATAGTGCCGCCTTACTTTCGAAGGTGGCGTTGGTGCTGACGTTGCGAACACTTTGGGTGTTGCTCAATCCGCCGGTCGCGGCACCGAAGCCGAAATAGACGAACTTCGAGCCACCAAAGAACGTCGA
>JBAXIR010000014.1:0-27162 GCA_037138275.1 Mycobacteriaceae bacterium | reverse complement strand
GATCAAGCGGCGAGGTACGAGCCGCGATGAGGAGTGGGGCAGTAGCTCTAGCCGCTTGGGGGCCGGACTCACCCATTCGCACCAGCAGCACTTCGCCGTAGCGCAGACCGAAGACATCGCCGGATTGATCAGCCATCAGGTTCCTGCGTGGCCGAAATTGTCTCTGCTGCTTGGTTTTTGGGTCGGCCGATAGGCATCGACCGATACCGGCTGAGAGCAACGATCGTCAGCCGCACATCGTCGAGTAGCGGGTCCAGAAACTGTGCGCGGTACTGGGTGTCGGTGACGGCCTTGGCGGACAGGTACATGAACGTGATCGCGGTCAACAACATTGTGGTCTGAATCAGCGAGTCGGGGATCGGCAGTGTCATGCCGAGAAGTTGCCCATCGGGGCGTCCCGCACCGCGCGTCCAGGCATCCAGAACGGGTGGGCTGACCAGGATCAGGCCCAGGACGAAGAAGACGGTGCCGGTGATTAAGGCGACCGTGAGCACGTGGGTGACCTGCGAGGCGGCCACCACGAACACGGTGTTGAGACGTTCGCCCAGAGTGAGTCGACGGGTGCCCGGGTGGTCGGGTACGCCCTCGAACGGCGTTCCGGCCAGGCGGGCGGAGTCGCCTGCGACGGCGGCGGGTGCCGAGAGCAGCGGCCGCACCTCCGTCAGTGTGCCCGACACCAGGAAGGTCGCGGCTATCAGGAATAGGAAGCCTATGCCCAGCCACAGGCGGCCGCGGCTGATCAGTGAGGTCATCAGCCACACGTACGTGTTGAAGAAGACCAGGATGGTCAGCAGAACGACCGGCAGCGCCCTGACGAACATGCCCGCCGCGTAGGAGAGGTTGGTCAGTGTCAGCTCGGCTGCCCAGCCCAGAATCGAGCCGAGGCCCGTCGCGGTGATCACGAGGACCGCCCCGATCGCCGCGGCCCAGATGATCAGGTTCATCGATATGCGGGCACTCGGTCCGCCGAATACGGCGCCGAGGGCGATCACCGCCACCGCGAGATCGGCGATCAGCACGCGCCGCACGGTGGAGACGACCTTCGCCACAAACCATCCTGCGACCGCGGCAGCTGGAAGCACCAGCGCCACTATCGCCAGGACGAATCCTTCGGCAAGATCCAGGCTGCCATAGATGTCGATGGCGCGGGTTCCGGAGATCTGCACCACGGTGATCGAGCTGACCGCGAGCACCGCCAGCGCTGTCAGAGCGGGCGCCGACCGGCTCCACACCCGGTGCAGCAGCGCGCCGGGCCGAAGCACCGCCGGTAGTCCGCGAGCGAGGAACCAGCGTTCGGCAGCTTCCGATTCGGCCGGCATGAGTCGAAACCCTAGCGCGCATCGGCACCCGGCTAGGCTGTCCCGCATGCAGCGGATCATCGGTACCGAGGTCGAGTACGGAATCTCATCGCCGTCCGATCCCGCCGCCAATCCGATCCTCACCTCTACCCAGGCGGTGCTGGCGTATGCGGCCGCCGCCGGGATTCCACGCGCGAAGCGCACCCGCTGGGATTACGAGGTGGAGTCGCCGCTGCGCGACGCCCGCGGTTTCGATCTGAGCCGAACCTCGGGACCGGTGCCGGTGGTCGACGCTGATGAAGTCGGCGCGGCCAACATGATTCTGACCAACGGGGCCAGGCTCTACGTCGACCACGCCCACCCGGAGTATTCCGCACCCGAGGTGACCGATCCGATGGACGCGGTGATCTGGGATAAGGCCGGCGAGCGGGTGATGGAGGCCGCTGCCCGCCACGTTGCGAGCGTTCCCGGCGCGGCCAAGTTGCAGCTGTACAAAAACAACGTGGACGGCAAGGGCGCGTCCTACGGAACGCATGAGAACTATCTGATGAGTCGGCAGACCCCGTTCACGGCCATCATCGCCGGGCTCACGCCGTTCATGGTTTCCCGGCAGGTCTTCACGGGTTCCGGCCGCGTGGGCATCGGACCGGCCGGAGATGAGCCCGGATTCCAGCTGTCACAGCGGGCCGACTACATCGAGGTGGAGGTGGGCCTGGAGACCACACTCAAGCGCGGGATCATCAACACCCGCGATGAGCCGCACGCCGACGCCGACAAATACCGCCGGCTGCATGTGATCATCGGTGACGCCAACCTGGCCGAGACATCCACCTATCTCAAGGTCGGTACCACCTCGCTGGTGCTCGACCTGATCGAAGAAGGTGTTGACCTCAGCGATCTGATGCTGGCCCGGCCGGTGCACGCCGTTCACGTGGTCAGCCGGGATCCGTCGCTGCGAGCCACGGTGGCCCTGGCGGACGGCCGTGAACTCACCGCGCTGGCTCTGCAGCGGATCTACCTGGACCGGGTGGCCACACTGCTGGACAGCCGAGACCCTGATCCGCGGGCGGCCGACGTCGTCGAAACGTGGGCACACGTCCTTGATTTGCTGGAACGCGATCCCATGGAATGTGCGGAGTTGCTGGATTGGCCGGCCAAACTGCGCCTGCTGGAGGGTTTCCGGCAACGGGAGAACCTCACCTGGTCGGCGCCGCGGCTGCACCTGGTCGACCTGCAGTACTCCGATGTCCGGCTGGACAAGGGCCTCTATAACCGGCTGGTCGCTCGTGGCTCGATGAAGCGGCTCGTCACCGAACAGCAGGTGCTCGACGCCATTGACAATCCGCCCACCGACACCCGGGCGTACTTCCGCGGCGAATGTCTGCGCCGGTTCGGCGCCGATATCGCGGCGGCAAGCTGGGACTCGGTGATCTTCGACCTCGGCGGTGATTCGCTGGTCCGGATCCCGACGCTGGAGCCGCTGCGCGGCAGCAAGGCTCACGTCGGGGCGCTGCTGGATTCGGTGGACAGTGCCGCCGAACTTGTTGCGCAACTAACGAACTGAGCCGACGACGGCTTTTTCCTCGCGCACCTTCGTCCCGGCGAAGTAGAAGATCACCCCCGTGATGATGAAGATCGCCAGCGGCACGGCCTCGATCAGCAGATACCTCACCCGCTCCTCGGCCGCCCAGCCGTCCGGCCGGAACTCGTCGGAGAACCAGTCGACACCGAACCCGGGCATCAGCAGTTGCACGGCGGCGAAGACCACCCACGCGGTCAGCAGGATCGACAGAAAGGGCGCCCACGGCGCTCGGTAGGGGCGGGGGTGGTCGGGGAAGGACACCCGCAACTTCCACAGCGCGGGGAAGATCGCGATGTAGGAGATGAGGGTCGTGGAGATCGCGATACCCAGGATGGCACCGAAATACTTGGCGGCATTGCCGCCGGTGATTTCATGGACGGCGACGACCACCGCGGTGGCCAGGATTCCGGACAGCACGTTGACGCGGACCGGCGTGCCATACCGGGGGGAGATCGCTCCCAGGTACCTGGGAGCGGCGCCGTCATAGCCGGACACGGCCATGGCGCGGTCGGAACCCATGATCCAGGCGACGCCACTGGACAGCAGGCACAGGATGAACAGGATCGCAGCGATCGCGGCGATGATGGTTCCGGCGCCGGTGAGGGTTACGGCCCCGTCGTCGCCGACGCTTCCGCCGTACACGGTGAAGACCGAGCGCATCGCGTCGATGAAGCCACCGAGTCCGGACACCTGATCCGACGGCAGTATCACGATGATGCACAGGATGGGAATGGCATACATGAGGATCGCCACGACCGCGGACCGGAAGATCGAGAAGGGCACATCCTTCTTCGGGTTCTTCATCTCATCGCCGGCGGTGTTGGGCAGTTCGAAGCCGACGTACCCGAACATGATCACGCCCGCGAGTCCGAAGAATCCCGCCGTGGTCACACCGAAGTCGCCGACGTGCACACCCTGGACGCCATTCTTGGCGGCGTAGATCAGGGTGGTGATGGTGAAGAAGCCCAACAGGATGAATCGCGCGTAGGCGCCGGCGATCGGGATGTACTTGCCGACCTTGAACGACAGGATGGCGGCCAAGGTGCCGATCCAGATAAAGGCGAGGGTGAAAACGTAAAACCAGAAGGTCGGCATGTCTTGGCCTTCCAGGAAGAACACCGAGACGGTCGTCACGGCCAGGGTGGCCAGAGTGCCGCCGAACCACACCGGGTTCGTGATCCAGTAGAGGACGTTGTTGACCGTGGCGGTCAGCCGTCCGAAGGCGAGGCGAGCCCAGATGTACGGGCCGCCCTCCTGCGGGAAGGCGGTGCCGAGTTCAGCGAACAGCAGTGCACTGGGAATGAAGAAGGTGATCGCCAGGATCACGAGCCAGGTGAAGGCCTCGGCGCCGAGCGCGGCGAGCACCCCGATCGTGTCGACACCCACCAGCGTGCAGATCGTGAAGAAGAGAATCTCTTTGCGGCCGAAGTTCTTCTGCAGGTGGCTGGTCTGCTCGATGGAGTCTGCGGTGAGGTCGAGTTCCTGGGCTTCGGCTGCATTGATGGTCGCGAGGTTGGTTGTCTCTGACACGTCATCCCCCTATTGGTATGGGAGGAAACTTATGTCCTCGGAGGGCTCGCGCGCAGGCTCGACACGACAATTGGTCCAACTAGCAGGCCGAGTAAGGGTCGCGACGGTGCCAACGAGGTGCTCCCCATCGGCCATGGGTCGGCCGCTACGGTGCAGGTACCATCGGATCCCGGACGGTACTGTGGGGTGCGGCGGCCAGGCCGCCGATGAGAGCAGGAGGCAGCGATGGCTCAGGAACAGACCAGGCGTGGCGGTGGCGGCGGCGATGACGACGGTGCCGCCGGCGATGCAGGTGCCGGTCAGGAGCGCCGCGAGAAGCTTGCCGCGGAGACCGACGACCTGCTCGACGAGATCGACGACGTGCTTGAGGAAAATGCCGAGGACTTCGTGCGGGCCTATGTCCAAAAGGGCGGACAGTGACCTGGTCGTCCCCAGATCGACTGGCCAACAATCTTCTGACCGGATCTTTCACCCAGCACTCCGACCAGTCGTCGTTTTCGGAGTACCTGCGCCGTCAGGCGCCCGAGTTACTCCTCACCGGCGCACTCGCTCAGGGGTCAGCTGCGGGTGAGGCGTTGCCGCACGGCACCACCATCGTCGCCCTGCGCTACCCCGGCGGGGTGCTGATCGCCGGGGACCGGCGTTCCACCCAGGGCAACATGATCGCCGGCCGCGACGTGCAGAAGGTCTACATCACCGACGATTACACCGCTACCGGGATCGCCGGCACCGCCGCACTGGCGGTTGAATTCGCCCGTCTCTACGCCGTCGAACTGGAGCACTACGAAAAGCTTGAGGGCGTGCCGATGACGTTCGCCGGCAAGGTTAATCGGCTGGCGATCATGGTGCGGGGCAATCTCGGCGCCGCACTGCAGGGGTTTATTGCGCTGCCGCTGTTGGTGGGCTACGACCTCAGTGACTCAGATGCCAACGCGGCCGGTCGCATCGTGTCCTTCGACGCCGCCGGGGGCTGGCATATCGAGGAGGAGGGCTACCAGGCGGTCGGCTCCGGCTCCCTGTTCGCGAAGGCCTCGATGAAGAAGCTGTATTCCACTGTGGCAGATGCGGATTCGGCGTTGAAGGTAGCTGTCGAGGCGCTCTACGACGCGGCCGACGACGACTCCGCCACCGGCGGTCCGGATTTGATTCGGGGCATCTTCCCGACGGCTGTCACCATCGAGGCTGACGGTGCTCAGGAGGTGACCGGCGAGCACATCGAACGGTTGGCGCGTGAAGTGATCGCGACCCGTACCCGTACCGACGAGTTCGGGCCGGGCCGGGGACCGAGCAACGTTGCGCCACGGGCTGATTCATGAGCTTCCCGTATTTCATCTCGCCCGAGCAGGCGATGCGGGAGCGTTCCGAACTTGCGCGTAAAGGCATTGCCCGGGGCCGAAGCGTGGTCACGTTGGTGTACGCGGGTGGCGTGTTGTTCGTCGCCGAAAACCCTTCTCGATCGCTGCAGAAAGTGAGCGAGATCTACGACCGGGTTGGATTCGCTGCGGTCGGCCGCTTCAACGAGTTCGACAGCCTGCGTCGTGGCGGAATCCAATATGCCGACACCCGCGGGTACGCCTATGACCGCCGAGACGTGACCGGCAGGCAGCTGGCCAACGTCTACGCCCAGACCCTGGGCACCATCTTCACCGAGCAGGCGAAGCCCTACGAGGTCGAGTTGTGTGTGGCCGAGGTTGCCCACCACGGCGAAGCGAAGGCACCGGAGATTTACCGGATCACCTATGACGGGTCGATCGCCGATGAGCCTGATTTCGTAGTCATGGGCGGCACCACCGAACCGATCACCGCTGCGCTCAAGCAGACCTACTCGGCTACTGCCGAGCTGGAGGAGGCGGTGCGGATCGCGGTCGGCGCGTTGCGGGCGGGTATTGCCAGCACGGCGGGCAACGCCACACCGGCAACTGAACCGCGAGTGCTGGGGCCGTCGACACTGGAGGTGGCGATCCTTGACACCAACCGGCCGCGCCGCGCCTTCCGGAGGATCACCGGTGCGGCACTGGATGCCATGCTGGCAGACGCCGACGCCGCCCCGATTGATGGCGCCCCCGCCGAATCGCCCGCCGAGACCTGAGCCGGCAGATCCGCGCTTGGCGGCTACTGCGTGCAGTCGTTACTGAGCGCGCGTGTGCCGTAACTTGGCGGCGCAACGTACTGCGACGCGCACCGCAGATACGAGATGCTCTCGACCGACTGCGTCGAACTCGGCCGCTGGTTCTCCGGCTCGGGCACCCGCCAGCTGAGTATCACCACGGCGACGCCGGCCATCAGCAACGCGGATACCCAAATCCGGCGGCTCAGGGTCGTGGCGTCGCGGAGCACGGCCGCCAGCGTAGTGAATGAATCGGCGGTCGGAGTACCCACCACGCCGCGGAATTCGGCGTTGCTCCGCACACCAGCTGGAACGGGACCGACGTTGCTGGCCGGTTCGCGCAGGGCGATCACGCGAGGACCCTGGCCGGTTCACCCGGGGCGATCACTCGGCGAAGGATCCGGGCCGCTTGCTCACCGATGCTGTCGGGGAACCAGTAGGCTCTGCTCCGTGCAACGCAGAATCATGGGCATCGAAACCGAGTTCGGAGTCACCTGCACGTTTCATGGACACCGTCGGCTCAGCCCGGACGAGGTTGCCCGCTACCTGTTCCGTCGGGTGGTCTCCTGGGGCCGAAGCTCGAACGTCTTCCTGCGCAATGGTGCGCGGCTGTACCTCGACGTCGGCAGCCATCCCGAATACGCCACCGCCGAATGCGACAACCTGATCCAGCTCGTCACCCATGATCGTGCGGGCGAGCGGGTACTGGAGGACCTGCTGATCGACGCCGAGCAGCGGCTCGCTGACGAGGGCATCGGCGGGGACATCTACCTGTTCAAGAACAACACCGACTCGGCAGGCAACTCGTACGGATGCCACGAGAATTACCTGATCGTTCGGGCCGGCGAGTTCTCCCGAATCTCTGACGTGCTGCTGCCGTTCCTGGTGACGCGCCAACTCATCTGCGGCGCCGGCAAGGTGCTGCAGACACCGAAGGCCGCGGCGTTCTGCCTGTCCCAGCGCGCCGAGCACATCTGGGAGGGTGTCTCCAGCGCCACCACCCGGTCCCGTCCGATCATCAACACCCGCGACGAGCCCCACGCCGACGCCGAGAAGTACCGGCGACTGCATGTGATCGTCGGCGACTCCAACATGAGTGAGACGACGACCATGCTGAAGGTCGGCACGTGCGCGCTGGTTCTGGAGATGATCGAAGCCGGCGTGCCGTTCCGGGACTTCTCCCTGGATAACCCGATCCGCGCCATCCGCGAGGTCAGTCACGACCTGACCGGACGGCGGCCGGTGCGACTGGCCGGCGGGCGGCAGGCCAGTGCGCTGGACATCCAACGCGAGTACTACGCCCGCGCGGTGGAGTACCTGCAGTCCCGCGAGCGCAATACCCAGATCGATCAGGTGGTCGATCTGTGGGGCCGTCAACTCGACGCCGTCGAGAGCCAGGACTTCGCCAAGGTCGACACCGAGATCGACTGGGTGATCAAGAAGAAACTGTTCCAGCGCTATCAGGATCGCTACAGCATGGAACTGTCCGACCCCAAGATCAGCCAACTCGACCTGGCCTACCACGACATCAAACGGGGCCGGGGAGTGTTCGACATCCTGCAGCGCAAGGGGCTTGCGGCCCGAGTCACCACCGATGAGGAGATCGAGGCCGCTGTCGACACCCCGCCCCAGACCACCCGGGCGAAGCTGCGCGGGGAGTTCATCAGCGCCGCCCAGGAGGCCGGTCGTGATTTCACCGTCGACTGGGTGCATCTGAAACTCAACGACCAGGCTCAGCGCACCGTGCTGTGCAAGGACCCGTTCCGCTCCACCGACGAGCGGGTGAAACGGCTCATCGCCAGTATGTGACTGCACCGGCTGCGGAGCCGATTGCGGTTAAGGTTGTGCGCGTGGGGATCGCCAAAGTCGAACGGATGATGAATCTGGTCATCGCGTTGCTGTCCACCCGCGGCTACCTGACCGCCGAAAAAATCCGGGCGATCGTCGCCGGCTATGCCGAATGTCCCACCGATGAAGCGTTCTCGAGGATGTTCGAACGAGATAAGTCGGAGTTGCGTGACCTCGGTATTCCGTTGGAGACCGGCAAGGTCTCCGCATTCGAACCCACCGAGGGTTACCGCATCAAACAGGATGACTACGCGCTGCCCGAGATCGACCTCACCCGTGACGAGGCGGCAGCCGTGGCTGTGGCCACCAAGTTGTGGGAATCTCCCGAACGGATCACCGCCGCCCAAAGTGCGGTACTGAAGTTACGCGCCGCCGGTGTGGAAGTTGACCCCGCGGCCGGAGTTGCCATCACCACGGGCGCGGGCCCTATGGGACTGAGGGGCTCGGAGGAAGCACTGGGCGTCGTACTGGCCGCCATCGACACCGGGCAGGCGGTCCGATTCCAGCATCGACCCACTCCGGTGGATGCCTACACCGAACGCACGGTCGAACCGTGGGGTGTTGTCACCGCGATGGGTCGCTGGTATCTCGTCGGCCATGATCGTGACCGGGACGCGACCCGGATCTTTCGGCTCTCGCGGATCGGGCCCGACGTCAAAGCGCTGGGCCCGCACGGTGCCGTGGCGCGGCCCGATGGCGTCGATCTTCGGGCGATCGTGGATCAGGCGATCGGTGAGACCTCCAGCGGCGGGCATGCTCGGGTGTGGGTGGCCGACGGGTACGCGACCGCGCTGCGCCGAGCCGGCAACTCCGTCGAGCGTCGGACTGTCGGGGGACGTGCCGGTGAGGTCATCGAACTCAATGTGAGCGCACTTGACCGGCTGACCCGGGAGGTGGCCGGATATGGTGCCGATGCTTTGGTGCTGGAGCCGGCATCGCTCCGCGAGGACGTGGTGGCACGACTGACCGCCCAGGCGCAGGACAGGTAGGCATATGACAACGGTGTCCACCCGCCTGGTGCGGTTGCTGAACATGGTTCCCTATTTTCAGGCGAACCCCAGCGTCAGCTACGCCAAGGCAGCTGCCGATCTCGGGGTGAACCGCAAGCAACTGGAACAGGACCTCAATCAGCTCTGGATGTGCGGTCTGCCCGGCTACACCCCCGGCGACCTGATCGACTTCGAGTTCGTCGGCGACACCATCAAAGTCACCTTCTCGGCGGGGATGGACAAGCCGTTGAGGCTGACCTCACCCGAGGCGACCGGGATATTGGTGGCGTTGCGGGCGCTGGCGGAAATCCCCGGGGTGCTTGACCCCGCCGCCGCGCGCAGTGCGATCGCCAAGATCGAGGCTGCCGCCGGGACCGTGATCGACGACGACGTTCCCGCCGCAGAGGACGAACCTGCTCCGGCGGAAAGTGATGTCGCCGCCTCGGTGCGCGCGGCGGTGCGCGATAAGCGGGCCCTGGCGATCGAGTACTACTCGGCATCCCGTGACGCGCTCTCGCGCCGCATTGTCGACCCGATCCGGGTGGTGCTCGTCGGCGGCCAGAGCTATCTGGAGGGATGGTGCCGCGAGGCAGAGGGAGTGCGGCTGTTCCGGTTCGACCGGATCGTCGACGTCGAGTTACTCGACGAAGCGGCTGCGGCACCCCAACCGGCCACCGAGGCCCCGCCGAACACCGCACTATTCGACGCCGATCCGTCGCTGCCGTCGGCGACGTTGCGGGTCGGTCCCCGGGCGGCATGGATGCTGGAGTACTTCCCGGTACGGGTGCTGCGGGAGTTACCCGACGGCTATTTCGAGGCCGCCATGACCTTCGCCGCGCAGGAGTGGATGACCAGGCTCATCCTGGGCTTCGGCGCGGATGTGCAGGTACTCGCGCCCGAGTCCCTGGTGCACAGCGTGCGCGAGGCCGCGGCCGCCGGACTGGCCGCCTATGCCTATCTCGACGACTGAGTCCGGTCCGGGTCCACCAAGGGCCAGGTGGGGTAGCATCGAGTCGACTTCTGGGAGGTTACTGATGGGCAGTCTTAGTCCGTGGCACTGGTTGATCCTTCTCGGCGTGGGTGTGCTGCTTTTTGGAGCGAAGCGGTTGCCCGACGCGGCGCGGTCACTGGGCAAGTCAATGCGCATCTTCAAGTCCGAGGTCAAGGAACTGCAGGCCGACGGCAAGACCGACACCGTCGCTCCCGCGCAGCCGGCGACGCAGGTGGCCTCCGAGCGCGTTGAGGCACCGGTGGCTCCGCCCGCGACCAACCCGACCGACGCCCGGCCGGTCTGACCCGACCAGCACAGCCGGCGCCGAGCGCCGCCAGGTGAACGCCGTGCGCACCCCCACATTTCTTTCCCGGCTGGACCCGCGACAGCGGCGCGCCGCTACCAACCCCGACGGGACCATGTCCCTTGTCGAGCATGTGCGGGAATTGCGGACGCGTCTGCTGATCTCGGTGAGCGCCGTAGCACTCACCACCATCGTCGGCTTCTTCTGGTACAGCCATGGATTCTTCGGGATGGAGAGCCTGGGCGAATTGCTACGCCACCCGTACTGTGCGCTGCCGGAGTCGGCGCGCGCCGATATCAGCTCCGACGGCGGATGTCGGCTGCTGGCCACCGCACCATTCGACCAGTTCATGTTGCGACTCAAGGTCGGTCTGACCGCCGGGATCGTGTTGGCCTGCCCGATCTGGCTCTACGAACTGTGGGCCTTCATCACCCCGGGCCTGTATCGCAACGAACGCCGGTTCGGCCTTGTTTTCGTGGTCTCAGCCGCGACGTTGTTCGTCGGCGGCGCAGTGCTGGCCTATATCGTGCTGTCCAAGGCACTGCACTTCCTGCTGACCGTCGGTAGCGAAACCCAGGTCACCGCGCTGTCGGGTGACCGCTACTTCGGGTTCCTGATCAACCTGCTGCTGGTCTTCGGTGTCAGTTTTGAGTTCCCACTGCTGCTCATCATGCTCAACGTCATCGGTGTGCTCAGCTACGAGAAGCTGAAGTCGTGGCGACGGGGATTGATCTTCGGTGTCTTCGCCTTCGCCGCGATCGCGACACCGGGTTCAGACCCGTTCTCCATGCTGGCGCTGGGGTTCGCGCTGACGTTGTTGCTGGAGTTCGCGATCCAGGTGACGCGTGTTCATGACAAGCGAAAAGCCAAGCGGGAAGCCTTGATCGCCGTGCCTGACGATCAGGCGGCTCCTATCGAGGCCCCGACTCCGGTGGCCGCTCCGGCACGAACGGGGCCTGAACATGACGACATCACCTGACCCCGATTCTCAGTTGGCCGATTTCGCCGGACAGTTGAGCTTTCGGCTCGACGGGTTCCAGGTCCAGTCCTGCGAGGCGCTGGAACGCGGCCACGGTGTGTTGGTGTGTGCGCCGACCGGCGCGGGCAAAACCGTGGTCGGGGAGTTCGCCGTACATCTCGCACTGGCGGCCGGGCAGAAGTGCTTCTACACCACGCCTATCAAGGCACTGAGCAACCAGAAACACAACGATCTGGTTGCCCGCTACGGTGCCGAGCGGATCGGACTGCTGACCGGCGACCAGTCGATCAACGGTGATGCGCCGGTGGTGGTGATGACCACCGAGGTGCTCCGCAACATGCTCTACGCGGGTTCGGATGCACTACAGGGGCTTTCCTATGTCGTGATGGACGAAGTGCACTTTCTTGCTGACCGGATGCGGGGTGCCGTGTGGGAGGAGGTCATCCTGCACCTGCCGGAACACGTGCGGCTGGTCAGCCTTTCGGCCACGGTCAGCAATGCCGAGGAATTCGGTGGCTGGATCAAAACCGTGCGCGGTGACACCACGGTGGTGGTCGACGAGCACCGGCCGGTGCCGCTGTGGCAGCACGTGCTGGTGGGCAAGCGACTGTTCGATCTCTTCGATTACTCCGCCGGTACTCCGGACCAGGACGACGGGAGCAAAAACCGGAGCAGGGTGGATCCCGAACTCATGCGGCATATCGCCAACCGCCGGGAGGCCGACCGGCTTGCGGACTGGCAGCCACGGCATCGGGGCGGCGGGCGTGGGGGTTCGCGCGGCGGCGGGTCCGGACTGAACCGGCCACCGCCGCGGCCCGATGTGATCGCCACGCTGGACCGCGAAGGTCTGCTGCCGGCGATCACGTTCATCTTCTCCCGGGCCGGTTGCGACGCGGCCGTCAAACAGTGTCTGCGCAGTTCGCTGCGGCTGACTACCGAGTCTGACCGGGTGCGCATCGCCGAGGTGATCGACCGGCGCTGCGGCGAATTGGCCGACGCCGACCTGGAGGTGCTGGACTACTACGAGTGGCGCGAGGGCCTGCTGCGTGGACTCGCCGCTCACCACGCCGGCATGCTGCCGGTATTCCGCCACACCGTGGAAGAACTCTTCTCCGCGGGGTTGATCAAGGCGGTATTCGCCACTGAGACATTGGCTTTGGGCATCAATATGCCCGCGCGCACCGTTGTCCTGGAGAAACTGGTGAAGTTCAACGGCGAACAACACATGCCGCTGACCCCGGGGGAGTACACCCAGTTGACCGGACGTGCCGGGCGTCGTGGAATCGATGTCGAGGGCCACGCGGTGGTGATCTGGCATTCCCAGGACAGCGGCGCCGAACCTGCCGAAATCGCCGGTTTGGCGTCCACCCGCACCTTTCCGCTGCGCAGTTCCTTCGCGCCGTCGTACAACATGACGATCAATCTGGTCAGCCAGATGAACCCGGAGCAGGCCCATCGGTTGCTGGAGCGATCCTTCGCCCAGTATCAGGCCGACCGTTCGGTGGTCAGCCTGGTCCGCGGCGTCGAACGTGGCGAGAAGATGCTCGATGAGATCGCCGGCGAGTTGGGCTGGAAGCGGCACGCCGACGCGGTCGAGCCCGCGATCCTCGACTACGCGCGGCTTCGGGCGAAGCTCAGTGAGCGGGAACGGCTTCAGTCGCGAGCGTCGCGCTTGCAGCGTCGGCAGGCGGCCGGCAGCGCATTGGCATCGCTGCGGCGCGGCGACATCATCACCGTGACCGGCCGACGTGCCGGGCTGGCCGTGGTGCTGGAGGCGGCCAACGGGTCCGATGATCCCCGTCCGCTGGTACTGACCGAAAACCGTTGGGCCGGAAGGATTTCCTCGGTGGACTATCCGGCGTCCGCAGCTCCGGTGGGCACCATGGCCCTACCCAAGCGGGTCGAGCACCGGCAACCGCGAGTGCGACGAGATCTGGCGTCCGCGCTGCGGTCGGCCGCAGACGGTCTGGTCATTCCGGTGGACCGCAAACGGCGCGGCGGTGCCGATGAGGCCGACGATGCCGACCCCGAGTTGGCGGCTCTGCGCGACGCGATGCGCCGGCATCCCGGCCACCGACTGGCGGACCGCGAGGCCCTGGCGCGCGCTGCCGAGCGCTATCTGCGGGTCGAGCGGGACAACGAGCAGATCCGCGCGAAGGTCGCTACGGCGACCAATTCACTGGCCCGTACTTTCGATCGGATCGTCGGCTTGCTGACCGAACGCGGGTACGTCACCATCGATGGTGGCGCCGACGATCTTCAGGTGAGTGCCGACGGTCGGCTGCTGGCGCGGATCTACAGCGAGAGTGACCTTTTGGTTGCCGAGTGCCTGCGGACCGGGGCCTGGAAGGGGTTGCAGCCCGCAGAGTTGGCGGCAGTGCTCTCGGCCCTGGTGTTCGAAACCCGGGGCAGTGACGGGCCAACGCCCGCCCACGCGATCGACATTCCGACCCCGGCTGTGCGCCGTGCACTTGCTCAGACCCGGCGGATGTCGGGTGAGCTTCGTGCCGATGAGCATCGGCTGCGGCTGAATCCGTCACGGGAACCCGATGAGGGCTTCGTGCCTGCCATCTACCGCTGGGCCACCACCGGCGATCTGGCTGCCGCATTGGACGCCTCGGACGTCGCGGGCAGCGGGGCTGCGCTCCCGGCGGGGGATTTCGTGCGGTGGTGCCGTCAGGTGCTCGACCTGCTGGATCAGGTTCGCAACGCCGCGCCCGAATCGTCGGTGCGTACCGCGGCTAAACGCGCGATCGACGACATCCGGCGCGGCGTCGTGGCTGTTGACAGCGGCTAGGGTGGGGCAAACGGTACGGTGAGGAACGTTCTTTGTGGGGCGTGAGCCTCAGCAGCGACTGTCGTGGGGCGCAAGCCCCCAGACCGTTTGGGGCGAGAGCCCCGGACCGACCGAGGAGAGACGATGAGCGGACCGCAGGGATCTGACCCCAACCCCTGGCAGGTGTCTGGCACCGATCAGCCTGGCACCGGCGCCGATCCCTCCTACCCCGCGGCGCCGGCGTGGCAGCCTCAGGAGTACCCGGGCACCGAGGCGCCCGCCTGGGGACAGCCGGGCACGGAGGCCCCGGTGTGGGGTCAGCCGCCCGCCTACAATCCGCAGCAGTACCCGCAGTACGGCCAACCGCCGGTGCCGGGCTACCCGCCCACCCAGGCCTACGGCGCACCGGCCGACTACAACCCCGCTGCCTACGGTCAGCCAGGTCAATACGGACAGCCCGGTCAGTACGGCCAGCCCGGACAGCCCGGCCCGTACGGCGCGCCGCAGCAGTACGGCCAGTACCCGCAACCGGGGGCCTACCCGCCGCCGGGGCAGCCGGGGCAGTACCCGTATGGGCAACCCGGCACCGAAGTCGCGGCGCCGAAGTCGACGCGGACGACCGCGATCATCCTTGGGTCGCTGGCCGCGCTGTTGTTGGCCGCGGTTCTGGTGCTCGGGTTCGTCAAGCCCGGTTTCTTCGTCACCACCAAGCTCGATGTAAACAAGGCCCAGCAGGGTGTGCAGCAGATCCTCACCGATGAGGCCAACGGCTACGGCGCCAAGAACGTCAACGACGTCAAGTGCAACAACGGCCAGAACCCGACGGTCAAGAAGGGCGACACCTTCACCTGCGAGGTGAGCATCGACGGCACCAAGCGCCAGGTGACGGTGACCTTCCAGGACGCCAAGGGCACCTACGAGGTCGGCCGGCCCAAGTAGGGGGCGGTGCTGCTGTCCCCTGCTGGCGCGAGCGTGCGTGTCAGTCCGCCGACACGCCGCCGCGGGCGGGCACTGTGCGCACGCTCGCGGCGGCCGCGGCTCAGTTCGGTAGCGCGTCGAGGGCTTTCTGCAGTCGGGCGATAGCTGAGCCGAGGCCGTAATGCTCGGCCAACTCGGCCACCCGGGCGGGGTCGGCCGCGAGCAATGGCAGCGTGTCGTCGGCGGTGAACAGGTGCACCGGCGCGTCGCGGGCCACCCGGACCACCGGCTTGGCCGCCTCGATGTAGTCCGTGGCAGCCAGGATTTTGGCCCGAAATGCTTTGGGCATCGCGGACTTCGGGTCGTGGGCAGCGGTCAGGATGCGCTCCAGGGATCCGTACTGGATGAGCATGGCCGATGCGGTCTTCTCGCCGACGCCGGGTACGCCGGGCAGGCCGTCGGAGGGGTCGCCGCGCAGCAGTGCCAACTCCGCGTACGCATCACCGGCGCGGTTCGCGGGAACGCCATAGCGCTCGGCGACTTCGGCGGGCCCGAACAGCGTGGCTTTCTTGAGCCCCTGGCCGATATAGAGCACTCGGACCTCTGGTTCGTCGGCGACCAGCTGCAGCAGATCCCGGTCGCCGCTGACGACGACGACCGGGTCGTTGCGTTCGGTATCGGCCAGGGTGCCGAGGACGTCGTCGGCCTCGAAACCCTCGGCGCCGGCGGTGGCGATACCGAAGGCACCGAGGACTTCCAGGATCATGTCCACCTGGGGGCTGAGGTCATCGGGTATCTCCTCGATGTCGCCCTGGTCCGCTCCGACGGGGCTGGGCTCTTCTGTCACCCGGTGCGCCTTGTACGAGGGGATCAGGTCCACCCGGAACTGCGGACGCCAATCCAGATCAAGGCACACCACCAGACGCGCGGGCCGGTGCTGGGTGATCAAGGTCGCGACGCTGTCGAGGAATCCGCGCACCGCGTTGATGGGCCTACCGTCCGGGCCGGTGATCGATGTCGGCACCCCGAAGTAGGACCGGAACCACATGCTGGCGCCGTCGAGCAGTAACACCGGTGCTGACATAAGAACCCACGCTAGCCTGACAGCCATGATGACCCGGTTCCCCCATCAGGTGTACGCGCGGCGACTTGCGGCCGCGGCGGCCGGCGCGGCACAGGCCGGTTTGGCGGGACTGGTGGTGACGCCCGGCTACGACCTTCGTTACCTGATCGGTTCGCGGGCACAGACTTTCGAGCGGCTGACGGCACTCGTGATCCCTGCCACCGGCGAGGCGGTGATGGTCATTCCGCGGCTTGAGTTGGCGTCGCTGCGCGACTCGGCGGCTGGCGAGCTCGGGTTGACGGTGCAGGACTGGGTGGACGGAGAGAACCCCGGCGACCTGGTGGCGCTGGCACTCGGCGGGCACGCACGGGTCGCGGTCACCGATTCGATGCCCGCGCTGCATCTGCTGCCGCTGGCCGAGCGACTGGGCGCAATTCCAGTGCTGGGCACCGACATCATGGCGGGCCTGCGGATGATCAAGGACCCCGCCGAGATCGACGCCCTGCGCACCGCCGGTGCGGCGATCGACCGGGTGCACGCCCGGGTTCCGCAGTTCCTCGCGCCCGGGCGCACCGAGGCGCAGGTGGCTGCCGACATCACCGAAGCCATTGTGGCCGAGGGGCATTCGGAAGCCGCGTTCGTCATCGTGGGATCGGGCCCGCACGGGGCAGACCCGCATCACGAGTGCTCGGACCGGGTGTTGCAGGCCGGCGACATCGTTGTCGTCGACATCGGCGGACCGGTGGAACCCGGCTACAACTCCGACTCGACCCGCACCTACAGCCTAGGCGAACCAACACCGAAGATCGCCGAGCAGTATGCGGTCCTGCAGCGCGCCCAGGCTGCCGCGGTGGCATCAGTGCGCCCCGGCGTCACCGCCGAACAGGTCGACGCCGCCGCCCGCGATGTGTTGGCCGATGCCGGCCTCGCGGAGTACTTCGTGCACCGCACCGGCCATGGAATCGGCCTGTCGGTGCACGAGGAGCCCTACATCGTCGCCGGCAACGACATGCCGCTGACCGAGGGCATGGCGTTCAGTATCGAACCGGGGATATATCTGCCGGGGCAGTGGGGCGCGCGCATCGAGGACATCGTGATCGTCACCGCCGAAGGCGCGCTATCGGTCAATAATCGCCCGCATGACCTGACGGTCGTTGCGCTACCTCAGTGAATCAGTGTTCGGTGCGCTCGAGAAGCGTTGACGATCCGAGCACTCGTTTGATGAGTACCTCGATGACGACCCGCTTCGGGTTGGGTTGCGGGGTTCGGTAGCGCTGGGCGTAGCGCAACTCCGCGTCGCGGATGGCCTCGGGGTCGCGATTCACGCTGGCGATGCCCTCCAGGGACAGCCACCGGCCGCCGTCCACCTGGGAGAGCACTGCGACGTTACTGCGGTCGGCATTGATGGCCTTCTGAGATCCGTCACTGGTGATCACCCGGGCGATGTGGTTCACCGGGTCGAAGGTGAAGCCGACGGCCACCACGTGCGGAGATCCGTCGGCGCGCAGGGTGGTCAGCATCGCCAGGTGGCGCTCGGAGAGGAATTCGAGAGCGTCGCTGGTCAGCCGGGTGGTTTGATTCGCCATCGGGGTTCACGCTAGCGCAGTGAATAATCGCATCCATGGATGACACGGCCGACACGGCCGATGGCGTCGTCGTGATTTTCGGCGGCCGCAGCGATATCGGAGTCGAACTCGCGACCCGGCTTGCCCCGGGAGCGACGGTGGTGCTGGCCGCCCGCGGCTCCGACCGACTCGCCAGCCAGGTCGCAGCGGTGCGCGCGGCCGGTGCTGCGGCCGTGCACACGGTCGAGTTCGACGCCGATGACCTGGACTCGCACGGACCGGTGCTGGAGAAGCTGATTGGCGAGTTCGGGCCCATAGGCACCGCGGTACTGGCCTTCGGGGTCCTCGGCGACCAGGGCCGCGCTGAGGCCGATCCCGCCCACGCGGTGGCGATTGTGCACACCGACTATGTGGCGCAGATCAGCCTGCTGACGGTGCTCGCGGGCTCGATGCGCGAGGCGGGCAGGGGTGCGCTGGTCGTCTTCTCCTCGGTGGCCGGGGTGCGGGTGCGCCGGGCCAACTACGTCTACGGCTCGGCCAAGGCAGGTCTCGACGGATTCGCGAGTGGGCTCTCGGATGCGCTATACGGTAGCGGGGTTCGGCTGTTGATCGTGCGGCCCGGGTTCGTGATCGGCCGGATGACCGAGGGCATGGATCCCGCGCCGTTATCGAGCACGCCGGCGCAGGTTGCTGCGGCCACGGCGCGGGCGTTGTCGACTGGCCGCCGCACGGTGTGGGTGCCGTGGGCGTTGCGGCCGTTGTTTTTTGGTATGCGACTCCTGCCGCAAGCGGTCTGGCGGAGGATGCCCCGGTGATGAACGAAGTGAAGAACCGAGAAGAGCCCCGATGATTGTTGTCGTGGGTATCGGCGCTGACGGGATGGCGGGGCTGTCGGAGAACTCCCGAGTTGAACTGCGCACCGCCACCGTCATTTACGGATCGCAGCGCCAACTCGATCTGCTCGACGAAACCATCACTGCACCGCGGCACGCCTGGCCCACGCCGATGCTGCCCGCGCTGGAAGCGCTACCCGTCGACGAGGACATTCACGTCGTAGCCAGCGGCGACCCCCTACTGCACGGCATCGGCGGAACACTCATCCGGCTGCACGGCGCGGATCGGGTGCGCGTACTCCCGCACGTCTCCTCGGTGACACTGGCGTGCGCCCGGATGGGCTGGACTGCGTCGGACGTCGAGACCATTAGTCTGGTCACCGCGCCGGTGCACACCGCAGTACGACGGGGCGGGTGGGCGGTCGTCCTGTCGCGGGGTTCATCGACTCCGGCCGAGTTGGCCGCGGTCCTCACCGAGACCGGCCGCGGCGCATCGGAGTTCACCGTGCTGGAGCAACTTGGCGGCCCGGGGGAGCGCATCCGGTCCGGCCCGGCCGAGGCTTGGGCTGCCGCGCCACCACCGGATATCGACGACCTCAACGTCATTGCCATCGACTACCTGCCCGATGAGCGAGTCGGGGGAGTGCTGCCCGACGACGCGCTGCACCACGACGGCCAGATCACCAAGCCGACGGTGCGTGCGGTGACGCTGGCCGCACTTGCGCCCCGCGCCGGACAATTGCTCTGGGATGTCGGCTCGGGATCGGGCAGCATCGCCGTGGAGTGGTGTCGCAGCGGATTGGGTTGTCGCGCAGTCGCATTCGAAACCAGACCGGAGCGTCGGATGCGGATCGTCGCCAATGCCCGCGCCTTCGGTGCTGATATCGACGTTCGGGTCGAGGCACCGGAAGAATTCGACGGCGCGGCGCGGCCGGATGCGATCTTCATCGGCGGCGGACTGACCGGACCCGGAATGGTCGAGGCCTGCCTGGCGCAGTTGCCCAGTGGCGGTCGGCTGGTGGCCAACGCGGTCACTGTGGAGTCCGAAGCGCTGCTGATGAACTGGCATTCACGGCTCGGAGGTGAGCTCCGGCGCTTTCAGCACTATCAGGGCGAGCCATTGGGGGACTTCACCGGCTGGCGTCCGCAAATGCCGATCACCCAGTGGCTGCTGACGGTAAAGGCCGTGACGCAGAAGTGACGGTGTACTTCATCGGCGCTGGACCGGGAGCGGCCGATTTGATCACCGTTCGAGGGCAGCGATTGCTCCAGCGGTGCGCTGTGTGTCTGTACGCCGGTTCCATCATGCCCACCGACCTGCTGGAGTTCTGCCCGTCGGATGCCCGCATCGTCGACACCGGGCCCCTGACACTGGATCAGATCATCGACGAGATCACAGCCGCTGACGCAGCAGGACATGACGTGGCCAGGTTGCATTCGGGAGACCCGTCGATCTACAGCGCGGTGGCTGAACAAAGCCGGCGGCTTGGCGAACTCGGAATCGGCTACGAGATCGTCCCGGGCGTGCCGGCTTTCGCTGCTGCCGCCGCCGCACTGGGCCGGGAACTGACCGTGCCGGGGGTGTCACAGACGGTGACGTTGACCCGGGTCTCCACCCTGTCCACCGCGATGCCCGGCGGCGAGGATCTGACGTCACTGTCGGCGCCGGGCGCAACCCTGGTGATCCACCTGGCCGCCCACCGTATCGACGCGACCGTGGAACAACTGCTGGCCGGGGGCTACCGCCCGGAGACCCCCGCCGCCGTCGTCGCATTCGCGAGTTGGCCGCAGCAGGTGGTGCTGCGCGGCACGCTGGCCGATATCGCAATCGCCGTGCACGACGCAGATATCACCCGCACCGCGGTGATCATCGTCGGTGATGTGCTCGCCGCTGAGGGGTTTCCGGATAGCTATCTCTACTCGTCGGGCCGATCGCGGGGAGACCGGCACTGATGCGGGTGCTCGTGCTCGGCGGCACCGCCGAGGCTCGCGCACTAGCCGAGCGGCTGCACCCGGATGTGGACATCATCAGCTCACTGGCCGGTCGGGTGCCCGATCCGGCGCTGCCGGCCGGGCTGGTCCGGATCGGTGGCTTCGGTGGCGTCGAGGGACTGCGTGACTGGCTTGTCGACAACGACATCACCGCTGTTGTCGATGCCACCCATCCGTTCGCGGCGACCATGACCGCGAACGCAGCACAGGCCTGCGCCGAACTCGGCATGCCGCACATTGTGTTGCATCGGCCACCCTGGGACCCTGCCGGTGCGACGATGGTGCGCTCCGATACCGGAGCAGCCGAAGTTGTTGCTGCCAAGGGGTATTCGCGGGTGTTCCTGACTACCGGCCGCTCGGGCGTCGCTGCATTCTCCGACAGCGACGCCTGGTTCCTGATCCGGGTGGTCACCGCACCCGACGTCGCGGCGCTGCCGCCGAACCACGAGTTGGTGTTATCCCGTGGGCCGTACCACTACGAGGACGAATGCGAACTATTGCGCAGCAGAGGTATCGACGTGCTGATTACCAAGAACAGCGGGGGAGCGCTGACCCAGGCCAAGCTTGATGCGGCTCGCGACCTCGATGTCGATGTGATCATGATCGACCGCCCGGCACTGCCGTTGGGCGTGGCAGTTGTCGGGTCTGTTCAGGATGCGTCTGCCTGGGTGCTCAGCCGGGGTAACGCCGGGGCGTGAACACGGTATCCCCGTTGGCCGACCCGTACCACTGGGTCTGCGACGATCCGACGATGAGCAGACACCGCATGTCCACCTCGGTCGGGTCGAGGTCGGCTAAACGGACTACCGTCACCGATTCTGCAGGGCCCGAGACGTCGCGGCCGATCACCACCGGGGTGCCGGCATCGCGGTGCTCCAGCAACAGATCCCGCATGGCGGCGACCTGCCAGGTGCGACTTTTGGATGCCGGGTTGTAGATCGCCAGCACCAGATCAGCGGCAGCCGCCGCGGACAGCCGGGCGGCGATCACGTCCCACGGCTTGAGTCGGTCGGACAGCGAGAGCACCGCGTAATCGTGACCCAGTGGCGCGCCAACTCGGCTGGCCACTGCTTGCGCTGCGGTCATGGCCGGGATCACTCGCACCGCCACCGTCGGCCACTGCTTAGCCTCTTCCAATACGGCGGTCGCCATGGCGAAAACCCCAGGGTCACCGGACGATACGACCGCAACCGCGCGGCCCTGCTCGGCCAGTTCGCAGGCCAACCGGGCCCGCTGGGGTTCATCGGTGTTGTCGGACGGGTGGCGGCGCTGGCCGGGGCGGATCGGCACCCGGTCCAGATACGGTCCATAACCGATCAGGTCGGTGGCGGCGGCTAATTCACGCAGGGACTGCGGCGTCATCCACTCGACGTCACCCGGGCCGAGGCCGACGACCGCGACGGTTCCGTTGCGTGGCGCTGACCGGGTGCTGCGGCCGTCACCCGGTACGACGGCCACCGAGAAGTACGGCACAGCGTTCTCGTCGACGTCGGCGGCGGGCATGACCCGCTGACCATCGCTGCTGGCCCGCTCGACGTAGATCGCGTCATCAAGGCGGCCCGACAGTGAAAGCGCTTCGCGCACTTGCCGGTACGTGCGACCTAGTTTCATGATCACGGCGGCGTCGGTGTCGGCCAGGCGGCGGGCGAGTTCGCTCACCGGCAGGGTGCCGGGCAACACCGACAGCACCTCGTCGCCGGTCGCCAGGGGAGTGCCGATCGCCGCCGAGGCTGCGCTCACCGACGTCACGCCGGGAATGATCACCGCGTCGAAGCGCTCGGCCAGCCGGGTGTGCATGTGCATGTAGGAGCTGTAGAACAGCGGATCACCCTCGGCGAGCAGGGCGACGTCTCGGCCGGCGTCGAGGTGCACGGCAATCCGGTCGGCGGATTCGGCGTAGAAGTCCGCCATCGCACCGTCGTAACCGCCGGGGTGCTCGGTATCCCCGGTGGTCACCGGGTAAACGAGGTGTTCCTCGATCTGGCCCGGCCGCAGATACGGCTCGGCGATGCCGCGCGCGATGCTGCGGCCATGGCGCGCACTGTGATAGGCGACCACGTCCACCGCGCCGATGATCCGCGCAGCCTTGACGGTCACCAGTTCCGGGTCGCCCGGTCCCAGGCCGACGCCGTACAGGGTGCCCTTGGTCATTCGCGCGTACTCGCGATCGCGTTGACCGCCGCCGCGGCCATCGCACTGCCACCGCGACGGCCGCGCACTACGAGATAGTCCATCCCGCGCGGGTGCTCGACGAGTTCCTGTTTCGATTGTGCCGACCCGACGAAGCCGACCGGGCCGCCGAGTACCGACACCGGTGCGTCGGCGCCCTCGTCGATAAGTTCCAGCAACCGGAACAGTGCGGTAGGTGCGTTACCGATCGCCAGCACCGCACCACCCATCCGGTCGGCCCACAACTCCACTCCGGCCGCCGATCGGGTGGTGTCACGCCGTCGCGCCAGATCGGCTGCGCGGGGGTCGGTGACCAGCGACACGACTTCGTTAGCGGCCGGCAACCGGGCGGCCGTGATGCCCGCGGCCACCATCGACGAGTCGCACAGGATCGGGGCGCCCGCGGCCAGTGCGGCGTGGGTGGCCGCGACGACGTCAGGTGTGAAGTCCACATGCTCGGTGAGGTCGACCTGTCCGCAGGTGTGGATCAGCCGCACCACCACCCGCGCGACGTCCTCGGGGAACCGGCTCAGGTCCGCCTCGGCCCGGATCGTCGCGAAGGACCGCCGATAGATGTCGCCGGCGTCGCGGATGTAGTCGAGCACGTCATCACCCTACGGCGGGGGCGGAAGCCGGTGATACCCATCGCCGGTGGCCACCAATACCTCGGCCGCGGCCGGACGTCCGCAGGCCCGTTCGCAGCCCACGTAGTGCACGGCACCGTGAACAGAACCTGCCTCGGCCGCCCGCGCAGCCTCGGCCCGGACGTCCGCGCGCGACCGCTCGCACCCCGGACTACCCACGCAGGCGGTCACGTCCAGCCAGGGCGAGGTGGTATCGAATACCAGGCCCAGCGGCGCCAGCACCCGCAGTGAAGTGTCGGCGACGCCCTCGGCGAGGTCGCACACCAGTAGCGAGCGCCACGGAGTGATCACCACCGGCGCATCGATGGCGGCCACGAACTGGGCCTGCCGTGCCGAGAGCACGCCCAGCGGAACCACCGCCCCAAGTGCGACGCGGGCGTCGTCCTGCTCGATCCAGCCGACCGGTGGCCGGGGTGCCGCCGGGATCGGCACCGGTGCGCACACTGATGTGAACCCGGCCAGCAGCGGCGCCTTGTCGTCCAATTCCTTTATTCGCCAGGCGGTTCCGCGGGACTCGGTGAATCGGGCAGCGACAGTGATCATCGCCGCTACCGCCTCGTCGGCGCCCAGGCGGATCCCGGTGTCGCGTCCGGCCAGCAGCAGGGCGACGTCGTCGTCGATCACCTGGACCCCGACGTCGGCGGCCAGGCCGGAGACATCAGCGGTGCCGTCGTCGATGCTGAACAGGAATCGTCCGGGCAGGCGGGCCAGCACCGGGTCGGCCTGCAGTGCATGGTCCAGTGCGCCCACCCACGGCCGCACATCGGCGCGACCCCCCAGGCGGCCCGACAGCGGAGAGGCGACGATATTGCGCACCAGTTCATGGGTGGGCGAGGGCAGCAGGCCGGCCGCAGCCACCGCGGCGGCGACGGCCGCGGTGTCGGTGATGCCGCGCACCTGCACGTTGCCCCGGGTGGTGAGTTCCAGGGTGCCGGCCCCGAATCGGTCGGCGGTGTCTGCCAGGGACTCGAGTTGGGCGCCGGTGATCATCCCGCCGGGCAGTCGGATCCGGGCCAGTGCGCCGTCGGCGGCATGGTGCACGTGCAGGGCGCCGGGGCAGGCGTCATCGTCACGGGTGCGGGCCACCCGACCACCGTACGACGCGGCCGGGGTGTGAGCGGACTGCGCGGCTGAGGTACGAATAGGGGGTGCCCGAGCCCACCGTCCTGCTGCTGTCGACCTCGGACACCGACCTGATCACTGCGCGCGCCAGCGCTG
This sequence comes from Mycobacteriaceae bacterium, assembly GCA_037138275.1. Lineage (GTDB taxonomy): Bacteria > Actinomycetota > Actinomycetes > Mycobacteriales > Mycobacteriaceae > Mycobacterium. The sequence goes on along the minus strand of JBAXIR010000014.1, from coordinate 2,356 downwards.
CGGCCTACCGGTGGGCCAACCCGACGAGGCTGGGCCCCGGCGAACTGAACGGTCTGATCGACGGGGCCGCTGTGGTCGTGATCCGGGTGCTGGGTGGTTACCGGGCACTGCAGAAGACCATCGACACTGCGCTGGGCAGCGGGGTCCCGACGATTGTGGTCAGTGGCGAGCAGGCACCTGACGCCGACCTGATGGAGCGCTCGACCGCACCCGCGGGCATCGCCCTGCAGACCCATATCTACCTGGCCCAGGGCGGTGTGGCGAACCTGCGCCAGTTGCATGCCTTCCTCTGCGACACCCTGCTGATGACTGGCTTCGGCTTCGCCGCACCGGCCGACACCCCGTCCTGGGGTGTGCTGGACCGGGTGTGCACCACTGCATCGGGCTGTCCTGGCTGCCCGGGTGGTGTGGCCTGCTTCACCGGGATGGAATCCGCGCGGGCCGCGGTGCCCGCCGACGCCCCCACCATCGCGGTGCTCTACTACCGCGCTCAGCAGTTGGCCGGCAACACCGCTTACGTTGAGGCGCTGTGCTGCGCGATCGAACGCGCCGGCGCGCGGCCACTGCCGGTGTACTGCACCTCACTGCGCACGCCCGAACCCGAACTGCTGGAGTTGCTGAGCGGGGTCGACGCGATGGTGGTCACCGTGCTCGCCGCCGGCGCGGCGGTACCCGCCATGGTGACCGCCGGCGGAGACGACGACAGCTGGAACGTCAAACACCTTGCTGCCCTGGATATCCCAATCCTGCAGGGACTGTGCCTGACGAGTTCGCGGGCCACCTGGGCGGCCAGCGACAACGGTCTGAGCCCCCGCGATGTGGCCACCCAGGTGGCGGTGCCGGAGTTCGACGGCCGCATCATCGCCGTCCCGTTCTCGTTCAAGGAGATTGACGCCGAGGGCCTGATCTCCTACGTGCCCGACCCCGAACGCTGCGCGCGGGTCGCCGGCCTGGCGGTCAACTACGCAACGCTGCGCAGGGTCGCAGCCCCCGACAAGCGGGTGGCATTGGTGTTCTCGTCCTATCCCACCAAATACTCCCGGATCGGCAACGCCGTCGGCCTGGACTCACCGGCCAGCATGTTGGCGCTGCTGAATGCATTGCGGGACAACGGCTATCAGATCGGTGACGTACCCGGCGTCGAGTCCGGCGACGGTGATGCCCTGATGCACGCGCTGATCGACCGGGGCGGCCTGGATCCGGACTGGCTCACCGACGCGCAACTGGCCGAACGTGCGATCCGGATACCGGCGGCGGCCTACCGGGTCTGGTTCGAGACGCTGCCCGGTGAGCTGCGCGAGGCGATGGTGAAGCACTGGGGGCCGCCGCCGGGAGAGTTGTTCGTGGACCGCAGCCGCGATCCGGATGGCGAGATCGCCGTCGCCGCAATCCAATCCGACAACATCGTGATCCTGGTGCAACCGCCGCGCGGATTCGGGGAGAATCCGATCGCCATCTACCACGACCCCGATCTGCCGCCCAGCCACCACTACCTGGCCACCTACTTCTGGCTGCGGCACGGCTTCGGTGCGCATGCGGTGGTGCACATGGGCAAGCACGGCAACCTGGAGTGGCTGCCCGGAAAGACCGTCGGGATGTCGGCGAACTGCGGGCCCGATGCCGCACTGGGCGATCTGCCGCTGATCTACCCGTTCCTGGTCAACGACCCCGGCGAGGGCACCCAGGCCAAACGCCGTGCCCACGCCACCATCGTCGACCACCTGATCCCGCCGATGGCCCGGGCCGAGAGCTACGGCGACACCGCCCGCCTGGAACAACTGCTCGACGAGCACGCCAACATCGCCGCACTCGACCCGGCCAAACTGCCCGCGATCCGCCAGCAGATCTGGACCTTGATGAGCGCGGCCAAAATGGACCACGACCTCGGCCTGGCCGAACGCCCCGACGATGACTCCTTTGACGACATGCTGATGGGAGTCGACGGCTGGCTGTGCGAGATCAAGGACGTCCAGATCCGCGACGGCCTGCACGTCCTCGGCGCCGCCCCGACCGGCGAGGCCGAACTGGATATGGTGCTGTCGATCCTCCGGGCCCGCCAGCTTTTCGGCGGCGAGCAGAGCATGCCCGGATTGCGCCAAGCCCTCGGGTTGGCCGAGGACGGCACCGACGACCGGGCAGACGTCGATGCGGCCGAAGCCCAGGCCCGCGGCCTGCTCGCTGGCCTGCAGGTGGCCGGCTGGGATGCCGGACACGTCGACACCCTGACCTCTGAACCCGGGGTAGCGCGGATCCTGCGGTTCGCCGCCTCCGAGGTGGTGCCGCGACTGGCCGGGACCGCGGGGGAGATCACCCAGGTGCTGCGCGCCCTGGACGGCCGCTACATCGCCGCGGGCCC
>JBAXIR010000013.1:0-28107 GCA_037138275.1 Mycobacteriaceae bacterium | reverse complement strand
TGAGTGACCAGCGAGTAGCGAAGGCGAATCGCGCATGAGTGAGGGCCCCCTGATCGTCCAGTCCGACAAAACCGTGCTGCTCGAGGTCGACCACGAGCAGGCCGGTGCCGCCCGGGCTGCCATTGCGCCGTTCGCCGAACTCGAACGGGCACCCGAACATATCCACACCTACCGCATCACGCCGTTGGCGCTGTGGAATGCCCGCGCCGCCGGCCACGACGCCGAGCAGGTGGTCGATGCGCTGGTGACCTTCTCCCGATACGCCGTGCCGCAACCTCTGCTGGTCGACATCGTCGACACCATGGCCCGGTATGGCCGGCTGCAACTGGTCAAGAGCCCGGTGCATGGGCTGATGTTGGTGAGCCTGGACCGCGCGGTGCTCGCCGAGGTGCTGCGCAACAAGAAGATCGTCCCGATGCTGGGCGCCAGGATCGACGATGACTCGGTGATCGTGCATCCCAGCGAACGGGGCCGTGTCAAGCAGATGCTGCTCAAGATCGGTTGGCCCGCGGAGGATCTGGCCGGTTACGTCAACGGCGAGGCGCACGCGATCAGCTTGGTCGAAGACGACTGGAACCTTCGTGACTACCAGCAGATGGCGGTCGACTCGTTCTGGGCCGGCGGCTCGGGGGTGATCGTGCTGCCGTGCGGTGCCGGTAAGACACTTGTGGGTGCGGCAGCCATGGCCAAGGCGGGAGCCACAACACTGATCCTGGTTACCAACACCGTGGCCGGCCGGCAGTGGAAACGTGAACTCATCGCACGAACCTCACTCACCGAGGCAGAGATCGGTGAGTACTCCGGTGAACGCAAAGAAGTCCGCCCGGTCACGATCGCCACCTATCAGGTGATCACCCGACGCACCAAGGGCGAGTATCGGCATCTGGAACTGTTCGACAGCCGCGACTGGGGCCTGATCATCTACGACGAGGTACACCTACTGCCTGCGCCGGTATTCCGGATGACCGCCGATCTGCAGTCTCGTCGCCGCCTCGGCCTGACCGCCACCCTCATCCGGGAAGACGGCCGCGAGGGCGACGTATTCAGCCTGATCGGGCCGAAACGCTATGACGCGCCCTGGAAAGACATCGAGGCCCAAGGCTGGATAGCGCCGGCTGAATGTATCGAGGTGCGAGTGACGATGACCGATAACGAACGGATGCAATATGCCGTCGCCGAACCTGAGGAGCGTTACCGGTTGTGCTCGACGGCGCACTCGAAGGTCGCGGTGGTCAAGTCGATCCTGGCCAAGCATCCGGGCGAACCGACATTGGTGATCGGCGCTTACCTCGACCAACTTGACGAACTCGGTAGGGAACTCGACGCTCCGGTGATCCAGGGATCCACCAAGAACGCCGAGCGCGAGCTGCTGTTCGACGCGTTCCGGCGCGGTGAGGTCAAGACGCTGGTGGTATCGAAGGTGGCAAACTTCTCCATCGATCTTCCGGAAGCCTCTGTGGCGGTGCAGGTTTCGGGTACCTTCGGCTCCCGTCAGGAGGAAGCCCAGCGGCTGGGCCGGCTGCTGCGGCCCAAGGCCGACGGCGGCGGGGCGGTGTTCTACTCGGTGGTCGCGCGCGACAGCCTTGATACTGATTACGCCGCACACCGGCAGCGGTTTCTGGCCGAGCAGGGCTACGGCTACATCATCACCGACGCCGACGACCTGCTGGGCCCGGCGATCTAAGCCAACGCAGGCATGACCTCACGGGCGAACAGTTCGATTCCGGAGCGGTCATAGGCCGCTTCCGGGAAGTAGCAGATCACGTACTCGCAGCCGAGGTCACGCAATGCCGAAAGTGTTCCGATCACCTGCTCCGGGGTTCCGGTGGCGTTGCCAGGCGCGTTGACCATGGCCATCGTCGCATCGGCGGCCGCGTCGCCGCACACTCCGGCCATTCGGTCGCGGACCTGTTTGATGCGCTGCGTCACCTCCGCCGTTGAGCTGCCGAGGATGGCGTTGACGTTGGCCGACCGTACGATCGAACCGAAGTCGGTGCCCACGTCCCGGCAGTGCCCGGCGAGAATCTCGGACTTGTGTGCGAACTCCTCGGGCCCGGCACTGAAATTCGTGTACTGGGCGTATTTCGCCGCGATCTTCAACGTCACCTTCTCGCCACCGCCGGCGATCCACAGTGGGATCCCGCCTGCCTGAAGAGGTTTCGGCGCAACGACCGCGCCATCAACCTGATAGTGCTTACCGTCGAAGCTGACCCGTCCGTCACGCCAGGCATCGCGCATGATCTGTACGCCTTCATCGAGGCGGGCCAATCGCACCCCGGCGGAGGGGAATCCGTATCCGTAGGCGCGCCACTCGTGCTCGTACCAACCACCGCCGATGCCCATCTGCAGCCGACCGCCGGAAATGATGTCGGTGGTTGCCGCGACCTTGGCGAGATACGCCGGGTTGCGGTAGCTCATCGCCGTGCACATCTGACCGATCTTGATCCGCGATGTCGTGGCGGCGTATGCCGCCATCAGCGTCCAGGCCTCGTGGGTGGCCTCGTCGCTCGGCATCGGCACGGTGTGGAAGTGGTCGTAGACCCAGAGCGAATCCCACGGCCCGTCGTCGGCGTAGGTCGCCAAGTCGCGCATTACCTGCCAGTGGTTTTCCGGTGCAATGCCGACCAGATCCATTCGCCAGCCCTGCGGGATGAACAGTCCGAATTGCATGAGCACAACTCTACGGTCGGGCCGACAACACCGGGAGCAGCTTGCGCAGGATCGCGGCCGAGCCGGCCGCGACCTCGTCGACGAATGCCGCGAAGTCGAAATGTGCCTCTCGGCCTGCGAGGTCCGAGAGGGCGCGAATGACCAGCCATGGGATGCCGAAGCTCTCGCACACCTGACTGAGAGCACCGCCTTCCATCTCCACCGCCCGCCCGCCGAGGTCTGCATGCAGACGTTCCCGGGTCACTTCGCAGGCCAGATACTGGTCGCCGGTCAGCACCGTGCCATAGGTGATGCGCGGCGACCGGTCCCCACCGCCGGCGCCGCGCGACAACGGCGGCAGCGTGAAGCCGGCGAGTTGATTGCGGACCCGGTCGAGCAGAGCAGCGTCAGCCGGATAGCCGAACCGGTCGGTGGGGTTGAGGAAGGGGACGTGGCCGGCCTGGTAGGTCCGAAGCGCGGCATCCTCGATCACACCCGCGTCGTGCTGGATCGTTCGGTCGGCGATCACCACATCACCGATATCCAGGTCCGGATCCAATCCACCGCCCACCCCGGAAAAGACGATCACGGCGCATCCGAACCGGTCCGCCAGGAGGGTGGCCACCACGGCGACGTTGACCTTGCCCATGCCCGCCACAGCCAGAACTGCGGCGTGCCCGTCGAGTTCACCGACGCTGAACTCAACATCGCCGATCCGATGGGTTGCGGTCACCGACATCGCACCCAGAAGGTGCGCATGCTCCTGGGGCAGCGCGCAGATTAAGCCAATCTGCGGCGGCACTGCACCGATCAAACCCACCTGCGGCGGTACCGTCAGAGCAGTGAGGCCGGCGGGGTGAACCGGTCGCCGTAGCGAGCGGCCAGTTCCTTGGCCCGAGCCACGAACGCGGCCTTGCCGCCGGGGAACCCGGTGATGTACTGCGCGGCGCCGCCGGTCCACGGCGGGAAACCGATGCCCATGATCGAGCCGATGTTGGCATCTGCGGTCGTGGTAATCACACCCTCGTCGAAGCACTTCTGGGTTTCCAAGGCCTCGGCGAACAGCATCCGGTCGACCATGTCCTGTAGCGGCGGGGTCGAGGTTCCGGATTTGAACGTCTCCCGCAGGCCCGGCCACAGTTGGGTCCGCTTGCCGTCGGTGTACTCATAGAAGCCTGCGCCCGACAGCCGCGACGGTCGGCCGGCCTCGATCATCTTCTCCACGACCGCCTCGGCCGGATGCGCCGAATACGTGCCGCCGGCGTCCTCGATGCCCTTGCGACTCGCGACGGCGATCTTATTCATGAGTTCCATGTTGAGTTCATCCGACAGTTGCAGCGGCGGGGCCGGATAGCCGGCCTGTGACCCGGCATGCTCGATTGACGCCGGTTCCACACCCTCGCCGAGCATCGCCAGTGCCTCGTTGATGAAGGTGCCGATGACCCGGCTGGTGTAGAAACCGCGACTGTCGTTGACCACGATCGGGGTCTTGCCGATGGCCAGGGTGTAGTCGAACACCCGGGCCAGTGCGTCGTCAGAGGTCTTCTCGCCCTTGATGATTTCAACCAGCGGCATCTTGTCGACCGGCGAGAAGAAGTGGATCCCGATGAAATCCTCCTGGCGCTTCACTCCGCTCGCCAGTCCGGTGATGGGCAGGGTCGAGGTGTTGGAGCCCAGCACCGCGTTGGGGTCGACGATGTCCTCGATCTCACCGAACACCTTGTGCTTGAGTTCCTGGCTCTCGAAGACGGCCTCGATCACGAAGTCGACGCCGGTGAAATCCTTGGCGTCGGCGGTCGGAGTGATCTTGCTGAGGAACGCGCTGGATTTCTCCGGTGTGGTCTTACCGCGCTCGAGCGCCTTGGCTTCAAGTTTCTCCGAGTAGGCCTTGCCCCTCTGTGCCGCCTCGAGGGTGACATCTTTGAGCACCACATCGAATCCGGCCTTAGCCGAGACGTAGGCGATACCGGCACCCATCATTCCCGCGCCCAGCACACCGATCTTGGTGATCGGGGTCTTGCCGATGCCTTCGGGACGCGAGCCGCCGGCGTTGATGGCCTGAAGATCGAAGAAGAACGCCTGAATCATGTTCTTGGCGATCGGCCCGGTGACCAGGCCGGTGAAATACCGGCTCTCGATGCGGGTGGCGGTGTCGAAATCCACCTGCGCGCCTTCGACGGCCGCAGCCAGGATGGCCCGCGGTGCGGGCATCGGCGCACCCTTGACCTGCTTGCGCAGCAGCGCCGGGAACGACGGCAGTATCGCGGCAAGCGCCGGACTGGACGGGGTACCGCCGGGCATCTTGTAGCCCTTGGCATCCCAGGGCTGGGTGTGCGCCTCCGGGTTGGCCTTGATCCATGCCTTGGCGGCGGGAACCAGTTCCTCCGCGGTCGGTAGCACCTCGTCGATCAGTCCGAGTTCCTTGGCCTGAGCGGGCTTGAAGCGGGTGCCCTGGCTCAGCACCGACACGAACGCGTTCTGGATGCCCAGCATTCGCACCGTGCGGGCGACGCCGCCGCCGCCGGGCAGCAGGCCAAGGGTGACCTCGGGCAGACCGATCTGGCTGCCCCTGACGTCTGCGGCGATGCGGTGGTGACACGCCAGTGCGATCTCGAGGCCACCACCGAGTGCGGCGCCGTTGATGGCTGCCACGACGGGCTTGCCCAGGGTCTCTAGCGCGCGAAGATCGCGCTTGATCTCCTCGACCTCAGTGAAGATCTCGCCGGCGTTCTCCGGGCCGGCTTGGATCATCGCCTTGAGGTCGCCGCCGGCGAAGAAGGTCTTCTTGCCGCTGGTGATCACCACACCGGTGATCGAATCCTTCTCCGCGACAAGCCGTTGCACGCACCTGTGCATGGAGTCCTTGTAGTGCTCGTTCATCACGTTGGCTGAGCCGGTGGGGTCGTCGAGGGTCAGTGTGACGATGCCGTCGGCATCTTTGTCCCACGTGATGGTGTTCTCTGCCATGGTTTTCGCCTACTCCTTTGGTGACGCGAGGCTTAGACGCGCTCGATGATGGTGGCCACGCCCATACCGCCGCCGATGCACAGCGTGATCAGTGCGCGCTTGGCGCCACGGCGCTCAAGTTCGTCGACCATGGTGCCGGTGATCATGGCGCCGGTGGCGCCCAGTGGGTGGCCGAATGCGATAGCACCGCCGTTGACGTTGAGCTTCTCGTCGGGAATGTTGAGGTCCTTCTGGAACTTCAGCACCACCGACGCAAACGCCTCGTTGAGTTCGAAGAGGTCGATGTCATCGACGGTCAGGCCGGCGCGGTCAAGCACCTTCAACGTGGCCGGGGTGGGCCCGACGAGCATGATGGTCGGATCGGCACCGCTGGTGGCGGTGGCCACGACGCGAGCGCGCGGCGTCAGGCCATTGGCCTTGCCCGCCTTTTCGTTGCCGATCAGCACCAGGGCGGCGCCGTCGACGATGCCCGAGCTGTTGCCTCCGGTGTGGACATGGTTGATCTTTTCCACCCAGTGGTACTTCTGCAGTGCGACGTCGTCGAAGCCGGCCATTGCCGCCATTGCCTCGAAGGCGGGCTTCAACTTGCCCAGACCCTCCCTGGTGGTGTCGGGACGCATGTGCTCGTCGTGGTCGAGGATGAGCAGACCGTTCGGATCGCGCACCGGCACGATCGACTTGCCGAAGTAGCCGCCCGACCAGGCCGCCGCCGCATTCTCCTGAGAGCGCAGCGCGTAGGCGTCGACGTCATCGCGGGAGAAACCCTCCATCGTCGCGATCAGGTCGGCGCCGATACCCTGCGGAACGATATAGGCGTCGTAGACGGTGGCCGGGTCGGAGAACATCGCGCCGCCGTCGGAGCCCATCGGCACCCGGCTCATCGATTCCACACCGCCGGCGTACACCAGGTCGTCCCAGCCGGAGCGCACCTTCTGGGCGGCGGTGTTCACCGCCTCCAGGCCAGATGCGCAGAACCGGTTGAGTTGCACTCCGCCCACGGTGTCGGGCATGCCCGCGGCGATCACCGCGGTGCGGGCGATATCGGCACCCTGATCACCCACGGGCGAAACACAGCCGAGGACGACGTCGCTGATCATGTTCTCGTCGAGGTTGGGATGGCGGACTCGCATCTCGTCGATCAGCCCGGTGACCAGGTTCAGCGGCTTTACCTCCGTCAGGGCGCCATTGCGTCCCTTGCCGCGCGGCGTGCGGATGGCCTCATAGATGAAAGCTTCTTCGGACATGGTGGTTTCCTCGTGAGCCGGTGGGGATTTTCAGGTGCGGCACAAAGCCTAGCCGCTTGATTCGCAACCCTATCAAGGCTCAGCCAACCCGTTGGTTGGGAGTGCTGGTCGCTACGCTCCTAGCCCATGACGGTCGAGCGACTGCGCCCCTACTCGGTCAACGTCTTCGCGGCGATGTCCGCACTGGCCGCCGAGGTTGGTGCGGTGAACCTCGGCCAGGGGTTTCCGGACGAGGACGGTCCGCCCGCGATGCTGGAGGCTGCGCGCCACGCGATCTCCCACGGCGTCAACCAGTACCCGCCCGGCCCGGGAATCGCGCCACTGCGTCAGGCGATCGCAGCCCAGCGCGACCGGCGTTACGGGCAGCGGTTCAACCCCGATAACGAGGTACTGGTGACGGTGGGTGCATCGGAGGCGATCGCCGCCGCCGTGATCGGCCTGGTCGAACCCGGCTCGGAAGTGCTCTTGATCGAGCCGTTCTTCGACACCTACTCGCCGGTGATCGCGATGGCCGGCAGCCGACGTGTCTCTGCACCGCTGGTGCCCGACGGCCGCGGCTTCGCCCTCGACGTCGACGCCCTGCGCGCGGCGATCACTCCTGCGACCCGGGCGATCATCATCAACTCACCGCACAACCCGACCGGCACGGTGCTGGCCGATGACGATCTTCACGCCCTCGCTGAGGTGGCCGTCGAGGCAGACCTGATTGTCCTCTCCGATGAGGTCTACGAACACCTCGTGTTCGATGGCCAGCGTCATCTGCCCATCGCGACGTACCCCGGTATGGCCGAGCGCACCGTGACGATCTCAAGTGCGGCAAAGATGTTCAACTGCACAGGCTGGAAGATCGGCTGGGCGTGCGGACCGGCCGATCTGATCGCCGGCGTGCGCGCGGCAAAGCAGTACCTCAGTTATGTCGGCGGGGCTCCGTTTCAGCCCGCGGTTGCCTACGCGCTGGATAACGAGGACGCCTGGGTGGACTCGCTGCGCGACTCGCTGCAGTCCAAGCGCGACACGCTGACAACGGCACTGACCGACATCGGGTTCGAGGTCCACGACAGCGCCGGTACCTTTTTTCTGTGCGCCGACCCTCGGCCGCTCGGCTTCAGAGACAGCGCGACGTTCTGTGCGGAACTACCCCGCCGGGTGGGCGTGGCGGCGATCCCGATGTCGGCGTTCTGCGACCCAGACCACGCACAGGCCAGCGAATGGAATCATCTGGTGCGCTTCGCGTTCTGCAAGCGCCACGAGACTTTGGACGAAGCGATCAGACGGCTTGGCACCCTGCAACAGGGTTAGTGAATCAGCCCTTCTTCAGTTTCAGAACATGCTTGCGTAAGCCGTCGGTGGCGGTCTCCATGGCCCCCTTGAGTGTCCGCTTGAGCAGGAAGCCGGGCATCGGGATCGCCGGATCGATTTCGAGGTCGTAGCGAACCTTCGTCTTGTCACCCACAGGTGTCAGCGTGTACGCGGTTTTCTGGGCCTTCAGTAGGTGCGACTTGACCATGGTCGTAACAACGGTGTTGTCACCCCAGATGTACTCGAACTCGCAGTCATCGGACATCCCGGCAGCCCCGGCCGATATCTTGACCAGTTTGGCCCGGCCGTCCTCATAGGTCTCGACGACCTCGACGCTCCGAAACTGCGGACACCAGTCGGGAGAGGAATCGACGTCGGTGAGGACGTCGAGAACCTCTTTCAGTGTCGCTTCGATGACCACTTCGCGCGAATCGCTGACTGCCATGACGCGAGAATAGCCAACCGGGGATGACTAGGACACGGTTTCCCGGTAGAGGTCGACGACCGGCTCCAGTTCGTCGGGAGTGGCGCCGTGCATGATCACCGCGTCGGCCCCGTAGTCGAACTCCCTGCGGATCCGGTCCACGCACTGGCGGGCCGAACCGGTGGCAGCAGGCTCCAGCCACTCGGCGGGGATCAGACCGGCGATGTGCTGGATCTGTTCGGGTGTGGCCTTGTGGTCGATGCCGCCACCGATGGACTGGACCACGGCATCGGCCCGGAATCGTTGCAGCACCGCAGGATCCCAGTCATTGGTCGTCACCATCAGATCGCCGTAGCCCTGCAGGTAGGTGGCCAACCGGGCGACGGTCTTCTTCAATCGCAATTCTTCAGGCAGGTGATCACCCACGGTGGCGAAACACGACCACACCCGCACGCTGTCAGGATCGCGGCCAGCCTGCTCGGCGGCGTCCTTGACCGTGCGCACACAGCGCGCAACCGTCTCCGGCGTGAAGTAGGTGTGCAGGATGACGTCGTCGAACACCCGGCCGCCCAGGCGCAGGGTGTTGGGGCCGAACGCCACCAGTGCCAACCGGATGTCCTCCCTGAAATCAGGGTCGAGCACCAGGATCTGATACTTCCCGATCGGGCCGTCGTGGTTGACGATCACCTCGCCGCGCCAGAGCCGGCGCATCACCTGCGCGAAGTCTTCCATCTGCGCGGTGGTCACCGCGGGGATGCCATACGCCGAGTAGATAGCCCCGATACCGCGACCAATGCCCAGGGTGAATCGGCCGCCGGAGAGCCGGTGCATGGTGGTGGCCCACGATCCACTGATCAATGGATGACGGGTGTTGTGATTGGTTGCGGCAGTGGCGATCTGCATCCGCGTGGTCACCGCGCAGGCGGCCCCGGTCAGCGATGCCGCCTCTTTGACGTTCCAGCGCTCGGAGATGAATGCGGTTCCGAAACCCAGTTCCTCGCCGCGGCGGGCCTCGTCTATCAGCGTGGCCGGGCCTTCCCCACCGGCGCCGGCCAGCAGGTAGTAACCCAGTTCGTCGAGTGTGCGCATTGTGTGCCTCAGATCCGGTAGTCGTCCAGCAAGCGCTTGCTAATGATGATCTTTTGGATCTCGCTGGTGCCCTCACCGATGAGCAGGAAGGGGGCGTCGCGCATCAAGCGCTCGATCTCGTACTCCTTGGAGTAGCCGTACCCGCCATGAATGCGGAAACTGGCCTGCACGACCTCCGAGCAAAACTCACTGGCGAGATATTTGGCCATGCCCGCTTCAAGGTCGTTGCGAGCGCCACTGTCCTTGAGTCGGGCCGCATTCACCATCATCAGATGTGCCGCTTCGACTTTGGTGGCCATCTCGGCGAGTTGGAACGCGATCGCCTGGTGCTCGGCGATCGGCTTACCGAAGGTATGGCGCTGCTGGGCGTACCGCACCGCCAGTTCGAACGCACGGATGCCCACCCCGCAGGCCCGGGCGGCGACGTTGACCCGGCCGATCTCGATGCCGTCCATCATCTGGGCGAAACCCTGCCCGGGCGCACCCCCGAGGACGTCATCAGCCGCGGCGAGGTAGCCGTCAAAAATCAACTCCGTTGTGTCGATGCCCTTATAGCCCAGCTTGTCGAGCTTGCCGGGGATTGTCAGCCCTGGGGCGACCTCACCGAACCCTGCGGGCTTTTCGATCAGAAAGGCCGTCAGATTGTGGTGCGGTTTATCGGCACCCTCCTCGGTGCGTACCAGTGCGGCGACCAGCGTCGAACTCGCGCCGTTGGTCAGCCACATCTTCGCGCCGTCGATTGCGTAGGTGCCGTCGTCGTTGCGGGCGGCCCGGGTACGGATCGCGGCAACGTCCGATCCAACCTCGGGTTCCGACATCGAGAACGCACCCCGGGTCTCGCCGGTGACCATCCGCGGCAGGAAGCGCTGCTTCTGCTCGTCGGTTCCGTGCTGGCGGATCAGGTAGGCCACGATGAAATGGGTATTGATCACCCCGGAGATGCTCATCCAGCCGCGAGCCAACTCCTCCACGCACAGCGCATAGGTCAGCAGCGACTCCCCCAACCCGCCGTACTCGGTGGGAATCATCAGGCCGAACAGACCCATGGCACGCATCTGATCGACGATGGCCTGCGGGTAGGTATCGGCGTGCTCAAGATCGTGGGCGTTGGGAATGATCTCTTTATCGACGAATTGCCTTACCGTGGAGATGATCTCGGTCTGAAACTCGCTCAGCCCCAGGGTCTGGGCAAGCCTGGTCATATGAGTCGGCCGCCGGTCACCTCGAGGACGGTCCCGGTCATATAGGACGACATGTCGGAAGCCAGGAACACGGAGACCGCCGCGACTTCGGATGGTTCACCGGCCCGGCCCATCGGCACCTCCGCGAGCTTGGCGTCCCAAATGCGTTGCGGCATGGCTTCAGTCATCGCCGAGCGGATCAAACCGGGCGCGATGGCGTTGACCCGCACCCCAAGGTGGGCGAGTTCCTTCGCCGCGGCCTTGGTGAGTCCGACAATGCCGGCCTTAGCCGCCGAGTAGTTCGTCTGGCCGACGAATCCGACTTTGCCCGAGATCGAGGACATGTTGATGATGGCGCCACCGCCGCGTTCGCGCATGATCGCCGCCGCTGAGCGGGTGCCGTTCCAGGTGCCCTTCAGATGCACCGAGATCACCTCGTCGAACTGCTCTTCCGACATCTTCCGCAGGGTTGCATCGCGGGTGATGCCGGCGTTGTTGACCATGATGTCCAGGTCGCCGAACTCCTCCACCGCGGCGGCGACGAGTGCGTCCACTGCCGCACCGGAAGTCACGTCGCAGGCGCGCGCCCGCGCGACATCGGAACCGCCCAGTGAATCGGCGGCCGCCCGGGTGGCGTCGATATTCAGATCACCCAGCATCACGCGGGCGCCTTCGGCGATGAACTGTTGCGCGATGGCGTATCCGAGACCCTGTGCCCCGCCGGTGATGACGGCGATCCGTCCGGCCAGCAATGCCATCTGATCACCCTCTCCTCGCCCCCGAAACCAGCCCGCGGGCGTCATCGTATTTGATTGCACCATGACTTCCGTGGTCGGAGACGACGACTTCCGCGAGATCCTCGCCGCGACCCGCAACTTCGTCCGCACGGTCGTCGTGCCGCGGGAGTCGGAGATCAGCGAACAGGACCGGATTCCCGACGACCTGCGCGAGCAAGCGAAACAGCTGGGACTGTTCGGCTATGCGATCCCCCAGGAATGGGGCGGTTTGGGTCTGAACATCACCCAGGATGTCGAGTTGGCACTGGAACTGGGCTACACCTCCCTGGCGGTCCGGTCGATGTTCGGCACTAACAACGGTATCGCCGGCCAGGTACTCGTGGGCTTCGGAACCGACGAACAAAAGCGGCGTTGGCTGGAACCGATGGCCAGCGGTGAGGTCATCGCCTCGTTCGCGCTCACCGAACCCGGCGCAGGTTCGGATCCCACGGGCCTTCGCACGAAAGCCGTTCGGGACGGGGCGAATTGGGTGATCTCCGGCCAGAAGCGCTGGATCACCAACGCCCCACTGGCGGATTTGTTCGTCGTGTTCGCCCGCACCCGCCCGGCCGACCCCGACGGCTCCGGTATCGCGGTTTTCTTGGTCCCGGCCGACTCGCCGGGAGTCGAGGTCGGGGTCAAGGACGCCAAGATGGGCCAGGAGGGCGCCTGGACGTCGGACGTGTATTTCACCGATGTCCGCCTCGGACCGGAATCGCTCATCGGCGGCAGTGAGGATCTCGGCTATCGCGCGGCGCTGACATCGCTGGCCCGGGGACGCATTCACATCGCCGCGTTGGCCGTCGGCACGGCGCAACGCGCGCTGGACGAATCCGTCGACTTCGCCGCCACTGCCACCCAGGGCGGGTCCGCGGTCGGGACCTTCCAGTTGGTGCAGGCCATGCTTGCCGATCAGCAAACCGGGGTACTCGCCGGCCGCGCACTGGTGCGCGATACCGCGCAGAAGTGGCTGACGGGGGAAGACCGCCGTATCGCCCCCTCGGTGGCCAAGCTGTTCTGCACCGAGATGGCCGGCACAGTGGCCGACCTGGCGGTGCAGGTGCACGGCGGAACCGGCTACATGCGCGGTGTCGCGGTGGAACGCATCTACCGCGATATCCGTCTGCTCCGGTTATTCGAGGGCACCAGCGAGATTCAGCGTCTGATCATCGGCGGCGGACTGGTCAAGGCGGCGCAGCAAGAGCGACGTTAACGTGTCACTCCCCACCAAACGCGCCCCAAGTAGGTATGTGTACTGACACCGAATTTCTGCGCCCGCGTGCGTGGTGGCCAGGGCCGGGATCGAACCGGCGACCTTCCGCTTTTCAGGCGGACGCTCGTACCAACTGAGCTACCTGGCCGGAAGGCACGTTGCAGATGAACAACGCCATGCCTCGCCGTAGCGGCGACCCTGACGGGACTCGAACCCGCGACCTCCGCCGTGACAGGGCGGCGCGCTAACCAACTGCGCCACAGGGCCTTGCTTTCCACTCCGCGTTGACGCGTCATGGGTACCCCCTACGGGATTCGAACCCGCGCTACCGCCTTGAAAGGGCGGCGTCCTAGGCCGCTAGACGAAGGGGGCCTGAGCCGAATCTCTCCGGGGAACTCACAATCGCTGCAAGCTTGGAGCCACAACAGCTTAGGACACCGCCGCGACAATCCCCAAACCGCGCCTCGGGAAGCGGTCGCCTATCCTGTGCCCTGCGCCCCTATAGCTCAGTTGGTAGAGCTACGGACTTTTAATCCGCAGGTCGTAGGTTCGAGTCCTACTGGGGGTACCACGTGGCAGCGGTCAGCGTGTGTCGGCCTGCACCGGCGATGAAGCTTCCGCGTGCACCGCACCCACGTAGTGAATCCCCTTGTCCCACTCCTGTCTCGGAGGCAGGTGCCGCCCGGGAGTCTGCGGAAGCGGCGCGTCAGGGGCGATCCGGCCCTCGGCCCGGTCCCAGCCTGCGCGCGCCCGCGGGTGCATCCGGCGTCGCCGCGGCAGACATTTGAAAGCCAGGTTCACCGCCCGGCCGAAGAGAAAATGCAGCCGTTCGTCACGCGCCGACCACCGATACCCCATCAACTCGCGCACCGGCACGTCGTACAGACCCACCGTCACCCACACCGCTAACGGTCCGGTCACTCTCAGATAGGACGACCAGAACCAGTCCGGGATCCACTGTGCAGTAGGCGGTTTCGGCATCGTCGATAAGTCGAGTACCTCACGGGCCGCGTCGGTGTTCTCCAGCACGTCGCGACACATCCGGTCCCAGTAGACCTCGAACTCCGCCCAGCTTGCCGGAACCGGCCGCATGCTCATTCCGTACATCGCGTACCAGGTGATGTGTTCATCGAACAGTTGGCGTTTTTCCGCCTCGGTTAACCCGCCGCCGAAGTGTTCGGCGGTGCGGATGGTGCCCATGAAGAACGTGGCGTGGGCCCAGTAGAAGACGTCCGGGTTGAGCGCACTGTAGCGACGGCCCTGCTCGTCGACACCCTTGATCGGGATGTGGTAGTCGCGCACCTCCGCGGCCGTTTCAGGTGCCCGGTCGCCGTCGAACACCACACCGCCGATCGGGTAGAGCGATCGGAACAATCGCGGGATGCGTTCGGTAAAGAAGATCGAGTGTTCGGTGACCGCCGCGCCCAGTTGCGGGTGCATGTTCTGCATCGAACCAGCCCACGGCCCCTGGAGGAGTCCTCGCCAGTCGCCAAAAAGCTTCCAGGTCAACGAATCCGGGCCCAACGGCGTTGGCGGAACGCCGTACCCGCCGCCGCTCACCGGGCAGCCTGCGGACATCGTCGAACTTTCGGGAGGCGACGGCCTAGCCGCCGCCTCCGGCCGCCGCTTGGGCCGCCGCATCGGCCTCAGCCTGGGCTGCGGCCTGCTGCTCGGCATACTGCTGCTCGGCCGCTGCCCGCGCCGCCCGACCCTCCGGGCTGCCCAGTGAGTTGCCCGGCACGCCGGCCAGAGCGAACATGTAGTTGCAGTTCAGACCAAGCAGCACCTTGCTGTTGTTATTGCCGCTGGAGTCCAGAAAGCTCGCGGTGCGCGAGCTGTTGACGATGCATGCGCCGGTCGGCAGGAAGCTCCCGACCCGGGTCGCGATGACGGGCGTCTGCCCGCCCTGACTAATGGCAGTCGCCGCGTCGTTGTAGGTCTGTCCGACGTAATCATTGATCGCGGCGGCCGACCCCGAGCCGAACAGTGCGAACATCGCGGTGGCAGCGCCGACGAGACCAACGCGACGGATCAGGTTCTTCCTCACCGCACCACACCTCTCAATTTCGAACACCGATAGTCGAAATATACCGTCAGAACTGCCTTGGCGCAGCCGAGACCAACATGCCGGAGGCTATGAGAACTTGAATGTCACCGCTGGACACAGATATATTGGTGGCACCACGAGATACAGAACACGGAGGGGCCATGTCCGAAGACCTGCCCAACGTCGATCTCCTGCGCGCTCTTGAGCCGGTCGCAGAGAAGCTCATCAACCGCCACATGTCGATGGCCAAAGACTGGAATCCGCACGACTACATCCCCTGGTCGGACGGAAAGAACTACTACGCCCTCGGCGGTCAGGACTGGGATCCCGAACAGGCCAAACTCTCCGAGTTGGCCCGCGTCGCGATGGTGCAGAACCTGCTGACCGAGGACAACCTGCCGGCCTACCACCGCGAGATCGCAATGAACTTCTCGATGGACAGCGCGTGGGGATACTGGGTCAATCGGTGGACGGCCGAGGAGAATCGCCACGGGATCTCGATCCGCGACTATCTGGTGGTCACCCGCAACTGCGACCCCATCGAACTCGAAGAGTTGCGGATGGAGCAGATGACCCGTGGCTTCAGCCCCGGCCAGAACCAGCAGGGCGATATGTACGCGGAGGGCCTGTTCGATTCGGTCATGTATGTCAGCTTCCAGGAACTGGCCACCCGGGTCTCACATCGCAACACCGGCAAAGCCTGCAACGACCCGGTTGCCGAGCAGTTGCTGGCGCGCATCTCCAATGACGAGAACCTGCACATGATCTTCTACCGCGACATCAGCGCTGCCGGTCTCGATATTGCCCCCAACCAGGCGATCAAGTCGGTCCACCGGATCCTGCACAACTTCAAGATGCCCGGGTACACGGTCCCGGAATTTCGCCGCAAGGCCGTCATCATCGCCACCGGCGGGGTCTACGACCCGCGGATTCACCTTGAGGACGTCGTGATGCCGATACTCAAGAAGTGGCGGATCTTCGAACGTGACGATTTCACCGGTGAGGGCGCGCGCATGCGCGACGAACTGGGCACACTCATCGCAGACCTCGAACAGACTTGCGTGAAGTTCGAGGACGCCAAGGCCCGCAAGCTCGAACGCGACGCCCGGCTGGCCGAGAAGCGCGCAGCCAAATCCGTGCTGGCCGCCGCAGCGTCGTAACCCCCGGCGTCGTAACCCCCGGCGTCTTAACCCCTAGGGCACACTGGGTGCCGTCGAATAACGCCGACCGAACAGCAGGCCGTCAGTGAACACAGTCGTCGCCGAACAATCGACAGCCTTCGCGCTGCAGATCGGGTCACTGGCCCTTCGCAGCCCAGTTGTCTTGGCGCCCATGGCCGGAGTGACCAACGTCGCGTTTCGCACTCTGTGCCGGGAACTCGAACTGCAGCGCGCCGGCACCGTCAGCGGCCTCTACGTCTGCGAGATGGTGACCGCACGCGCGTTAGTCGAACGCCACCCCGTCACATTGCACATGACGACCTTCGGACCCGACGAGTCACCGCGGTCGCTGCAGCTGTACACCGTCGATCCGGCGACCACCTACGAGGCGGCAAGGATGATCGTCGAGGAGAACTTGGCCGACCATATCGATATGAACTTCGGTTGCCCGGTGCCCAAGGTGACGCGGCGCGGCGGCGGGGCGGCGCTGCCCTACAAGCGCCGCCTCTTCGGTCAGATCGTCGCCGCAGCGGTGCGCGCCGCCCAGGGCAGCACGGTGCCGGTGACGGTGAAATTCCGCATCGGAATCGACGACGCCCACCACACCCATCTGGACGCCGGGCGCATCGCCGAACAGGAAGGCGCGGCCGCGGTGGCGTTACACGCCCGCACCGCGGCCCAGCGCTACTCGGGATCGGCCGACTGGGATCAGATCGGCGCGCTCAAGGCGGCCGTCACGTCCATCCCGGTGCTGGGCAACGGCGATATCTTCGAAGCCGACGACGCGCTGGCGATGATGGCGGCCACCGGATGCGATGGCGTCGTCATCGGCCGCGGCTGCCTCGGCCGGCCCTGGCTGTTCGCTGAACTGTCCGCGGCATTCACCGGCGCCCCCGCACCGGCCCCGCCCAATCTCGGCCAGGTAGCCGACATCATCCGTCGCCACGGGGCACTATTGGCGGCCCATTTCGGCCAGGCCAGGGGGATGCGCGACATCCGCAAGCACACCGGCTGGTACCTGCACGGCCTGCCGGCCGGATCCGAGCTGCGGCGGGCGCTGGCCATGGTCAGCACGCTCGACGACCTCGACCGGCTGCTGGACCAGCTTGACCGCGACCTGCCCTATCCGGCCGCTGCCGGCGGCCCCCGAGGGCGGCAGGGTTCCGCGGCGGCGGTGAGCCTGCCCGAAGGATGGCTGGCCGACCCCGAGGACTGCACAGTGCCTGCCGGTGCAGACGTGATGAACTCCGGCGGCTGAGCTGGCATCCTCTCAGGTTGGGAACGTAACATCGGATCCCTGTTGTGGACCGACGGTCCCAACCCGGGTGCCGAAGACGTCAAGCACCATGGTTGCGTAGCGCACTGGCGCGCTCGCGACATCCATCTGAGCCGGAGGCTGTCTGGAACATGAGTGACGGCGAGAACGCCACTCCGGGCCAGCATGGCGGCGACGCCGCTCCAGGCCAACACGGCGGCGACGCCGCCCCGGGCAAGCACAGCGGCGACGCCGCCCCGGGCAAGCACAGCGGCGACGCCGCCCCCGAGCCGTCCGGACACCACACCGAAGGCGTTGCGGTCGCCGACCTGATCGCCAAAGTCACCGGCGACCCCCGGGTCGCGCCAGTGACCCGGCGCAGCGCCGACGCGCAAGCACCGTCGGACGCCGATGCCACTGTGCCGCTGCCGGTGGCGGCGATCGCCGACGAGATACCCGACCTCGCGGGCCTGGCGCGTGCGCGCCGCCCATTGGCCGCCAATCCGAACCCGGCGGCAGCCAGGACAACCCGAACCACTCCGGACCGACCGCACCGGCGCGCACTGCTCGCCGCCCGGACCGCCGCCGTGCTCATTGCAGTGTCCGCGCTGGCGGTCACCGGCGCGGCGTGGCAGTGGCAGAGCGCTAAGAACAAACTGCTCAACACCATTGCCGCACTGGACCCCAACTCCAGCGACATCCGCGACCGCAATGCCCAGAACGGCGACGAGAACTTCCTCATCATCGGCGTGGACAGCCGAATCGGCGTGAACGGTGAAATGGGGGCCGGCGACACCAGCGTTGCCCAAGGCGCCCGATCGGACACCATCATGCTGGTGAACATCCCGGCGAACCGTAATCGCGTTGTCGCCGTCTCCTTCCCCCGCGACCTCGCCATCGCACCGATGAACTGTCAGGCGTGGGATCCGGAAACCGGAAAGTACGGTCCGGTCTACGACCAGAACACCGACGAGTGGAGCGACAACGAGCGCCTGACCGAAACCAAACTCAACTCGGCCTACGCCCTGGGCGGGCCGAAATGTCTGGTGAAGGTGATCCAGAAGATCTCCGGGCTTGCGATCAACCGCTTCATGGCGGTCGACTTCGCCGGATTCTCCGCCATGGTCGACGCCCTCGGCGGGGTCGAGGTGTGCAGCACGACGCCACTGGAAGACGCCGAACTGGGCACCGTTCTGGCCACTGCCGGACGGCAGAAACTCGACGGTCCGACCGCCCTGAACTATGTCCGCGCCAGGTCCATCGCCACCGAAGACAACGGCGACTACGGCCGGATCAAACGGCAGCAGCTTTTCCTGTCATCTCTGCTGCGTTCCATGATCTCCACCGAAACACTGTTCGATATCAGCAAGCTTGACGACGTGGTCAATACCTTCATCGACGACAGCTACGTCGACAACATCCAGACCCGGGATCTGGTCCGCCTCGGGCAATCGTTGCAGGGCGTCAACGCCGGCCGAATCACCTTCGTCACCGTGCCGACCACCGGGATCGCCGACTACGAGGGCAATGAACAACCACGCACCGAGGACATCAGTGCACTCTTCGACGCAATCATCGAGGACAAGCCGCTGCCCGGTGAGAACGATAACAACGAAACACTGAGCCCGGTGACCACGACGACGGGGCCCGCGACCACGGCATCCGCGACAACGGGAACCTCCGAAACCACAAGCAGCGCAACGGAATCGACCAGCACGACGGAAACAACGAGTACTGAGTCCACCAGCACCGAACCGAGCACCGACTCGACCACGTCCACCGAGCCGACCGAGACAATCACTGAAGACGTGAAAGCGGTGGCAGCCGACCCACGTGACGTGACGGTGCAGGTCGCCAACGCCACCGAGCAGAGCGGCCTGGCCGACACCGTCACGACCGAACTGGGGTTGTACGGATTCAATACGTTCGAGCCTGATTACTACTCGGACTGGAGCACCGTGACGGAAACCACCGTCTTCTACTCGCTGGGCAGCGAGCAGTCCGCCGCGACGGTGGCGGCCACCCTGCCGGGCGCCCACATCGAGCGGATCAGCGGACTCGGCGAGACGGTTCAGGTGGTGCTCGGTCCGGACTTTTCCGGCGTGAAGTACCCGCAGGCCAGCGGTACCGCCCTGACCGTCTCGGTGACCCACGCCGGAAGCAGCACACCCACCAAACTTCCGTCGGATCTCACCGTGACCAATGGCGCCGACATCACCTGCGACTAGCCGGGATTCATCCGCCGTTCAGATTGACGGGCGACCCGCGGCGGTGGTCGTCAGTAGACTTGGCCCATGCGTACGGCGTACCACGAGCAGTTGAACGCGCTCACCAATCAATTGGCAGAGATGTGCCGGATGGCCGGTATCGCCATGGAACGGGCGACCCAGGCCCTCCTGCAGGCCGATCTGGTGTTGGCCGAGCAGGTGATCGGCGATCACGAGAACATCATCGCCGCCAGTGCCCGCGCGGAGGAGACGGCGTTCGTGCTGCTGGCCCTGCAGGCGCCGGTGGCCGGAGACCTGCGTGCCATTGTCGGATCCATCCAGATCGTCGCCGACGTCGAACGGATGGGTGCGCTGGCACTGCACGTCGCGAAGATCGCCCGTCGGCGCCATCCTCAGCACACGCTGCCCGAAGAGGTCAACGGATACTTCGCCGAGATGGGCCGGATCGCAGTCGATCTCGGTAACAGCGCGCGGGAGGTTCTGCTGTCCCGCGATCCGGATCAGGCGCGGCTGATCCGCGAGGAAGACGATGCGATGGATGACCTACACCGTCATCTTTTCTCCGTGATGATGGATCGGGAGTGGAAACATGGTGTCGCCGCCGCGGTGGACGTCACGTTGCTCGGCCGCTTCTACGAGCGTTTCGCCGACCACGCCGTGGAGATCTCGCGCCGGGTCATCTTCCAGGTGACCGGCAATCTGCCGGCCGAGGAAGAGATCGCGACCTACTGACGCCGGTCAGCCGAACCGACCGGAGATGTAATCCTCGGTGGATTTCTGGGTCGGTTTGGAGAAGATATTCCCGGTGTCGCCGAACTTGACCGGCGATCAAGTCCTCGATCGCGAGCATCGAAACGGACCTTCAGGGCCCCCACGATCAGAATCAGCGTCAGGGCCGCACCCCACACCCGTGTGTAAAACGTATCCGGCCCGGGGCGGCCGCTCGACGCTTTGGCCGTTAACGCGAGGTGAACAGCGCCGTTGGTCAGCGTGGCGCGTAGGCGGTGTCCACGCTGGAAACGGTGAATCCAATGGCTTGGTAGGTCCGCACCGCAGCGGCATTGTCGGACTCGACATAGAGCATCACGGCTGAGTCAGGACCGAGGCGCCGCGCCAGGTGCTCAATACCGATCAGGGTCAGCAACCGTCCCAGTCCCCGGCCCTGCGCGGCGGGATCGACGCCGACTACATAGACCTCACCGGTGGCCTCGGCGGCCTGGTGGACGAGCGCTTTCGTCCAGTGGAATCCCAGCAGCACCCCGGTTGCCTCGTCGAATGCCAGGAAGAGACCTTCCGGGTCGAACCAGGGTTCGCCGACGCGGCCGGCCATGTCGGAGTCGGTCCAGCCACCCTGCTCGGGGTGCCAGGAGAAAGCGGCATTATTGACCCGCAGCAATTCGGGGTGATCTTTGGCACCCGCATATGTTCGGATCGAGATACCCTGCGGCACAACATATTCAGGAATATCCACCAACTCGCGCTGCATCTGGATCAACTCACGTGCGACCCGCAGTTCCAGTGCTTCAGCAACTGCTCGAGCACCCGGCAGGGTGCCATGGGCCCAGAACCGCACCCGACCGGCACTGCGTTCGGTCGCCGCGCGCAGCAGGGCAGTGCCGATGCCGCGGCGACGGGCATCCGGGCGCACCACCAACTCTGCAGTGGCATCGGCGCCGTCGCGGCCGGGTGACAGGTTGAGGTAACCGACGGCCCTGTTCGGGTCGCGTGGATCGGTGAACAGGATGTGGTGAGTTCGCTGCCCGGCGAGTTCCCGGAGTACCTGCTCGCCCACCGGATCTATGCCGTCGGCGGCACTTGCAACCGCGACCAGGTCGCGAACGGCGTCCTGCTCAGGCGCGGCCAGTTCGGAGCGCCACGGCGCCGCGGTCACTGGCCGGGCAGTGCATGCGACATGGCACCCATGTGCGCGCCATGGACCGCCTCGTCGCCGGCGCTGTCAAGGTCTGCGGCGTCATTGTCGGTGGAGACCGGTCGCCCACGCGCCGGTCGGACCGCCTTATAGCCCACATTGCGAACCGTGCCGATCAGCGCCTCGTGCTCGGGTCCGAGCTTGGCCCGCAACCGCCGCACGTGCACGTCGACCGTGCGGGTACCGCCGAAGAAGTCGTAGCCCCACACCTCCTGCAGCAACTGCGCCCGGGTGAACACTCGGCCGGCATGCTGCGCGAGGTACTTCAGCAGCTCGAATTCCTTGTAGGTCAGGTCAAGTGGGCGACCCCGCAACCGTGCCGTGTAAGTGCCCTCGTCGATGATCAGTTCGCCCAGGCTGACCTTGCCCACGCTCTCCTGGTTAGCCTGCCCGCCGCGGCGGCCGACCAGGAGTCGAAGCCTGGCGTCGATCTCAGCGGGACCGGTGCCCGGCAGCAGGATTTCGTCGATACCCCAGTCGGTGTTCACCGCAACCAGGCCGCCCTCGTTGACTACCGCGATCACCGGAACCGAGGCCCCGGTGGAACCCAGCAGCCGGCATAGCCCTCGCGCGGCAGCCAGATCGGTGCGGGCGTCAACCAGCGCGATATCGGCCGATCCCGCCTCCAGCAGCGACGACACCTCGGTGGGTGCGCAGCGCACATTGTGCGGCAACAGCGCCAACGAGGGCAGCACCGAATCAGGATTCGGGTCGGCAGTCAGCAGTAGCAGGTCCAACGGAGTCTCCTGGTTTCGGTGCCACTCTAACCTGCGACCTGCTGTTACACCGATTCGGACGGTGTGGACGGCGGTAGGCGAGAATGTGCGGGTGCGCAAGGTGCTGACTGTCGCGGGGGCCTCGGTGCTCGCGGTCGTGTTGGCCGCAGCCGGCGCGGACACCGGCGCCGCGATCTATGCGGAGTACCAGCTGTCCCGCAATCTTCGAAGCGCCACCGGCCTGCCGTTCGATCCGTGGGTGGCGATTCTGGGTTTCCCGTTCATTCCTCAGGCCGCCGAGCGCAACTACCGCGAGCTGGAGATCAAAGCCGGCAGCGTCGATCATCCGGTGGTGGGGAAAGTCACACTTGAGGCGACGATGCACGATATCGACCTTCGGCAGACATCCTGGCTGATACGACCGAGCGCGGATCTCCCGGTGGGCAAGCTCGAGAGCCGGATCATCATCGACTCCCGCCACCTGGGTGCGTACATCGGGATCAAGGACCTCAGAGTTGAGGCGCCCGCGGAAGACACCAACGACTCGACCGGCGGCACAACCGAATCCGGAATCTCCGGCAGTAAAGGCCTGGTATTCACCGGGACCCCGGCCAAGGCCGGGTTCGACAAGCTGGTCAGCGTCACCGTCGATCTGTCCATCGCAGGCCCCGGCCAGACCACCCTTGTCTTCACCCCCACCGGTGTGGTGACCGGGCCGAATACCGCCGACCAGCCGGTGCCTGCGGACAAGCGGACCGCCGTTCTGGGTGCCTTCGCCGGCACCCTGCCGGGACAGAAACTGCCATTCGGAATACCTCCGACGGCCGAGGGTGCCCGCGGATCGGACATCATCATCGAAGGCATCGCCGAGGAAATAACGGTCCGGCTTGGGGGTTTTAAACAGACATGAGCGGTTTCACGCAGACATTGAGTGGTGTCACACAGACATGAGTGCTGCCGTCACGGCCGGGGCGGCCATCGCCGCCGCACTGGGACTTGCCGCCACGGCGGGCCTACTGCACAACCGGCGTTCCGGCATGTTGCGCGAGACCCCGGTCGTAGCCGATGTCGACACCGCCGGCCTGGGACTTTCACCCACCGCGCCGACCCTCGTGCACTTCACCGCGGTGTGGTGCGGCCCTTGCGCCGCGGTGCGCCGCGTGATCGACCAGGTCTGCGCCGACCTGCCGGGGGTTGCCCACGTCGAGATTGACATGGATGCCCATCCGGACGCCGCCCGCGCACTCTCGGTGCTGTCGTTGCCGACCACGTTCATCTTCGACGCCGAGGGTCGGCAGCGATACCGGTCAGCCGGCGTTCCCAAACACGCTGATCTCGAAGCGGCCCTGCGACCCCTGTTGACCTGAGCACCCCGTCATTGAGTACTATCACTACCGTGTCAACCCGCTTTGAGCTCATGCTCACGAAACGCCGCGCAGTAGATCTGTGCCGCACCGCGGGTTGTTGCTGTTGTTGCTGTAGCTGCTGAGTAGCCGCGTCAAGTTCTCGCGTTCGTCGCGCCTCTCCGGCAGAAACCCGGCGGTTTGCCAGTTCAACCCCGACCCAGCAACAGGAGCCCCAACCATGTCGATCACCACCTCGCAGCGCGACACAACCAGTCGCGCCACCGCCGATCAGGTGGACGTACGCGGACCCCGGTTCGCCGCCTGGGTCACCACCGCCGTCCTGCTGCTGGCGCTCGTGGTCTCAGCGCTCAGCACCACCGCCGCCGCCGCCATCCTGGCCGCACAGGCCGGCGTCTTCGCCGCTGGCGCGATCGGCGGCCCCCGGCGGCACCCCTACGGACGGATCTTCGCTACTGCGGTGGCGCCGCGACTGGGTCCGGTCACCGAGCGGGAACCGGTTGCGCCGCTGAAGTTCGCCCAACTCGTCGGTCTGGCATTCGCGGTCGCCGGCATCGCCGGGTTCGCATTCGACGCCCCATTGCTCGGTGTGACCGCGACGGCTTTCGCCCTTGCCGCGGCCTTCCTGAACGCGGCCTTCGGTATCTGCCTGGGCTGCATGCTCTATCCGTTGGCCGTTCGTCTGCGCCACACCCCGGCCGCCTGATCGATATCGAAAGGAACCCCTGCATGGCTCGCTCCGACGTGCTGGTCTCCACCGACTGGGCCGAGAATAATCTCAACACCCCCCATGTCGTCTTCGTCGAGGTCGACGAGGACACCAGCGCCTACGAAACCGGTCATATCACCGGCGCTGTTCGCCTGGATTGGAAGACCGACCTCCAGGACCCGGTGAAGCGCGATTTCGTTGACGCCCAACAGTTTTCGAAACTACTCAGCGAACGCGGCATCGCCAACAACGACACCGTCATCCTCTACGGCGGGAACAACAACTGGTTCGCCGCGTACGCGTACTGGTACTTCACACTGTATGGCCACGGTGACGTCAAGTTGCTTGACGGCGGCCGCAAGAAGTGGGAACTCGATGGACGCGCACTGTCCACCGACGCCGTCACACGGCCGGCAACCAGCTACACCGCCTCCCCTCCTGATACCAGCATCCGCGCGTTCCGCGATGAGGTGATCGCCGCGATCGGCACCAAGAATCTCGTCGACGTCCGCTCGCCGGATGAGTTCTCCGGCAAGATCCTGGCGCCCGCGCACCTGCCGCAGGAGCAGAGCCAACGGCCCGGCCACATCCCCGGCGCCATCAACGTTCCGTGGAGCAAGGCCGCCAACGAGGACGGCACCTTCAAGTCCGACGAGCAACTGGCGGCGCTGTACGCGGCGGCCGGCCTCGACGGCGACAGGGAGACCATCGCGTACTGCCGCATCGGTGAGCGTTCCTCGCACACCTGGTTCGTGCTGCAGGAGTTACTGGGGCATCGCAACGTGAAGAACTACGACGGCAGTTGGACCGAATACGGCTCCCTGGTGGGGGCCCCTATCGAGTTGGGGAGTTGATGATGTGCGCTGCACCTAAACAAGGACAGGCCCTGCCTGCAGGTGTCGATCTGGAGAAGGAAACGGTGATCACCGGCCGGGTCGTCGACGGCTCGGGCCAGACCGTCGGCGGTGCCTTCGTGCGCCTGCTCGACGCCTCGCAGGAGTTCACCGCCGAGGTGGTCGCGTCGGCCACAGGTGACTTCCGGTTCTTCGCGGCACCGGGAACCTGGACGGTTCGTGCGCTGTCGCGGGTGGGCAACGGGGACAGCACCGTGGCACCGTCCGGCGCGGGTATCCACGAAGTCGACGTCAAAGTCGCCTGAGGTCGCGCGCGCGACTCACGAAGCAACGATAGACTCTGCGCCGTGGTGCTCTTCTTCGAGATTCTGCTGGTTATCGCGTCGGTCGTCATCACCTGGTTCGCGCTCTACGCGGTGTACCGACTTATCACAGACGAGTCGTGAGCGAGGGGGACATCGCGGGCAGCGCTGATCGCGCTGTCGCCGCCGCTGCCGAACGCGCCAAGCAGACCGCCGGCCGCAATATCCCGGTCTTCGACGACCTGCCGATCGCCGATACCGCGAACCTGCGCCTGGGAGCCGATCTGCACGACGCCCTGCTGGCGTTGCTCCCCCTCGTCGGCGTGTGGCGGGGAGAAGGCAAGGGCCACAGCGCACACGGCGACTACCGGTTCGGCCAGCAGATCATCGTCTCCCACGACGGCGGCGACTTCCTCAACTGGGAGGCCCGATCCTGGCGCCTCGACGAGGCCGGCGAGTACCACAGCCCCCATCTGCGCGAAACCGGGTTCTGGCGGTTCGTCGACGACCCGCACGACCCCGCCGAGTCGCAGGCAATCGAATTACTACTGGCCCACTCCGCCGGATACGTCGAACTGTTCTACGGCCACCCGCACAGCCAGTCGTCCTGGGAACTGGTGACCGACGCACTCGCCCGCAGCCGGTCCGGCGTGCTGGTCGGCGGCGCCAAACGGTTGTACGGCATCGTCGACGGCGGCGACCTCGCCTACGTCGAGGAACGGGTCGATGCCGACGGCGGGCTGGTTCCGCACCTGTCGGCCCGGCTGACGAGACACGTCGGGTGATGCGCACCCGGTTCCTGGCATTGGTCGGTTCAGTGCTGCTGATCGCGGGATGCTCGTCGAGGGCGGCCGAGCCGAGCGCTCCCGAGTCGCCTTCGCCGTCGTCGCACGGCAACCTTGCCGACTGTCTGCACGCTCATGGAGTTCCTGAAAGTGCCGGGCCCGCAGCGGTTCTCGGCCCGCCGGCCGGGGTGGACCAGGCGGTCTGGGATCAAGCGATGACAGCGTGCGCGCAGATGGCCCCGGGGCCGGCCGGCTAGCAGACGTGCAGACATGAAGCGGCCCCCGAGCCTTGGTATCCAGGTTGGACGGACCGGGGGCTCGGGGGCCGGGTAGCTGCCTGGAATTCGCCAGCGCGCGCAGAGCGCGGGAGATTTCCGGCACTTGGTGCTGCTAGCGGGCAGCCACCTCACATGTCCACGAAGAACTACTCAAAATCCGGACCACCTCCTTTCTTGTGTACCGACGACCGTACCCGTGCGATACCAGGAGTGCCAAGGATTATTTTCCCGGTCAGCGGTGCAGGACTACCGCGGCCTCGACAAGGTCGGCCACCTCGGTGGCCAGCGCCGCCGGCGGCAGCGCGCGGCCGTCCAAGGTGTGTACCCGGGCGGCCAGGGTGATGCTTGAGACCAGCCAAACCCCTTGCGCCGCATGCAGATCGGCGGGCCGCAACGCCTGATAATCGCAGTCGTACCCGCGCGTGCGGGCGATCTCGAACAGCGCCTGCTGGGTGGTGCCGCGCAGGATCGGGTACCACGGCGGCGGGGTGAGCAGACAGGGCCGCCCGTCGGCGCCGGCCATGGCGATCACCACCGTCGAACGCGGACCTTCCAGGATGAGACCATCGGAGCTGACAAAGATCACCTCGTCAGCGCCGCGGCCGGCCGCGTGCCGTAATGCAGCCATGTTCACCGCATACGACAGGGTCTTGGCGCCGGCCAGTAGCCACGGCATCGCATCCACCCCGGCGGCCGGAAGTCCGCGCTCCAGCAGCAGCGCCGACACCCCGTCGCGACGGGCCTGCGCCGCGCGGGATGCCACCGGGTTGATCATCAGGTAGGCGGTCGGATCCGAACCGACCTCCCGACCGCGGCTGTACACCAGTCGCAGCGCACCGTCGGCGGCTGTCTGCGATGCCCAGTGACCCACGGCGATATCGATGGCACGGCGCCATGCGGCCAGATCAGGCTCCGGAAGTCCCAGCATCGCCGCCGAGGAGGTCAGCCGGCGCAGGTGCGCCTCCACCAGACAGGCTGCACCACCGCGCACCAACAGGGTCTCGAAAATGCCGTCGCCGCGCACCGCGGCCAGATCGTCGGCGAACAGCAGTGGCTGAGCCGGATCGCGGATCTCGCCGACGCCGGTGACAAGTACCGAAGGCTGGCCGGACATGGGACACGAGCCTAGTGGCTGCCCGTAGGGTTTAGGTGTGTCCGCCGTTCCCGCACCAGCACACTCCCCCGACGTCGGGGCGGTCTGGCACTTCGGTGATCCACTCGGGGAACAACGCGCCGCCCAGCAGTCCGCGATCGTGGTGGACAGATCGCACCGGTCGGTGATCACCCTCACCGGTGGCGACCGGCGCAGTTGGCTGCATTCGATCTGCACACAGCACGTCGCCGACCTGGGCGATGGTGCGTGCACCGAGAACCTCAGCCTGGACGGCCAGGGTCGGGTGGAGGATCAGTGGCAGCAGACCGAACTGGCCGAGGTCACCTACCTGGATACCGAGCCGTGGCGGGGCGAACCACTGCTGGCCTATCTCAAGAAAATGGTCTTCTGGTCCGACGTCCAACCCGCCGCCGCCGATCTGGCGGTGCTGTCGCTGATTGGACCGCACCTGGCTGATGCCGCCGTGCTTGGGGCACTGGGCGTCGACGCCCTGCCGGCGGAGTCGGCTGCGGTCGGACTGCCG
>JBAXIR010000012.1:0-28512 GCA_037138275.1 Mycobacteriaceae bacterium | reverse complement strand
TGATTTGATGTGCCGCCCAACGGAATCGGGGCCGAGGTGCCCATCATGCCGGGTAATAGGTAGCCGAACCACAGTCCGTATTCCGCGGTGAACCATCCGGTCAGGAGGTTCTGGCCGCCGTTGTGATAGGCCAGTTTGGCCTGGATGCAGGCGATGTTGTCCGGGAGTTTCCGGAACGCAGCGACTACGCGGCGCAACTGCAGGGGCTCCGGGAGATCCTCCGCGTCGTAGATGGTGACGATGTCGCCGGTGGCGAATTCCAATCCGTAGTTGCAGGCCTTCGGTTTGGTGCGCGGCTCGGCCGGCGGCACCAGCAGGGTGGTGATGCTCTCCGAGGTGATGCATGGCCGCGCGGCGTTGATGGTGACCTCGTCGTCAGCTTCGAGCAGCAGCAGAATCTGCAACTTGTCGGCCGGGTAGTCCAGCTGTGCCATCGCCTCAATCAGGTCGGCAACCACCTCGGGCTCGTTGTAGGCCGGCACCAGGATCGTGTAAGCAGGGAGTTGATCGTCAGACAGGCTGAGCGCTTCCTCATCGGAGATGCCGATTGGTCGGGTCGCCAACCCGCGCCGGAAGATGAGCACCCGGTCGGCCATCGTGAAAACGTAAGCAAGAGTGCACAATCCGAGCAGTGCGATTGCCGTCTGCAGTGGTTTCCAGATGACGAATGCAAAAATCATGACGAGTAGTGTCCATAGCGCTGCGCGCTGCCAGCCCACCGCAGAAACGGCGGCCGAGCGCAGCGGGTCGTCGGCGCGCAGACCATTGACGGCGCGGTCGAGGGCGCGCTGCTGCTGGTCGGGCGTCAGGTTGTCGAGGTCGAACCCGGGCCGGGCGCTCACTGCGATTGCCCCGCCTGTTGTAGTTGAGTATCGACTAGCGCGCGGCCAAACTCGGTCAGCAGGCCGGCATCTTTGAAGGCGGGGTCACGATCCGAGGTCACGGTGCTGCCCCGAAACAGAACGTCGAGCATGGTGCGCAGTGTTGCCCCGAATCCGCCACTGGGTTCGGGGAACTGTGCGTCCGCATCATGATTGTCGACCGAGATGAGCATTACCCGCTGGGCGGAGTCCTGGTTGCGCCATGTCCAGATGAGAATGTCGTAGCTCAGGAACAGCTTGTCGTTGACCGCGTTGACCAGCGCGCCGGTAATTCCATGCCCAAGGTCGATGAGGCGCGGGTTGCTGATCCTGCTGGATGATTCGTCGTAGGGGATAGTGGCCGGGAACGTCTCCAGGGAGATCGGTCGCCAGGTGCTCGTCGTATCGACCATGACGGTGCGTGGCCGGCCCAGGGTGTCCCACCGCGGATCAGCGGTGTCGGCGACTATCCGTTGGCGGATCAGAACGGCCCGTTGACCATGAAAGCGCCTGACCCAGGCATACTCGCGTTCCGCGTTGACGTGCCACCCGGCCGGTGCGGTCAGCGGCTGGCCGAACGTCATTGCTCTGACCCATGTCGGGGCGATTCCAGGCTTGGGCAGGTGCACCAACGACAGTGCCGCCGCCGCCGCCAGTGTCAGCGCAATACCGGCCCACACCTGCCGGGTCGTCAACGGCCGGATCGTGCGCTCGAGAATACGTTTGGGTCGACCGCGGCGGGCGTGCAGGTAGAGACTGCCAGCGACGATGAACATCGACAGCGTCGCGGGACCCATCTGGAAAGCCAGCCGCGCCGCATTCGGCATGGAGACCGCCATGACGGCCAGGAATGCCAACCCGATCCCCAACGTGCTGACCGCACCGATGGCCGCCCGCCGCCGCGTGCGCCCGACGGCGATAGCGGTGGCGGCTGCGGCGATCAGCACGGCGGCCGCACCCGCGGCCGCCCTGGTGCCACCGAGGAGGATGACGGTGATCTGATACGCCAGTGGCACCATCAACAGCGGCAGCGCCCACACCCAGGCGAATCGGGACACCGGCCGAAGACCGAACAGCACGATGCTGGCACCCAGGACGAATGCGCCCATTGCGAACAGATCGATGCGTAGCAGAAGAAAATACAGCGAATACCGTTCGAGCAGAACACCTTGCACCAGAATCGCCAGGACAAACACCAGACCGCCGACGATGATGTCCGTCTGGCGGTCATAGATGGGTAATTCGACTGGTTGCCGCCGTGCGACGGCCACGGCGGCGAACGCCACGGCCAGCAGCATGAGCCAGTAGTAGCCGATGAGGCCACCGGCGCGAGTGGTGGCGACCAGGCTCTGCAGCGACTCGTGGAAAGCCAGCAGGGTTGCTGCCGCGATGAAAGAGCACCGCAACGCCGTTCTGAGAACCGGCTTATGCATCCCGAACCGTCTCGCTAGGGTTCGCGGGGAAGCCGGTGGGGGTGCGACCGTCGTCATCGTCAGCGTTCGGAAGTGGCGCGGCGGGATTGTCGCCAAATGAACGCGTACCCGATCAGAGCGGCTGCGGTGACGCCCGCGACGGCCCACCACACGTTCTCGGTATCTCCCGGTTCGGTCGCTGTATCAGAAGTCCCCGACTGCGGACGCACCGTGACGGGCTGCCGGCCCGGTGCGGCGATCAACACGGTCCCATCGAGCCGGGGCCACCGGCGCCCGTCGGCGCCCAGCCAGCGAAGGAGTTCATCGAGTTCGCCCGGGGCAGCATTCGAGGTTGCGACGAGCACTGATCGCCCCCCTTCGAAAAAGGTCTGCAGCGAGCCGTAGCGCAGAGTCGGATTGAGGGTGAGCGTGGTCGGTGCTCCCGACTCGTCTGTGGCCTGGAGCGTCACACTGCTGTCGGTGGCACTCAGCGGCAGGGGAATCTCCGGATGGTTCCAGCCGTCAGCCGCAATGAGAATGGCCGGGTTGGGGCTGTCGATCGCCTTCTGGAGTTCGGTAGCAACGGTGTACAGCGGCAGTGCCACCATCCGTTGCAGGCCGACGACGATCGCGGCGGCACGGACGGTGTCGGCGAACGCATCGGCGCCGATTCCGATCTCCACCCTGGGCATCAATGCTTGCGGCAGCGACTGAAATCCTCCTGGCAGCGGCGGAACCGCGGGCTCGCTCTGCACCACGCTGTCTCCGTCGACGGTCAGCGTTAACGGCAGGAACTCGTCGCACCGGCCGACGTTGCCGGCGACGTTCAACGCGAAATCAACAGTGGTGTAGCGCCGCAACAATCGATCGGGGATGCTCACCCATCGGTCGATCGCCCCGGTGGCATCGGTGGGCCACTGCGCGATGGTCTCGTCGCCGATGTTCGCGACCAATCGTGCGCTGACACTGGCGGGGATCGGGGTGTAGGACCCTTTCAGTTGCAGGCGGACCGAGTGGGCGGCGCGTCCCAGCCTCGTCTGGTCGACGCCGATCGACACCCGCGGACTCAGGGCGACCGCGGAGGCCCCCGCCTGGCCGAGTGCCGTCAACGTGGTGACGTCGCCAGGCAGCTGCGGACTGGTTGTGAGCGGTCCGGCGACTGCTTCGGAGCTGATGGCCAACCGGGAGACGTCTGCCGACAGCAGGCGGGCCTGGTTGGTCAGGTCGTTGTCTGAGCCCGAGATGCGCAGCCGCGGGATGGGATCGACGCCGGGCTGCAGCGCAAGGCCCGCCGCGGGGCCTTGCGCGATGACGATCTGTCGTTCGAAGGGCAACGACGGCGGCGGGGCGGGCTCCGTCGGAACGACCTCGACGATGGTGGGTTGAGCACCGTAGTGCGCCACGACCGCTGCCGAAAGTCGGATCGCCGCATCGGATTCGGCCATGGTCGGCGTTGCCGGGATCGCGATGGTCAACTTGCGTAGCACCGGCGGCAGGAAGTCTGCGATGGTACTGGGCGGACTCTCGACCCCGGCGAAGGCCACCGCGCCGTTGGTGAGCCGCACCGGGTTGGCCAGGTCCGGGCAGCGGCCCTCAGGCGGTGACAGGTCGGTCCGCAGTTGAAGCGTCACCGAGTTGTCGACGATCTCGGCTCCCGCCAACGGAATCGAGATCGGCGCCATATCCGTCGCGGGCAGTGCTACCCGCGTGATGGTGCGATCATCCTGGCTCACCGTCACGGTTCCGATCCCGATATCCGCCGGGAGCTCCACCGTCGCAGTCAGCGCCTCCGGGACTAATCCCGGCGGCACCGGAAAGATCAGTCCGGCCTTTCCGTGGTTAGTGAAGAAGGACAGCGGCGCAAGGGCACCTATATCGGCCAGCGCCAGGACGGGCCCGGCCGGCGGGGGGCCAACCGGCAAGGGTCCAACCGGCACGGGGTCGTCGTCGGCTGCGGCCGGAATAGGGCATCCCGTTACGGCAATCGCGATAGCGGCCACGGCCGAAAGCGCTGAGGTCAGAAGTCTCCTCAGCGGTGCCATTGGCCGCAGACTAGTGGACAACCACCCCCGCAGCAATCCGTGAAATTACGTAATCTCGCCCGGTAGCGGCACCGATCGGGTGCTGATATCCGCCGAAAGAGATTCTCGGCAAACACAATCCACCAAGTGGGACGCTCTGTGTCTGTCGAGACGAGACTGACGTGCCATGTTGGCAACGATTGTCACCCCGCGGACGCCCTCAGATCCCGGCGAGGATCTCCGCAAGAACGTCGAGGCCCTCGAGCAGTAACTCATCGCTGATCGTCAGCGGCGGCAGGAACCGCAGAACGTTGCCGAACGTGCCGCAGCTCAGCACCAGCACCCCTTGGGCGTGCGCGAGCGTGGTCAGCGCCTTGGTCAGATCCGGATCGGGTTCAGCCGTGCCGGATTTCACCAACTCGATGGCGATCATCGCGCCGCGTCCGCGAACGTCACCGATCCTGTCATCGTCGGCCTGCATCCGGTTCAGCTTGTCCTTCATAAGCTTCTCGATCCGCTTGGCGCGATCCAGCAT
Organism: Mycobacteriaceae bacterium; assembly: GCA_037138275.1. GTDB lineage: Bacteria > Actinomycetota > Actinomycetes > Mycobacteriales > Mycobacteriaceae > Mycobacterium. The sequence continues at coordinate 23,684 of JBAXIR010000012.1, read as the reverse complement.
GCCGTCGAGTTCGATGGTCTCGATGGTGGCCAGTGCCGCGGCGCACGCAAGGGGATTGCCGCCGTAGGTTCCGCCCAGTCCGCTGACATGAGGCGCATCCATCATCTCGGCCTTACCGGTCACCGCCGACAGCGGCAGGCCGTCGGCGATGCCCTTGGCGGTGATGATCAGGTCGGGTTCGATGCCTTCGTCCTCGCAGGCGAACATCGCACCGGTGCGGGCGAAACCGCTCTGCACCTCATCGGCGATGAACACCACGTTGTTGTCGGCACACCAGGCACGCAACGCGGGCATGAATCCCGGTGCGGGAACGATGAATCCGCCCTCGCCCTGGATCGGCTCGATGATCACGGCCGCCAGGTTTGCCGCGCCGATCTGCTTGTCGATCACCGTCAACGCGCGCTCGGCAGCCAGTTCGCCGTTGGTGGCCCACTCCTTGTCGATCAGGCCGTCGCGGTAGGGGTAGGACATCGGGGCGCGATAGATCTCGGGCGCGAACGGACCGAAACCGCTCTTGTACGGCATCGACTTCGCGGTCAGCCCCATCGTCAGGTTGGTCCGGCCGTGATAGGCGTGGTCGAACGCGACCACCGCGGACCGGCCGGTGTAGGAGCGTGCGATCTTGACGGCGTTCTCGACCGCCTCGGCACCGGAGTTGAACAGTGCCGTGCGCTTTTCGCCTGACCCCGGGGTGAGCCGGTTGAGGTGTTCGGCGACGGCGATGTACTTCTCGTAGGGCGTCACCATGAAACAGGTGTGGGTGAAGTCGGCCACCTGCTCGCGGACCGCGTCGACCACCCGCGGCGAGGAGTTGCCGATCGTGGTGACGGCGATACCTGAACCCAGGTCGATGAACCGGTTGCCGTCGACGTCCTCGATGATGCCGCCGGAGGCGCGCGCGACGAATACCGGCATGGTGACGCCGACGCCGCGGGAGACCGCGGCCACCCGGCGCTTACCCAGTGCGGTGGAGACCGGTCCGGGGATCGCGGTGACGAGTTTGCGGCTCTGCTCGACGGTGCCGAGTTCCATGGTGCTCACGGTGTTCTCCTGACTTTCCCTGTTATCAGAGAGTAGTCGGCCGACAACGCGACGCAACTGAAATCCCGGCCGGACAACACGTCAGGGCGCAGATCACAATGGCCCGCCGTCGACGCGGTCCACCGTCGTGAAGGATTCGACCGGCGCGCGGCGAAGGCGTCGGGGCTGGCGCACCGGATGGCCCAGCGCGATCCCCGCGGCCAACGCCCACTGCTCCGGCGCGCCGAGCAATCCCTTCACCGCGTCCTCCTCGCGGATCAGCATCGTGGTGAGCACACCAGCAAGCCCTTCGGCGCGGGCGGCCAGCAGGATGTTCCAGCCGAAGGGGTAGATGGAGGCGCCGCCGGCGAAGGAGTAGCGGTCCAGGTCGCGGTCGACCGCGGCCAGTTTCGTCAGGTCGGCGAAGATCATTAGCAGTACCGGTACCCGGTCGAGATCCGCGGCGAACCCCTGGGCGGCCGCGGCGGCCACACCCTCCGGCGCTGCCGCCACGGCAGCCTGCTCGGCGGCGCGGTCATTACCCGGTGCCCACGGGCGCAGACCGGCGGCGCCCATCGCGAGATAGTCGTGCCAGCCGGGCAGGTAGAGGTCGCGAAGCCGCGTCCTGGTGTCGGGATCCTTCACCACAACGACGTGCCAGGCCTGGGCGTTGGCGCCACTGGGCGCGAAGCGGGCGGTATCGAGAACCCGCGCCAGCACCTCGTCGGGCACCGGGTCATCGGTGAACTCGCGCACTGTGCCGGTGGTCCGCAACGCCTCGATCAGGTCCATCGGGCCATCCTCGGTCCTGTTTGCGGCCAGGGCAATGCGGTCCCGCCTCGTCCAATGGCACACTTGTCAGGCGCGGGCCCGTGATCGGCGGTCCCGGATCGACGAACCGAAAGAGACGCCGCGATGGAGCAACTGCTTGGTTTCCTGCCCCTGATCATCATCATGGGTGCGTTCATGTTCTTCGCCTCGCGGCGCCAGCGCAAGGCCATGCAGGCCACCGTCGACCTGCAGCAATCGCTGCGCATCGGGGATCGGGTGAATACGACGTCAGGTCTGCAGGCAACGATCGCGGGTATCGGCGAGGACACCGTGGACCTGGAGATTGCACCGGGCGTGGTGACGCGCTGGATGAAACTGGCGGTCCGCAACCGCATCGCCTCGGATCTGCCGCAGGATGGCGAGGCGGGTGCCGGCAACCGGACCTACGAAGTGACCGAGAACGACGCCGACCGCCTGTCCTGAGACTGACCGCCCGCCGCGACCCGTACCCTTTGCGGGGAGCGCAGACCACCGCCAGGCGGCTTCGCGCCGGTAACGCGGCATACGACTAGGAGAATCAACAACGTGGCATCGTCTTCGTCGCCGGTGCATCCGTACCGCTACCTGTCGGTGTTCCTGGTCGCCCTGGTCGGCCTCTACCTGCTGGTATTCCTGACCGGTAACAAGGAGGCCAAGCCCAAACTCGGAATCGACCTGCAGGGCGGCACCCGGGTCACCCTGACCGCGCGCACCCCGGACGGCTCGAAGCCCACCCGGGATGCGCTCGACCAGGCCCTGCAGATCATCAGCTCCCGCGTCAACGGCCTCGGAGTCTCGGGATCGGAGGTGGTGATCGACGGTGACAACCTCGTCATCACCGTCCCCGGCAATGACGGCAATGAAGCACGCAACCTCGGCCAGACCGCCCGGTTGTTCGTCCGCCCGGTGATCGGCCAACCGATTCCGGTCGAGGCGGTCAACAAGAAACCCGATGGTGCGCCTGGCGCACCCGGGGCACCGCCTGGCGCGCCACAGCCTCCGGGCGCACCCGGCGCTCCCGCAGCACCACCGGGTGCGGCGCCGGTTCCACCGAGTCCGCCGCCGGCGCCCGCCCCGGCCAGTCCCGCACCGCAGCCACGCCCGTACCCGCTTGAGCCGACGCCTCCGGCGGTGCCATCGACGGAATCAACGTCCCCTTCGGCCCCGGCAACATCCCCGCCGGCATCGTCTCCGGCACCGACGCCCTCCCCGGCGCCCGGCCAGTCATCGGCCCCGGCGACACCGGGTGCCCCGGCACCGCCACCCGGACCGCCGGACCCGCGCCAAGACCTGGCCGCGCGGATCAAGTTCGAGAAGGAACTGCGGCAGAGCAACAACCAGAATCTGCTGCTGATCTCCGTGCAATACATGGCCGGACGCTGCGACCAGGAAGACATCCTGGCCGGCAACGACGACCCGCAACTACCACTGGTGACGTGCTCGCAGGATCACAAGTACATCTACATCCTCGACAAGTCGATCATCAGTGGAGATCAGATCAAGGACGCCACGTCCGGCTTCGATCAGCAGAGTGGGGCTTATGTCGTGGACCTTGAGTTCAAAGACGACGCCGCCACCACGTGGGGTGATTTCACCGCCGCGAACATCGGCACCCAGACCGCCTTCACGCTCGACTCCCAGGTGGTGAGCGCACCCCAGATCCGGGAGGCCATCCCCGGTGGGCGCACCCAGATCAGCGGCGGCGATCCACCGTTCACCGTGGACAGTTCCAAGCAGTTGGCCAACGTCCTCAAGTACGGCTCGCTTCCGCTGTCCTTCGAATCGTCGGAAGCCGAAACGGTCTCGGCCACACTGGGATTGACGTCTCTGCGGGCCGGGTTGATCGCCGGTGCGATAGGCCTTGCCATGGTGTTGGTGTACTCGCTGCTCTACTACCGGGTGCTGGGTCTGCTCACCGCGCTGTCACTGGTGGCCTCCGGAGCCATGGTGTTCGCCATCCTGGTGCTGCTCGGCCGCTACATCAACTACACCCTGGACCTGGCCGGCATCGCCGGTCTGATCATCGGCATCGGTACCACCGCCGACTCGTTCGTGGTGTTCTTCGAACGCATCAAGGATGAGATCCGCGAGGGCCGATCCTTCCGATCGGCGGTGCCACGAGGCTGGGCCCGGGCGCGCAAGACGATCCTGTCCGGCAACGCGGTGAGCTTCCTGGCCGCTGCGGTGCTGTACTTCCTGGCAGTCGGACAGGTGAAGGGATTCGCCTTCACCCTCGGCCTGACCACGATCCTCGACGTCGTCGTGGTGTTCCTGGTCACCTGGCCGCTCGTGTACCTGGCCTCGAAGTCGGCCACCATGGCCAAGCCCGCATTCAACGGTCTCGGCGCGGTACAGCAGATCGCCCGGGAGCGTCGGGCGGCCGGGCAGTCGGACACAGTCGCTGCGACGGGACGGGGATAGTCCGATGACCGATAACCCGATGACCGATAACGATGATGACGTCGACGTGTCCGAGGTGATCGAGACCACCGATATCGATCTGGAGACCGACGACATCGAGATCGACGACATCGAGACCACTGCGGTCGAACTCGGTGCGGCGGGACGGGTTCCCCGGCACGGGTTCTTCACCCGGCTCTACACCGGAACCGGTGCGTTCGAGGTGGTCGGCCGCCGCAAGCTGTGGTTCGGCATCAGCTTCCTGATCGTCGGAATTGCGATCGCCAGTATTGTGTTGCGCGGCTTCACCTTTGGCATCGACTTCCAGGGCGGAACCAAGATGTCTTTCCCCCGAAGCGGGTCGGACGGGGAAGCCAGCATCAGCCAGGTCGAGGAGACCTTCGCCCAGACCATCGGTAAGAACGCAGAGTCGGTGGTGATAGTCGGCAACGGATCGACGTCCACCGTGCAGATCCGGTCGGAGGCCCTCACCAACGATCAGACCGCCAAGCTTCGCGAGGCACTATTCACCAGGTTCCAGCCCAGGGGCGAGGACGGGAAGCCGAGTAAACAGGCGATCAGCGATTCGGCGGTGTCGGAGACCTGGGGTGGTCAGATCACCAAGAAGGCACTGATCGCGCTCGCGGTCTTCCTCGTGCTGGTCACCATCTACATCACGCTGCGCTACGAGAAGTACATGGCGCTGGCGGCCCTGGCGGCACTGGGCTTCGACCTGCTCACCACCGCCGGGGTCTACTCGCTGGTGGGCTTCGAAGTGACGCCGGCGACGGTGATCGGCCTGCTCACCATCCTCGGATTCTCGCTTTACGACACCGTGATCGTGTTCGACAAGGTCGAGGAGAACACCAAGGGTTTCGAACACACCACCCGAAGAACCTTCGCCGAGCAGGCCAACCTCGCCATCAACCAGACCTTCATGCGATCGATCAACACCAGCCTGATCTCGAGCATGCCGGTGCTGTCACTGATTGTCGTCGCGGTCTGGATTCTGGGTGTCGGCACGCTCAAGGACCTGGCTTTGGTGCAGTTGGTTGGCATCCTGGTCGGCACGTACTCGTCGATTTTCTTCGCGACCCCACTGCTGGTGACGATGCGGGAGCGGACCGCACTCGTCCGCAACCACACCCGACGGGTGCTCAACCGCCGCAAGCCCGCCGAGTCGGTGAGCAAACCATCGACTGACGTCGTCGACGAATCCGAAGCGGCGATCAGCGCATCGGCCGGGGTCTCCAAGCCCGTACCGGGCGCCCGACCGGTTCGCCCGAGTCGGCCCTCCGGCAAGCGGGATCGATAGGCCGTTCGTGGCTCCCCGTCGTCGCCGCACGACCGTTTTCGCGGCGGTGGCTGTTTCCGCCGTGCTGGTTTCGAGTTTCCTGACGTCGTGCGCCGACGCTGGGGTAGATCAGGTCAACTACGCCGTCGACGGCATCTTCAGTAGCTACAACACCAATACGGTCAATGGGGCGGCGTCGGCCGGTCCCCAGGCATTCGCCCGGGTACTCACCGGTTTCGGCCTACACGGGCCCGACGGACAGGCACTGGCCGACCGCGACTTCGGATCGGTGTCGGTGGCGGGCCGCGAGCCCTTGGCGCTCGACTATCAGATCGCCGACAACGCCGTCTACTCCGACGGCAGGCCAGTCACCTGTGATGACATGGTGCTGGCGTGGGCCGCGCAGTCCGGACGGTTCCCCGGCTTTGATGCCGCCAGTCAGGCCGGCTATCTCGACATCGCCGGTATCGAGTGCCAGTCCGGTGCGAAGAGTGCGCGGGTCAACTACTTCCCAAACCGCGGCGTCGCGGACTACGCGCAGTTGTTCGGTGCCACCTCGATGATGCCGTCGCACGTCCTCGGCGACGCCCTGGGCCTCGACGTTAACGCCGCACTGCAGAGCGGGGACCCGGCCGCGGTGGCCCGGATCGCGGACGGGTGGAGCACCATCTGGAATTTCACAGGCGAAATCGACCTCACGAAATTCCCGTCGTCGGGCCCGTACAAGATCGCGTCGGTGTCACCGGACGGGTCAATCCAGCTGATCGCCAACGACCGGTGGTGGGGCGCCAAACCATTGACCAACCGGGTGACGGTGTGGCCGCGCGGCGTCGACGTCCAGGACCGGATCAACAACGGCAGTTTTCATGTCGTCGACGTCGCGACCGGGTCCTCGGGAACCCTGACCACACCCGACGGATATCGGCGCACCGAAATCCCGTCCGGGGGGATCGAACAACTCATCTTTTCCGCCGCGGGTCCGCTGTCGGCACTGCCTGCGCGCAAGGCGATGGCGTTGTGCACGCCGCGTGATGTCATCGCGGCAAACGCCGCAATGCCGATCGCGAATGCGCGGCTCAACCTGGTCAGCGACGACGCCTTCAGCGCAGTCGAGGCCACCGCGGAGGCCGGACAATTCAGCGTCGCTAACCCGGATGCCGCCCGCACCGCGATTGGCGGTCAGCCGCTGACCGTGCGGATCGGTTATCAGGCGCCGAACCCGAGGCTGGCTGCGGCCATGGCCGCCATTACCAAGTCGTGTGCCGCCGCGGGAATCACCGTGCTGGATGTGACGTCGGATGTCACCGGCCCACAAACGTTGCGGGACGGCCAGATTGACGCATTGCTGGCCAGTACCGGCGGTGCGGCCGGCAGCGGATCCACAGGATCGTCGGCGCTGGATGCCTACACATTGCACACCGGCAACGGCAATAATCTGTCGGGTTATTCCAACCCCCAGATCGACGGCATCATCTCAGCCCTGGCCGTCACCACCGATCCCAAGGAGCAGATCCGACTGCTCGCCGACGCCTCACCCATCCTGTGGGGCGACGTGCCGACCCTTCCGCTGTACCGACAGCAGCGCACCGTGATCGCGTCGGCGAAGATGTTCGCCGTCGAGGCCAACCCCACCAGGTGGGGCGCCGGCTGGAACATGGACCGATGGGTGCTCAGGCCATGACGCCGGGGGAGCGTGACGTCGCCGACATTGTGGCCGCACTGACCCGGGTGGTGCCCGACTTCCCGCTGCCCGGGGTTCTCTTCCGCGACCTGACCCCGGTGCTTGCCCACGACCGCGGGTTCGCCGCGGTGACCGACGCCCTCGCGGAGCTAGTTGAGGGAGCCGACCTGGTTGCCGGGATCGACGCGCGCGGATTCCTGCTCGCCGGTGCGGTGGCCCACCGACTGGGCGTCGGGGTACTTGCCATCCGCAAGGGCGGCAAGTTGCCGCCTCCGGTGCACAGTCGGAGTTACACCCTGGAGTACGGCACCGCCACCCTGGAGATCCCCGCCGAAGGCATCGAACTGGCAGGGCGCCGGGTCGCCATCATCGATGACGTGCTGGCGACCGGCGGAACGGTGGCCGCGGCCAGGGACCTGCTCACCGTCGCCGGCGCGGTTGTCACCGGCGCTGCTCTGGTGTTGGAGTTAACCGCCCTCGGCGGGCGCGGACTGCTTGACCCACTGGCCGTGCGCAGCCTGCAGGTCGTCTGAGGCGATATCCTCACAGCACGTTCCTCAGCACGGGCCGGAGGTGACCATGGCGGACGACACGGGCGGCATTCCGACGCTGCCGGCCACCGAGCTGCCTGAGCAGCGCTCGGAGGCCCCGAAGTCCACAATCAGTGCATCGCGGCGGGTGCGGGCCCGGCTGGCCCGGCGAATGACTGCACAGCGCAGCGCCATCAACCCCGTGCTCGAGCCCCTCGTCGCCCTACACCGGGAGGTCTACCCGAAGGCGGACCTGGCGATCCTGCAGCGTGGTTATGAGGTGGCCGAAGCCAGGCATGCCACTCAGTTGCGCCGCTCCGGGGATCCCTACATCACCCACCCGTTGGCGGTGGCCACCATCCTGGCCGAACTCGGCATGGACACCACCACCCTGGTGGCCGCGCTGCTGCACGACACCGTGGAGGACACCGGCTACACACTGGCTGCGCTGACCGATGATTTCGGTGATGAGGTGGGTCACCTGGTCGATGGGGTCACCAAGCTGGACAGGGTTGTTCTGGGCAATGCCGCCGAAGGCGAAACCATCCGCAAGATGATCATCGCGATGGCCCGCGATCCCCGGGTGCTGGTGATCAAAGTCGCCGACCGGCTGCACAATATGCGGACCATCCGGTTCCTGCCCCCCGAGAAGCAAGTGCACAAAGCTCACGAAACGCTGGAAGTCATTGCGCCCCTTGCGCATCGGCTCGGGATGGCCACCGTGAAGTGGGAGCTTGAGGACCTATCGTTCGCAATCCTGCATCCCAAGCGTTACGAGGAGATCGTGCGTCTGGTAGCCGACCGGGCGCCGTCCCGCGATACCTATCTGGCCAGGGTGCGTGCGGACATCGGTGCCGCACTGAGCGGAATGAAGATCACTGCCGAGGTCGAGGGCCGACCGAAGCACTACTGGTCGATTTATCAGAAGATGATCATCAAGGGCCGCGACTTCGACGATATCCACGACCTGGTCGGGGTGCGGATCCAGTGCGACGAGATCCGGGACTGCTACGCCGCCGTGGGCGTCGTGCACTCCCTGTGGCAACCGATGCCGGGCCGGTTCAAGGATTACATCGCCCAGCCCCGGTTCGGGGTGTACCAGTCCCTGCACACCACGGTCGTCGGGCCCGAGGGCAAGCCGCTGGAAGTTCAGATCCGCACCCGCGAGATGCACCGCACCGCCGAATACGGCATCGCCTCGCACTGGCGCTACAAAGAAGCCAAGGGCCGCAACGGTATTCCGCACCCGCACGCGGCGGCCGAGATCGACGATATGGCGTGGATGCGTCAGCTTCTCGATTGGCAACGCGAAGCCGCCGACCCCGGCGAGTTTCTGGAGTCATTGCGCTACGACCTTGCCGTACAGGAGATCTTCGTGTTCACGCCCAAAGGCGACGTGGTCACCCTTCCCGCCGGCTCGACCCCGGTGGACTTCGCCTACGCGGTGCACACCGAGGTGGGCCACCGCTGCATCGGCGCTCGGGTCAACGGACGGCTGGTGGCGCTGGAGCGCACGCTCGAAAACGGCGCACTGGTCGAGGTTTTCACCTCGAAAGCGCCCACCGCCGGACCGTCTCGGGACTGGCAGGGTTTCGTGGTGTCGCCGCGGGCCAAGGCGAAGATCCGGCAGTGGTTCGCCAAGGAGCGTCGCGAGGAAGCGCTGGAAGCGGGTAAGGAGTCGATAACCCGGGAAGTTCGTCGCGGCGGTCTGCCGTTGCAGCGACTTGTCAACGGCGAGGCGATGAGCGCACTGGCGCAGGAGTTGCGCTACGCCGACGTGTCGGCGCTGTACACCGCTGTCGGCGAGGGTCACGCGTCTGCACGCCACGTCGTGCAGCGACTGCTGGCTCAACTCGGCGGTGCCGAAAGTGCTGAAGACGAACTCGCGGAGCGGTCCACGCCGGCCACGATGCTGGTTCGGCAACGCGGCACCGAGGACTCCGGCGTCGCGGTACCGGGAGCGCCCGGCACGCTGACGAAGCTGGCCAAGTGCTGCACACCCGTGCCCGGCGACAACATCATGGGTTTCGTCACCCGAGGTGGTGGGGTGAGTGTGCACCGCACCGATTGCACCAATGCCGAAGACCTCCGCCTGCAATCCGAGCGCATCATCGAGGTGCTGTGGGCGCCGTCACCGACGTCGGTGTTCCTCGTCGCCATCCAGGTCGAGGCCCTCGATCGGCACCGGCTGCTATCCGATGTCACGCGCGTGCTCGCCGATGAGCGGGTGAACATCCTGTCCGCATCAGTGACCACCTCCGACGATCGGGTTGCGATCAGCCGCTTCACTTTTGAGATGGGCGACCCGAAGCATCTAGGCCACGTGCTGAACGCGGTTCGCAACGTCGAAGGCGTGTACGACGTCTACCGGATGACCAGCGCCGCCTGACGATTCCGTGGTGTACGGCGCCGAGGCGTGATACCTCGGGATGCCCGCCCCACCCGGATCCGTGGACTCCCGCACCACCCGGGCCGCCCAGGCGAATAACAACGTCCCCGCCAGCACGGCCACGATCGTGGCGATCGTCACCACATATCCGATCACCAGACCCGCGATCGCCAGGCCGCGGCCATCCTCGCCGGTCCGCCTGATCTGCGACAGGGACAGGTGGCCGAATACGATGCCCAGTGGGGCGAAAACGAACGCGCACACCAGTGACGCGATCGCCATGGTGTTGGTCGGTAGCGGTGGGTAGGCGTACGGCGGATACGGGTAGCCCGGGTAGGGCTGTGCCGGTACCGCGGGCTGTGGCAAGCCCGCGGGCTGGGCCGGTCCGTAGGCCGGTGGTGGTTCATGCGGCGGTGGAACGCTCATCCGGGTTCGCTAATCCAGCAGAACGGACTTGACTTTGACTTCGGTGGCCGGCTTGCCGTCCCCGCCACCGCCTGCGACACCGCCCTGGGCGATCTTGTCCAGCGTGGCCAAGCCGGTGCCGTCGATGGTGCCGAAAACGGTGTAACCCGGCGGGAGTTGCGAGTCCTTGTACACCAGGAAGAACTGACTGCCGTTGGTGTCAGGGCCGGCGTTGGCCATCGCCAGGGTGCCGCGCGGGTAGAGCACGGCCTTCTGCAGGGCCGGATCATTCTTGGGGTACTGGTTGGTGGGGTATTCGTTGCCGAACTGGTAGCCCGGGCCACCCGACCCGGTTCCGCTCGGGTCACCACACTGCAGCACACCCAATGCGGTGGACGTGGTCAACCGGTGGCAGATGGTGTCGTTGAAGTAGCCCTTCTGGGCCAGACTGGCGAAGCTGTTGACGGTGCAGGGCGCCTCGGCGTTGTTGAGTACCAGTCCGATGTTGCCCTGGTCGGTGGACATGCTGACGCTGATCGTCGCCGGATCGGTCGGGACTTTGCCGGACTTCGGCGCATCGACCTGTCGGCTGGCTTTCTGAGCGGCCGGGTACTGGCAGTTCGCGCCCAGATCGGCGGCAGCCTTGAAGGCCGGCAACTGGCCATCGCCGCCGCGGGGCGCGGTAGTCGCGGGTGCCGCCGAGGTGGATGCTGCGGTGTCGGACGCGGCGGTGTCGGTGCCGGCATTCTTGTCCTTCACGACGAACGTGACGATCGCCGCTGCCGCGGCGGCGATGGCGACGACCGCCCCAGCCACCGTGAGGATGCGTCGCTGTCTGTCCTGCCGCGCGTTGCTTTCCAGTTGTTCCTCAAGCTTGCGTTGGGCCGTCTCGCGTCGTTCCTCGTTGCTGGGCACCGCGTAATCCTCCAAATTCGCACACTGGATTGCTCCCCGAGTCTGCCAGTTGATCATGTGAGCTGGGGCTGCGACCCACCCGAACCGTGGGTTGGGAGCCCGCTAATGGGACACTGGTAACCGTGTTACTCACCGGGTTCCCGGCCGGCATGTTGGCCTGTAACTGCTACGTGCTGGCTCCGCGGGCGGGGTCGGACGCGATCGTCGTCGACCCCGGTCAACGGGCGATGGGAACCTTGCGACGGATCCTCGACGAGAACCGCCTGACCCCTGCCGCGGTGCTACTCACCCATGGACATATCGACCACATCTGGTCGGCGCAGAAAGTGGCTGACACCTACGGATGCCCCGCGTTCATCCACCCCGCCGATCGATTCATGCTGGCCGATCCGATCAAGGGCTTCGGACCGCGAATCGGCCAACTCGCCCTCGGCGCACTGTTCCGCGAACCCCGACAGATCGTCGAACTCGACCGCGACGGCGACACCCTCGACTTCGGCGGCATCGTCGTGGCAGTCGACCACACCCCGGGGCACACCCGCGGATCGGTCGTGTTCCGGGTGCCCGACGCCGGCGGCGAATCCGGATTCGGTGCGCTGGCATTCACCGGGGACACCTTGTTCAAACAGTCCGTCGGCCGCACCGACCTGCCCGGTGGGAGCGGCCGGGATCTGCTCGACTCGATCGTCACCAAACTGCTCGTGCTCGACGACGACACCCGGGTTCTTCCCGGCCACGGCGAGTCCACCACGATCGGGCTGGAACGTCGCACCAACCCGTTTCTCCAGGGACTTCCGCTGTGAGCGACTTCCAGGCGCCCAAGGGCGTGCCGGATTACCTGCCACCGGATTCCGCCGCGTTCGTCGCGGTTCGCGACGGACTGCTGGCCGTGGCACGTCGCGCCGGTTACGGCGATATCGAGTTGCCGATCTTCGAGGACACCGCGTTGTTCGCCCGCGGGGTGGGCGAGTCCACCGACGTGGTGTCCAAGGAGATGTACACCTTCTCCGACCGCGGCGACCGGTCGGTGACATTGCGCCCGGAGGGCACCGCAGGCGTGATGCGCGCGGTGATCGAGCACGGTCTGGATCGCGGCGCGCTGCCGGTCAAACTCTGTTATGCCGGACCGTTCTTCCGCTACGAACGTCCGCAAGCCGGGCGTTATCGCCAACTTCAGCAGGTCGGCATCGAGGCGATCGGCGTGGACGATCCCGCGTTGGACGCCGAGGTGATCGCGATTGCCGACGCCGGCTTCCGGTCACTGGGCCTGGACGGATTCCGGTTGGAGATCACCTCCCTGGGCGACGACACCTGTCGTGCGCAATACCGAGAGTTGTTGCAGGACTTCCTGTTCGGCTTGGAGCTCGACGAGGCCACCCGGGCGCGAGCGGCGCTCAACCCCTTGCGGGTGCTCGACGATAAGCGGCCGCAGGTGCGTGAGTTGACCGCCCAAGCGCCGGTGATGCTCGATCACCTCTCGGACAGCGCCAAGCAGCACTTCGACACGGTGCTGGCCCACCTCGACGGATTAGGTGTGCCGTATGTCATCAACCCGCGACTGGTGCGGGGACTGGATTACTACACCAAGACGACGTTTGAGTTCGTCCACGACGGCCTCGGTGCCCAGTCCGGCATCGGCGGCGGCGGACGCTACGACGGACTGATGGCCCAACTCGGCGGCCAGGATCTCTCCGGGATCGGTTTCGGCCTGGGTGTGGACCGCACCTTGCTGGCGCTTCGCGCGGAGGGCAAGACCGCCGGGGATGCCAGCCGATGTGAGGTGTTCGGGGTGCCACTGGGGGAGCAGGCCAAACTCGAGATCGCCCGGTTGGCCGCCCAGTTGCGCGGCGCCGGTATCCGGGTGGACCTCGCCTACGGCGACCGCGGCATCAAGCCGGCACTGCGGGCGGCCGACCGGTCGGGTGCGGTGATCGCCCTGATCGCCGGCGACCGCGATATCGAGGCGGAAACCATCGGAGTCAAGGACCTCTCCACCGGCGAGCAGGTCGATGTGCCGGTCAGTGCGGTTGTTGCCGACGTGATTACCCGGCTGTCCTGACCGGGGTTTCCGGTGCGGCGCGAAGGCTCACTGAATTCTTAACCTCGGCGGGGAACCGCTCATCGATGCCGAGGCGTTGACCGGGTATGAACACGCTGATCGAGGAGTACCTTCGCGCCAGGGGTGTCCGGTATTTCCGCGGCCATCACGATGACGAGTACTTTTTTCTCGTCGATTTCCAGTCCGATTTCTGCCTGGACGCCAGCAATGGTCGCCTTCACGTGCACCTCGAGGTGAGTGGTGCGGCGCGCAATGACGTCCAACTGAGCATCACCCCGGACCGTTTCTATCCGGCGGCCAAGCGTGACCTGCTCACAAGCCTGGCTACCCGGTGGACAGCCGGCAGTGGCGGGGCCGAGGCCGTGGTACACGACTCGTCCGATCCGGCTCTGGTCGGAATCACCGTGCTGGACCGATTCCGCCCGACCAGCGGAGCCGGGCTGGCCTACTTTGTCGACCAGTCGATAGCGTCAGCAATCGAGTTGTTCGAGCAGGTCAACGCCGAGGCGCTGCCGGCACATCCGGGCCCCGCAGTTCTGCGTGATGCCGGCTGAGGCCGGTAGGTAACGCCGCAACGGCGGAGTTCGATATGCCGACTATGCGATACCTGACAGTTCTGGCTGCCGCAGCGCTGTTCGCCGGGGTCCCCGTCGCGCCACCGGCGGGCGCCGACCCGGCTGTAGGCCACCAGGTCACCTACACGGTGACCACCACGAGCGATCTGACCGCCAACATCTACTACGTGACTTCCGATCCGCCCAGCCAGGCATCAGCCAATGATCCGCTGTTCATGCCCCTGGCTCGCACCGCCGTCGGCCCGGGCGCGCCATGGGTCTTCCAGACGACGTTGACCAACCCCACCCAGTGGGCGTTCATCAGCGCCAGTGGCGGACTGCGGGTGAACCCCGAGTTCCGTTGCGAGATCGCCGTTGACGGTCAGGTCGTGGTGTCCCAGCAGGGCGGCAGTGGCGTGCAGTGCGCGTTGCGGCCGTGGTGAACGAATCTGTCTGAGGTGCTGAGGTTCTGAGGTTCTGAGGCCCGGTTTCAGTTTAGGTCGCGGGCGCTGAAGGTGTCGCACTTCTGGGCATCACCCGTCTGGTAACCGACGGTGAACCATTTCTGGCGCTGCAGCGAGGAACCATGCGTCCACTGCTCAGGGTTGACTCGGCCGGTCGTCTGCTTCTGAATCCGATCATCGCCCACCGACGCGGCCGCCGAGAGCGCGTCGGCGATGTCCTTGTCGCTCAACGGTTCCAGATACGTCACGTCGGTGCCCTGTTGCTTGGTGATGGCCGCGTAGTGCGCCCACACCCCGGCATAACAGTCGGCCTGAAGTTCGGAGCGGACCCCGCCGCCGGTGGCGCCCTGGGCGCCCTGCTGCGCGCGGCCGAGGTTGCCGAGCAGGTTCTGCACATGGTGGCCGTACTCGTGGGCGACCACGTATTCCTGTGCCAGGGGGCCGCCGCTGGATCCGAACTCCGTCTTGAGCACGTTGAAGAAATCGACATCGAAGTAGGCCGTCTGGTCGGCCGGGCAGTAGAACGGACCGACATCGCTGGTGGCCGGACCACATCCGGTCTGCACACTGCCCTTGAACAGCTGAGTTTTCGGCCGCTTGTAGCCGCGCAGTTGCTGCGCCCAAATCCCGTCGAGGGAGTTCCCGGTGGCCACCACCCGGCATTCGGCAAACTTGTTGGCGTCTGCGCCGGTCCGGCACTGGGCCAGATCGAACCCCGGCTGGGACTGACTCGGTCCCATCTGCTGCTGGGGCATCGCCATCTGGCCTGGATCGACCCCGAGGAACAGCGCCAACAGCATGATCGCCAGTCCGCCGAGCCCGCCGCCCACCGCAATGCCACGGCCGCCTCGGCCTCCGCCGCTGGATCGCGTGGTGCTGGTGTCGATCCGCATACCTTCGTTGAAGGTCATCTGCGCTCCTTGATGCTGCCGCTGATCGGCCGATGAACAATCTCAAACAGCTTGCCACAATTGTGTTTGCGGGTGGCGTTTGCGGGTGTTGGTCGTCACCACGATCGGCGCGATCCATAGACTTGCCCGGTCGGTCCCCCCTGTCGAGGAGTGTCAGTGCTGCGCAGCCATACCGCCGGTTCGTTGCGGGCCTCCGACGCAGGGCAAAGGGTCACCCTGGCCGGCTGGGTGTCCCGCCGCCGCGACCACGGCGGAGTGATCTTCATTGACCTGCGTGATGTAAGCGGGATTACCCAGGTGGTCTTCCGAGATGCCGGAGTACTCGAGCAGGCGCACCGCCTACGCGCGGAGTTCTGCGTCGCGGTCACCGGTGTGGTCGAGATCCGGCCGGAGGGCAACGCCAATTCAGATATCGCCACCGGTGACATCGAGGTCAACGCGACATCGCTGACGGTGCTGGGGGAGAGTGCACCGCTGCCCTTCCAACTCGACGAGGCGGCCGGCGAGGAGGCCCGGCTGAAATACCGCTATCTGGATATGCGCCGCGCCGGCGGACCGGGTGACGCCCTTCGGTTGCGCTCGCGGGTCAACTCCGCCGCCCGCGGGGTGCTGGCCGCACGCGACTTCGTCGAGATCGAGACACCCACGTTGACCCGCTCCACACCGGAGGGGGCGCGCGACTTCCTGGTTCCGGCCCGGCTGCAGCCCGGCTCGTTCTATGCCCTGCCGCAAAGCCCGCAGTTGTTCAAGCAGTTGCTCATGGTGGCCGGCATGGAGCGCTACTACCAGATCGCGCGCTGTTACCGCGATGAGGACTTCCGCGCCGACCGCCAACCCGAGTTCACCCAACTCGACGTGGAGATGAGCTTCGTCGACACCGACGACGTGATCGCCGTCGCCGAGGAGATCCTGGCCGCGCTGTGGATGCTGATCGGCTATGAGCTAGCGCGGCCGATCGCGCGGATGACCTACGCGGATGCCATGCGCCGGTTCGGATCGGACAAGCCGGATCTACGCTTCGGCCTCGAACTCGTCGAGTGCACCGAGTACTTCTCCGCCACACCGTTTCGAGTTTTCCAGTCGCCGTATGTCGGCGCGGTGGTGATGCCGGGTGGTGCGTCACAGCCCCGCCGGACTCTCGACGGCTGGCAGGACTGGGCCAAACAGCGCGGCCACAGGGGACTGGCCTATGTGCTCATCGGCGAGGACGGCACCCTCGGCGGGCCGGTTGCCAAGAACCTCTCTGACGCTGAGTGTGCCGGACTCGCCGCGCACGTCGGCGCGAAACCCGGTGACTGCGTGTTCTTTTCGGCAGGATCCGTCAGGGCATCCCGTGCGCTGCTGGGTGCCGCGCGGGCAGAGATCGCCCGGCGACTTGACATGATCGATGCCGGCGCGTGGGCATTTGTGTGGATCGTTGACCCACCGCTATTCGAAGCTGCCGATGATGCGACCGCGGCCGGTGACGTCGCAGTGGGTACCGGTGCGTGGACGGCGGTGCATCATGCGTTCACCGCGCCCAAGCCCGAGTACGCGGACGTCATCGACACCGATCCGGGTGCGGTGCTCGCCGACGCCTACGACATCGTCTGCAACGGCCACGAGATCGGCGGCGGATCGATCCGTATCCACCGGCGAGACACCCAGGAGCGGGTGTTCTCGGTGATGGGAATCGATGCTGCCGAGGCTGACGAGAAGTTCGGGTTCCTGCTTGACGCCTTCACCTTCGGAGCGCCGCCGCACGGCGGTATTGCGTTCGGCTGGGATCGGATCACCGCGTTGCTGTTCGGGGCGGACTCGATCCGGGACGTGATCGCGTTCCCCAAGTCTGGTGGTGGTGTGGATCCGCTCACCGACGCACCCGCTCCCATCACCGCGCAACAACGCAAAGAGTCGGGCATGGATCACAAGCCCGAGAAGTAGCTCCGCACCTACGATTGCTGCTGTGGACAACACGCTCGACTACACCGACCAGGCGTCCTTCCTCGGCCTGCGCGCACTTGGCCACGGGCCGGTGATCCAGTACACCTGGATCTATAGTCACGACGTCGACCTGGGTGCGTTGCGACGGTTCCACCGCAACCTCGGATACGGCATTCTGGGCCGCCGAATCGAACGCTCACCACTGCCGTTCGGCCGGCACCGGTGGATCGCCTGGGCTGGCCCGCCCGATGTCGTCGTGTCCACGGCCGCCCGGCCCCGCAGCGAGTTGACCGCCTGGACCGACGAGCAGGCCGCGTGGCCGATCGATCCGGAATTCGGGCCGTCGTGGCGGCTGGCCGTGCAGCCCTTCGCGGGCGGTGAAACAGCCGTGACCCTGGTGGTCTCGCACACTGTTGCCGACGGTGTCGGTATCGCCGTGTCGGTCACCGATGCGGCTAAGGGGGTGACCCGGAATCTCGGTTACCCGGATGGTCGTTCCCTGCCGAAAAGACAAGTGCTGCTGGAAGATTCGCGCGCCACGGTAAGAGCACTACCGGAGATGGCCCGGGCGCTTAATGCTGCGGTGCGAGTTGCTCGCAGTGGCGGTGCTCCTGCGTCGCCCGGCAGGCGCAAGGCCGCCAGCTCCGTAGAGGACCCCCGCGAGGTGGTGACTGTGCCCTCAGTCACGGCCTACCTCGACGCCCGCCAGTGGGATGAATGCGCGGAAAGCCTCGGTGGGACCGGCAATTCGCTGTTCCTGGGTTTGGTCGCCAGGCTTTGTATGCGGCTGGATTGGGTGGAAGCTGACGGCACGGTGACGTTGTCAGTGCCCGTCAGCGAGCGAACCGAGGGAGATACCCGGGGTAACGCGCTCACCGCGGTGCGGTTGACAGCACACCCCACTGAGGTCGTCAGCGATCTGCGGGGTGTTCGCGCAGCGTTGAAAGCCGCGCTGTCCACCCAGGGCGAGGAACGAAACCAGCTGGTGGGGCCACTGCCGCTGGTTCCGGTGGTACCCAAGGCCCTCGCCCGCCGCGTTGAGAACATGGTGGTGGGCGGCCGGCTGATCGGTAGTTCCAATCTGGGGTTGTTGGATCCGGCGGTGAACCGTCCCGATGGCACTGACGCCGACTACTTCGCCGTTCGGATGTGCGAGCGGATCGACCGAGCCCACCTGTGGCGGCACGCCGGTGTGTTCTTCCCGGTGGTCGGAGCCCGGGTGCAGGGGCAGTTGTCCATCAGTGTCGGCCATGCCAACGCCGACGGCTCGACGACCATCGATCAGCTATTGGATGCTCTTGGCGGCGCGCTCGGGGACTTCGGGCTGTCGGGGCTGATCGAGTGAGTCCGACTACCGTGGCCAAGGTGGACAACACCCTCGACTACATGGACCAGGCATCATTCCTGGGACTGCGCGCGCGCGGTCGTGATCCGCTGATCAGGTGGTGCTGGGTTTATGACCACGAGGTCGACCTCGTCGCCCTGCGCCGGTTCCATCACAACCTCGGAAAAGGACTTCTCGGCCGGCGTATCGAACGATCGCCGTTGCTGTTCGGCAGGGATAGGTGGGTCACGTGGCCTGGTCTGCCCGATATCGAGATCGCACCGAAGGCTAGGCCGCGTAGTGATTTTCGGGCGTGGGCCGCCGAGCAGGCGGTCGTGCCCATCGAACCCGAGCGCGGCCCTTCGTGGAGATTGGCGGTGCTGCCGTTCACCGAAGGCGGTGCGGCCGTCGTGCTGATCGTCTCGCACACCATCGCCGACGGTGGCGGCACCGTTATCGCTGTCACCGATGCCGCCAACGGAATAACTCACGACATGGGCTATCCGCCGCCGGCTTCACGCACGAGATTCCAGGCGGTGCGGGAAGACGTGCGGGTGCTGATTCGCGGATTACCCGAGGTCGCCAAGTCTGTACTGGGCGCCCTTCGGCTGGCCCGCAAGGACGGCACCGCCGCGGTTCGGCAGAAAGCCGCTGCGATCCCTGCGCAGGCCGGCTTGGATCGGCAGGTCTTCGTCCCCTCGGTGACGATCCAGGTCGACGTCGAGCAATGGGATAAGCGCGCCCGTGAACTCGGCGGGTCCGGTCCGACACTGCTGCTGGGGTTCGGAGTCAGATGCGGAAAGGGTCTCGGTTGGCTGGCTGAGGACGGGATGGTGAACATCTCGATCCCGATCAGCGAGCGCACGCCGGGGGACACCCGGGCGAATGCGCTGACGAATGTGACGTTCACGGTTGATCCAGACGAGGTCACTACAGACCTGTCGGGTGCGCGAGTGAAATTCAAAGAAGCGCTGCAGCGCCTCGGCGAGGAAGGCAACGAATTGCTGGGCCCACTGCCGCTGGTGCCGTTCGTACCGCAGAGTGCGGTGCGCAGACTCGAGGGAATGGTGCTCAAGGACAAGGAGGTGGCTTGTTCCTACCTCGGCGAGCTGGATCCGGCAACCAACCGGCCGGATGGCAGTGACGCGGCATCGACGTACCTGTTGCCGTTCGAGCAGGGCATCACGTTCCGCGACATTCGACGTGCCGATGGCATCTTCCACCCGGTGATTTCCGGGCGAGTGAACGGTCGGGTCTGGATCGCCATCGGCTTCAGTAACGCCGAGTGCACCACCACCCGAGACGAGTTGGCAGCGGTGGCCCACAGTGCCCTCGACGACATGGGGCTTTCCGGCACCGTCGAATGACGGACGCATGACGCGTGTCACAGGTGTTTCGCGTCGCGCAACTGTTAGCCCTACTATGTAGCAGTGGCACGCAGGTTCTCCAACCCCTGCCGCATCGACCTACAGCACAGCGCGCCGGGCGGCGCGGAAGGGAGCCGGGCGTGACAGTGGACAGCCCGGCCGGCGCTGCGACAGACCGCCCCGGCGCGCACCGCGGCCCGTCGGATCCGGACCCGGCACCGAAGTCGAAGCGGTTCCGTAGGCGTGACGCCGCGCCCACGAAGGCCGGCAGCGATGCCGTGCCCAAGAAGACCCGGCGCAGCCTCGGTTATTGGTTGGTGAAGGGACTGCGACGCATCTGGATGCCGTTGGTGATCGCGCTGGTGTTGGTGGTGGCCGCGTTCGCGGTCGACCGGCTGCACGGCATCTTCGGCAAAAGCGAGCTCACCCGTCCGGGTAGTGGTTTGGCCAGTGACCCGGAGCCGTTCAATCCCAAGAAGGTCACCTACGAGATCTTCGGCCCCCCGGGCACCGTGGCCACCGTGAATTACCTCGACCTCGATGCCGAACCGCAGATCGCCCGTGATGTGACGCTGCCGTGGACACTGGAACTGAGCACCACCGCGCCGGCGGCGGCCGCCAATATCGTCGCTCAGGGCGACAGCGACACCATCGGCTGCCGGATCACCGTCGACGGCGTGGTCAAAGATGAGAAGACCTCGACCGGGGTCAACGCCCAAACCTTCTGCCTCGTCAAATCCGGATGATCACGCTGTCCCGGAAGCAGCCGCCGGAATCAGTGGGGCGCCCCGCCCGGCCGCACATCGCGCACTGGATCCGGCTGCTGTCGATACCGATCATTATCGGCTGGCTTGCCCTGGCCGTCGTCACCAATACCGCGGTGCCGCAGATTGAGGTGGTCGGCCAGGAACAGTCGGTTCCGATGGCCGACCAGAGCGCCCCGTCAACCATCGCGATGAACCGGATCGGCGAGGTCTTCGGCGAGTTCAAGTCCAACACCGCGGTCATGGTCGTCCTCGAGGGCACTGAGCCACTCGGCGAGTCGGCCCATCGGTACTACGACGAGATCATCCAGAAGCTGAATGCCGACACCACCCACGTCGAGCACATCCAGGACTTCTGGGGAGACCCGTTGACGGCGGCCGGTTCGCAGAGTTCCGACGGCAAGGCCGCCTACGTTCAGGTCTATCTGGCCGGCAATATGGGCGAGGGCCTGGCCAACGAGTCGGTGGAAGCCACCAAGACCATCGTGGACAGTGTGCCCGCGCCGCCGGGCGTCAAAACATACGTCACCGGACCGGCTGCGCTGATTGCCGATACTCACATCGCCGGTGACCGCAGCCTGCAATTGATCACGATGCTGACGTTCGGCGTGATCTTGTTGATGCTGCTTTTCGTTTACCGGTCCATCGTGACGGTGGTGCTCGCACTGGCCATGGTGTTCCTCGAGTTGGCGGTCGGCCGCGGAGTGGTGGCACTCCTCGGGCACTACCACCTGATCGGTTTGTCGACGTTCGCGGTGAACCTGCTGACCATGGTTGCGATCGCCGCCGGCACCGACTACGCGATCTTCCTGTTGGGCCGCTACCAGGAAGCGCGAGGCAAGGGGCGGGACCGCGAAGCCGCCTATTACGAGATGTTCCACGGAACCACCCATGTCATCCTCGGATCGGGTCTGACGATTGCGGGTGCGATGTTCTGTCTGCACTTCACTCGCAGTCCGATGTTCCAATCAATGGGCGTACCGCTGGCGATCGGCATGGTCGTCGTGGTGGCCGCGGCACTCACGCTCGGACCGGCCGTGGTGACGGTCGCCAGTCATTTTGGCGCGCTGGAACCCAAACGTGCTATGCGGGAACGGTTCTGGCGCCGCATCGGCGCAGCAGTGGTTCGCTGGCCCGGCCCGATTCTGATCGGGACGGTTGCGCTGTCGCTGGTTGGTCTGCTGGCACTGCCCGGCTACCGAACCGACTACAACGATCGGCATTACCTGCCGGATGACATTCCGGCCGCGCAGGGTTTTGCGGCCGCCGAACGGCATTTTCCGTCGGCGCGGCTGAGCCCGGAACTGCTGATGATCGAGAGCGATCACGATCTGCGCAACTCGGCGGACTTCCTGGTGATCGACCGCGTTGCCAAGGCCATGTTCCGACAGCCCGGCATCGGTCGGGTGACGACCATCACCCGACCGCTCGGCAGCCCGATCGAGAACAGCTCGATCCCGTTCATGCTCGGCATGCAGGGCACCACCCAGGCGTTAAACCAGTCCTTCCTGGACGACCGGATGAAGGACATGCTCAAGCAGGGCGATGATCTGCAGGCCACCATCGACAACATGTCGCAGATGTATGAGCTGATGGGCCAACTCAACGCCGTCACCCACGACATGGTCGGCAAGATGAACCTGACGGCGAACGACATCGCTGATCTGCGCGACCACATCGCCGACTTCGATGACTTCTTCCGACCGGTCCGCAATTACTTCTACTGGGAGCCGCACTGTTTCGACATCCCGGTCTGCTGGTCCATCCGGTCGGTGTTCGACACCATCGACGGCGTCGACACGATGACCGATGACATCCAGCTTCTGCTTCCCAGCCTGGCGCAACTCGACACACTCACCGCTCAGCTGCGCACGCTGATGCCGCCGATGATCGCCACCATGACGTCCATGCGGACCATGCAGCTGACGATGCAGAGCACGCAGAGCGGGATGTATGACCAGATGGCGGCCATGCAGGACAACCAGAGCGCGATGGGTAAGGCATTCAACGAGTCCAAGAACGACGACTCGTTCTACCTGCCGCCCGAGGTGTTCGACAACCCGGACTTCAAGCGCGGTATGAAGATGTTCCTGTCGCCGGATGGAAAAGCGGTGCGGTTCATCATCGCCCATGAGGGTGACCCGATGTCGCCGGAGGGCCTGAGCCACATCGCCACGCTGAAGAGTGCGGCGTTCGAGGCTATCAAGGGCACCCCACTCGAGGGTTCGAAGATCTACCTGGCGGGTACCGCGGCCAGCTTCAAGGACATGCAGGACAGCGCGAACTATGACTTGATGATCGCCGGGGTCTCGGCGCTCGCGCTGATTTTCGTCATCATGTTGATCATCACGCGCAGCGTGGTGGCCGCAGCCGTGATCGTGGGCACCGTGGTGATCTCGCTGGGCACCTCGTTCGGGTTGTCGGTCCTGATCTGGCAGGACCTGCTGGGGCAACCGCTGCACTGGATGGTGCTGGTGATGTCGGTGATCATCCTGCTGGCGGTGGGTTCGGACTACAACCTTCTGCTGGTGGCACGGTTCAAGGAGGAGATCGGAGCCGGTCTGAACACCGGGATCATCCGGGCCATGGGCGGCAGCGGCTCGGTAGTGACCTCGGCCGGCCTGGTCTTCGCCGTGACGATGGCGGTGATGGGGTTTAGTGAGCTGAAAATCCTTGCTCAGGTAGGCACGACCATCGGTCTTGGTCTGATGTTCGACACCCTGGTGATCCGGTCCTTCATGACGCCGTCCATCGCGGCGTTGATGGGCCGCTGGTTCTGGTGGCCGCAGTTGGTGCGTCAACGGCCCGTTCCGCAGCCGTGGCCAACGCCCGAATCGACGGATCCCGCCGAACCCGATGCATCTGATGTCGTGA
>JBAXIR010000011.1:0-29247 GCA_037138275.1 Mycobacteriaceae bacterium | reverse complement strand
AACCTTCTGATCCGTAGTCAGATGCTCTATCCGTTGAGCTACGGGCGCCTTATTCAGTTGTTCGTGGCTGACGCATCAACCGCGGCGGAGGCGAGAGGATTTGAACCTCCGGTCCCCTTTAAGGGGGACAACTCATTAGCAGTGAGTCCCATTCGGCCGCTCTGGCACGCCTCCCGAACCACATGAGCGTACCGGAGCTAAAACACAGCACCGGTACCGCCGGGGAGTGAGAGTACACAGCACAAAGAGTGGATAGCAAAGCCAACCGGGGCCACCCCTAGACTTGGCCGAGTGACTGCCCGCCTGCGCCCTGAACTGGCCGATCTGCCGGCCTACACACCCGGTAGGACGGTGCTGGGCGCCATCAAGTTGGCGAGCAACGAAACCGTGCAGGGCCCGCTGCCCAGCGTTCTCGAGGCCATCTCGGCCGCCGCCGACACCATTAACCGCTACCCCGATAACGGGCACATCGAGCTCAGAGAGCACCTGGCCAAGCACGTCGGCTTTGCGCCGGAGCACATTGCCGTGGGTTGCGGCTCGGTGAGTTTGTGTCAGCAGCTGATCCAAATCACCTCCTCAGTCGGCGATGAGGTGGTGTTCGGCTGGCGCAGTTTCGAGGTGTATCCGCTCCAGGTGCGGGTAGCCGGAGCAACCCCGGTTCAGGTGCCGCTGCGCGATCACAGCTTCGATCTGGATGCGATGCTGGCCGCGGTCACCGATCACACCCGGCTGATCTTCGTCTGCAACCCGAATAATCCGACCTCCACCGTGGTCGACCCCGAAGAGCTGGCCCGGTTTGTAGCAGCGGTTCCCCACGACATCCTCGTCGTCATCGACGAGGCTTACGTTGAGTACATCCGCGACGGCCTGCTGCCCGACAGTCTCGGCCTGGCCCGTGCCCACCCCAATGTTGTAGTGCTGCGAACCTTTTCGAAGGCCTACGGCTTGGCCGGGCTTCGCGTCGGTTACGCCGTCGGCGATCCCGAGGTGATCACCGCGCTGGGCAAGGTGTACGTGCCGTTCACTGCCAGCACCATCTCCCAGGCAGCCGCGATCGCTTCACTACTGGCCGCCGACGAAATGCTGTCGCGCACCGACGCGGTAGTCGCCGAACGCCATCGGGTCAGCACCGAACTCGCCGCACTCGGCTATGTCTTCCCGCCATCCCAGGCCAACTTCGTCTGGCTACCACTGGCCGAGCGGACCGTCGAGTTCGCCCAGCAGTCCGCCGAGGCACGCGTGCTGGTCCGGCCCTACGGCGCCGACGGCGTACGGGTGACGATCGGCGCACCGGCGGAAAACGATGCGTTCCTAGCCTTCGCCCGGCAATGGATCAGCCTGATCGGTTATCCGGCATCCCACGACCAGCCGGTGTCACATCCCCGGTAGCGTCGGATAATAAGCACACGGATCCCATGAGAAAGGGTCAGCTATGGGCAAGATCTATAGCGATGTCACGGAGCTGATTGGTCATACCCCGCTGGTTCGGCTCAACCGGTTGACTGAAGGGCTCGGCGCACAGGTCGTCGCCAAGCTCGAGTTCTACAACCCGGCCAACAGCGTCAAGGATCGCATCGGTGTGGCGATCATCGACGCCGCGGAGCGCTCCGGTGAGCTCAAACCGGGGGGCACGATCGTCGAAGCGACGAGCGGCAACACCGGTATCGCGCTGGCAATGGTCGGCGCCGCCCGCGGATACAAGGTGATCCTGACCATGCCGGAGACCATGTCGACCGAGCGGCGGGTGATGTTGCGCGCCTACGGTGCCGAGATCGTTCTCACGCCGGGTTCGGAAGGTATGGCCGGCGCGGTCGCGCGGGCCAAGCAGATCATCGCGGAGACCAAGAACGCGGTGTCGGCCGATCAGTTCGCCAATCCCGCCAACCCGGCAATCCACGAGAAGACCACCGCCGAGGAGGTCTGGGCCGACACCGACGGCAAGGTGGACATCTTCATCGCCGGTATCGGCACCGGCGGGACCGTCACCGGGGTCGGGCACGTCCTCAAAGCCCGCAAACCGAGCGTGCAGATCATCGGCGTCGAACCCATCGACTCCCCGCTGTTGACAGAGGGCAACGCCGGCCCGCACAAGATCCAGGGCATCGGTGCCAACTTCGTCCCCGAGGTACTCGATCGGGATATCTACGATGAGATCATCGATGTCAGCCTCGACGATTCGATCCGGGTGGCCCGGGATCTCGGAACCCAGGAGGGCATTCTCGGCGGCATCTCCTCCGGCGCGATCATCTGGGCGGCGCTGGAACTGGCCAAGCGGCCGGAGAATGCCGGCAAGCTCATCGTCGCGATCGTCTGCGATTACGGCGAGCGCTATATCTCCACCGTGTTGTTCGAGGACATCAGGGACTGATCGCACCGTGACGCTGCTGTCCACACTCCGCGAGGACTTACGAAACGCGCGGAGTCACGACCCGGCCGCCCGCGGCAATGTCGAGAATGCCCTCGTCTACTCCGGTCTGCATGCGATCTGGTCCCATCGGCTCGCCCACCGCATGTGGTCGAATCCCGTGTTACGCGGCCCGGCGCGAATGCTGAGCCAGTTCACTCGATTTCTCACCGGAATCGAAATCCACCCGGGCGCAACGATCGGTCGCCGATTCTTTATCGACCACGGCATGGGTGTGGTGATTGGCGAGACAGCCGAAATCGGCGACGACGTGATGCTCTACCACGGCGTGACTCTCGGCGGACGAACCATGCAGCAGGGAAAACGCCACCCGACCCTCGGTAACCGAGTGACCGTCGGGGCGGGTGCCAAGATTCTCGGTCCGCTGAACATCGGTGACGACTCTGCGGTCGGCGCCAACGCTGTTGTCACCCAGGATATTCCGTCGGATTCCATCGCGACCGGAATACCGGCGGTAGTGCGGCCTCGCACAGAAAAACAGCGCGAGCCCCTGGTCGACCCCACGACCTACATCGATCCCGCGATGTACATCTGAACCCTGACCGCGTCAGCACGGGCCCCGCGTCGTAGCCTTGTATTTATGAACACCCCGCTTGAATCCCTCACCGTTGAGGTCAAGGACAACGTCGCGCAGGTCACGCTGATCGGCCCCGGCAAGGGCAACGCCATGGGCCCGGAGTTCTGGGCCGAGATGCCGGTGGTCTTCGCCGAACTCGACGCCGACCCGGAGGTCCGCGCGATCGTGCTGACCGGCTCGGGGAAAAACTTCTGCTTCGGCCTCAACCTGCTGACTATGGGCAGCACACTCTCAGACACCGTGTCAGGCGAGGTCTCGGCCCGGCCGCGCTCGAACTTCCACACCCACCTCAAAGACCTGCAGCAGTCCATCAGCGCCGTGGCCGACTGCCGGACACCCACCATCGCGTCCATCCACGGTTGGTGTATCGGTGGCGGTGTCGATCTGATCAGTGCGGTGGACATCCGCTACGCGAGTGCGGACGCGAAGTTCTCGGTGCGCGAGGTCAAACTCGCCATCGTCGCCGACGTGGGAAGCCTGGCCCGGCTGCCCTACATCCTGTCCGACGGCCACCTGCGCGAACTGGCACTGACCGGCAAAGATATCGACGCCGCCCGGGCAGCGAAAATCGGCTTGGTCAACGATGTCCTGCCCGATGCCGAGGCTGCGTTGGCCGCCGCACACGCCACCGCAGCGGAGATCGCGGCAAACTCCCCGCTGGTGACCCGCGGTATCAAGGATGTCCTCGATGAGCAGCGCACCGCCGATGTGGCGGCAAGCCTGCGCTATGTAGCGGCCTGGAACTCGGCATTTCTGCCGTCACGGGACCTCAAAGAGGCAACCTCCGCGATGTTCTCCAAGCGCGCGCCGATCTTCACCGGTGAGTGAGTACCACTGCATAGCAACGGTTCTCGCTGCGGTGGCGACAGGATTTGAACCTGCGGTCGGTTTTAGCCGACTCTCGCTTTCAAGGCGAGTGCATTAGGCCGCTCTGCCACGCCACCACTGCCTAGCGTAGCGGCCCATCCGCCGACAATCCTCGCCCGGCCGATGGGGAGTACCGTGACCGCGTGCACGCCATTGTCACCGACGCGGCCGGCCAACTGTCGTGGCAAGAAGTGCCGGACATTGAAGCCGGCCCCGGCGACGTCGTGATCAAAGTCAGGGCCGCGGGAATCAATCGCGCCGATCTGCTTCAGGCCGCAGGGCTCTATACGCCACCGCCCGGAGCCAGCACCATCCTCGGCCTCGAGGTGTCCGGGGCGATCACCGCCGTGGGCCGTGACGTCGGTGATTTTCATGTTGGACAACAGGTTTGCGCCCTGCTGGCCGGGGGTGGTTACGCCCAGTACGTTGCGGTGCCGGCCGGACAGGTGATGCCGATCCCGGCGGGCGTGAACATCCCCGACGCTGCCGCGCTACCCGAGGCGGCCTGCACGGTGTGGTCCAACCTGGTGATGACGGCCAACCTGACGGCCGGCGACGTCATCCTCGTGCACGGCGGCGCGAGTGGGATCGGAACACACGCGATCCAGGTGACCCGGGCGCTCGGAGCCACGGTGGCGGCCACGGCGGGTTCGGCCACCAAGTTGGAACTGTGTACCGATCTCGGTGCCGACATCGTCATCTCCCACCGCGACGAGGACTTCGTCGAACGGGTTCGTGCGGCAACCGGTGGGCGTGGCGCCGACGTGATCCTCGACATCATGGGGGCGTCGTATCTGGACCGGAATATCGCCGCGTTGGCGCCCGACGGCCGACTGGTGATCATCGGCATGCAGGGCGGCATCAAGGCGGACCTGAACATCGCCAGCCTGATCGGTAAGCGCTTGCAGGTGATCGGCACCGCCCTGCGCGCGCGACCTCTCGATGGTCCGGAGGGCAAGCGGGCCATCGTCGAGGCGGTGGTGGCCTCGGTGTGGCCGATGATCGCCACCGGGACAGTGCGACCCGTGATCGGCGCCCGGTTCCCGATCGAGCAGGCGGGTGAGGCACACCGAGTGCTCGCGGCAGGCGAGACCGTCGGGAAGATACTGCTGGACGTCGCAGGGTAGGCGGTCAGCCCAGCGATGCAAGAGTTCTAATCAGATGATCCACCTCTGCCATCGTGGAGTAGTGGGCCAGTCCGATAGTGACCGCGCCGCCACTGTCGGTGACGCCGAGCAGTTCGAGGACACGCGAGTTGGCATCGACGGTGGCGAGTACGCCGTTGTCGGCCAGTCGTTGCACCACTCGTTCAGCCGTCACATCCGTGACCATGAAACTCACCACCGGAATCCGTTCCTCCGGGTCGCCTATCACCGTCAGCAACGAAAGTGAACGCAGGGAACCCAACAGGTAGTCGAACAAATCATCAAGGTGGGCCCGCGCGGATTGCATTGACTGCGTGAGCCTTTCACGCCGGCTGCCCTGCGCCTGTTCATCAAGTGCCGCGAGATACTCCACACTCGCCACGACACCGGCCAACAGACCGTACTGAGGCGCACCGACCTCCAGCCGAGCCGGACCCACGGCGTTGGGGTCGGTCGACACCGATCCGAATGTATCGATCAACTCGGGGTTGCGGAACACCAGCGCACCGATCGGGGGTCCGCCCCAGGCTGCCGCATTGAGCGCCACCACATCTGCGTGAACCGCAGCGATGTCGAGCAGGCGATAGGGCGCCGCCGCGGAGTGGTCCACCACCACCAATCCACCGACGTTATGCACCATGGCGGTGATCGCGGCGATATCGGTGACGGTTCCCAACGTCGCCGACGCCGACGGTATCGACACCAGTCGGGTCTCGGCGGTGAGCAACTCCTCCCACTGCCAGATCGGCAGTTCACCGGTCTCGATGTCGACCTCGGACCACTTCACCGTGGCGCCGTACCGGTGTGCGGCGCGTAGCCACGGAGCGATATTGGCCTCGTCATCGAGGCGGCTGACCACCACCTCACTGCCCAGACCCGCGCGTGCGCCGGAGGCGTCGGCCAACGCGGTTAACAGGACGGCACGGTCCGCACCGAGGACCACCCCGGCCGGGTCGGCGTTGAGCAGATCCGCCACCGCCAGGCGGGCCGCCTCTCGCAGGGCAATGCTGCGCTGCGCCGCCGGATGCGGGCTGGCGATGTTAGCCACGGTGCCGCGGAACGCCGTCGACACTGTGGTGGCGACAGCCTCGGGAGTGAGCATGCCGGTCTGAGCGTCGAACCGGATCCACCCGTCGCCGAGCGCGGGATGCAAGCCGCGCACCCGGGCGACGTCGTATGCCATGACACCAACCTTTGACCATCCGATTGCGGCGGCAGCCCCTGCGACGTCGACTTACCCGCCTAACGGCAACACGGGCCGCCTGCCCATACTAGGGCAGTGAACTTCGGCTCCGGAGTGCTAATCGCGGTCCTGCTACTGGCTTTGCCGGGCGCCGTGGTGGGCCTTGCCGGTGGGTTGCGCGGGCCGCTGGCCGTCGCGGTCGGATCCGCGTTGACCTACGGTGTTGTGGGCCTGGTGGTCGTCCCATTCGGAGCCCTGGGCATCCCGTGGAACGCCGGGAGCGCGTCGGTGGCCTTCGTGGCGTTGGCAGATGTGATGTTGGGATACCGGCTTCTGATCGCCAAACGCCGAGGCGCGCACGGTCGGCGGCCTCGCCGCCGCCGTGGGCGCGGACCCGAACTTGCTGCGGCCGCGGGGGTGATCGTCGGCGCGCTCGCAATCGGGATCGCCGCGTGGCGGGGCATGCCGCACTGGCAATCGATCCCCAGCACCTGGGATGCCGTCTGGCACGCCAACACCATCCGGTGGATCCTCGATACCGGGCAGGCCTCCCCCACGCATATGGGTGAGTTGCGCAATGTCGAG
This sequence comes from Mycobacteriaceae bacterium, assembly GCA_037138275.1. Taxonomy (GTDB): domain Bacteria; phylum Actinomycetota; class Actinomycetes; order Mycobacteriales; family Mycobacteriaceae; genus Mycobacterium. Next base: position 22,465 of record JBAXIR010000011.1, on the reverse strand, counting down.
ACCAAGGCTGCTCTCTACTACCCGACCACCTTTCATGCGGTGGGTGCCGTGCTGGCTCAGCTCACCGGCGCCGCTCCGACAACCGCCTACACCCTGACCTCGCTGGCTGCCGCGGTGTGGTTGTTCCCACTCAGCGCCGGGTTGCTCACCTGGCGGTTGCTGATTACCCGCACCACCCGGTGGCGCACCGCGGGCGCGGCCGCCGCCGCCGCCGCGCTGTCGGCGTCGTTCACCGCGGTTCCCTACGTGGAGTTCGACACCGCCTCGATGCCCAATATGGCCGCCTTCGGTATCGCGGTTCCGGCGTTCGTGTTGATCACCACGTCGCTGGCTCACCGGGAACGCATTCCGCTGGCGGTGCTGGCGTTGATCGGGGTATTCGCCGTGCACATCACCGGCGGCGTCGTGGTGGTCACCTTTGTGATCGCGTGGTGGCTGCTGGACGCACTGCGCCACCCGGTGCTGGGCCGGGCGCACGACTTCGTGACCCTGCTGAGTATCGCCGTGCCGACGTTGGCGGTGCTGCTCCCACAATTCGTCGGGGTGCTGCAGCAGGCCGAGATCATCACCGGCCACGCCTTCGTCACTCACGAGGGCAAGAAAAGCGCACTGTTCGACGCGATCGTGCAGCACACCCGTCACCTCAACGACTTTCCGGTCCAGAACATTCTGATCGCGTTGGCCGGCGCCGGTTTTGTCCTGCTGCTGATCAAACGGATCTGGTGGCCGGCGGCGGTCTGGCTTCTGTTGGTCGTGTCGATCGTGCATTCCTCCGCACCATTCGGCGGCCCGATCGGCGCGATCACCGGCCGGTACAGCGACCTGTTCTACAGCGATCCGCGCCGGTTATCGGGCGTGGTCACCATGCTGCTCGCGCCGATGGCCGGGATCGCACTGTCCTGGGCCGCGGTACTGGTGATCGCCTGGGCTCGTCGGGAGACCCGACGGCGCCACGCGCGGGGTCCGGACCGGGAGTTCTGGGTCGCCGCCACCGCAGGCCTGATGGCCCTCGTCAGCGTCGGACTGGCCTGGCACTACTTCCCACGCCACCGCTACCTGATGGGTGAGAAATACGATCAGGTCGTCGTCAACGACAAGGACCTGCAGGCATTCGCCTACCTGGCGACGCTGCCCGGCGCCCGCGACACCCTGATCGGCGATGCCAACGTTGACGGCACCGCCTGGATGTACGCCGTCGCCGACCTGCACCCACTGTGGACGCACTACGACTACCCGGTTCAACAGGGTCCCGGCTACAACCGCTTCGCCTTCTGGGCCTATGCCGACGACGCTGACCGCGACCCGCGGGTTGCCGAGGCGGTGCAGGCGCTGAACATCAAATACGTCATCACCAGTAGCCCCGTGGTCCGCGGGTTTGTGATGCCCGACGGTCTAGTGTCACTAGACAAGTCCAAGTCGTGGGCGAAGATTTACGACAACGGCGGCGCCCGCATCTACGAATGGCGCGGATCACCGCCACCGGGCCGCCGATGACGGGCCACATGACGACCGGAATACGAGGGATAGCGCAGCGGATGACGGCGAACACCGACGACGACAATATTGAGGTCATCACCGATGCCGGGATGGCGCGCGACGGCGATCAGCACAGCTCGGTGACCGACCTGGTGCAGCAGCCGGCCAAGGTGATGCGCATCGGCACGATGATCAAGCAACTGCTTGAGGAGGTCCGGGCCGCGCCGCTGGATGATGCCAGCCGAACCCGCCTGCGCGAGATCCACTCCACCAGCATCCGCGAACTCGAGGACGGCCTGGCGCCGGAGTTACGCGACGAACTCCAGCGGCTCGCACTGCCGTTCTCCGAGGACACCGTGCCCACCGACGCCGAACTGCGGATCGCCCAGGCTCAGTTGGTCGGGTGGCTCGAAGGACTCTTCCACGGAATTCAGACCGCGTTATTCGCCCAGCAGATGGCCGCCCGCGAGCAGTTGGAACACATGCGCCAGGGAGCCCTGCCGCCAGGAACGGCGCAGCCCGGCGGGCCGCCGGGTCATGGCACCGGGCAGTACCTCTAAAAGCAGACGGTCACAGTGGCAGCCGAGCCCTACATCGAGACCCGCGACGCCTGGGTTGAATTCCCCATCTTCGACGCCAAAACCCGATCACTGAAGAAGGCGTTCCTGGGCAAGGCCGGCGGCACGATCGGACGCAATAGCGACAACGTCGTCGTCATCGAAGCGCTGCGAGACATCACGATGACCCTGAAGATGGGCGACCGGGTGGGACTGGTCGGCCATAACGGCGCCGGCAAGTCGACCCTGCTGCGGTTGCTGTCGGGAATCTACGAGCCCACCCGCGGCCGGACGGTGGTGCGCGGCCGGGTGGCGCCGGTTTTCGATCTCGGCGTCGGAATGGATCCGGAGATCACCGGCTACGAGAACATCATCATCCGCGGACTGTTCCTCGGGCAGACCCGAAAGCAGATGGCGGCCAAGGTCGACGAGATCGCCGACTTCACCGAACTCGGCGAATACCTGTCCATGCCACTGCGCACCTACTCCACCGGTATGCGGGTGCGTCTCGCGATGGGTGTGGTCACCAGTATCGATCCGGAGATCCTGCTGCTGGACGAAGGTATCGGCGCAGTCGACGCCGAATTCCTCAAGAAAGCACAGTCACGGCTTCAGGCCCTGGTCGAACGATCCGGAATCCTGGTGTTCGCCAGTCACTCCAATGAATTCCTGGCCCGGCTGTGCAAGACCGCAATGTGGATCGACCACGGCACCGTCAAGATGCACGGCAGTATCGAGGAGGTGGTGCGCGGCTACGAGGGCGAGGATGCCGCGCGCCACGTGCGTGAGGTTCTCGACGAGCACAGAAATGACTGGTCGGCAACGTGACCGAGATGGTGTGCGCGGTCGTCGTCACCCGCCGTCGACCCACCGAGCTGGCCAAGTCTCTGGGCGTGCTGACCACCCAGACCCGGATGGTCGACCACCTCATCGTGGTCGACAACGATCACGACGATCAGGTCAGCAACCTGGTAGCCGGCCAACCGGTACCGACGACCTACCTCGGTTCGCACCGAAACTTAGGTGGCGCAGGCGGATTCGCACTCGGAATGCTGCACGCGCTGGCGCTGGGCGCAGACTGGATATGGCTTGCCGACGACGACGGCCGCCCCCGAGACACCGAGGTGTTGGCCACGCTGCTGGCATGCGCCCACAAGCACGGACTTGCGGAGGTGTCGCCCATGGTGTGCGCCCTCGACGACCCGGACCGGCTAGCTTTTCCGTTGCGCCGCGGTCTGGTGTGGCGACGACGGGTCGACGAATTGCGCACCGAAGGTGTCGGTCAGGATTTGTTGCCCGGCATCACGTCGCTATTCAATGGTGCGCTTTTCAAGGCGGAAACCATTGCCGCCGTTGGCGTTCCGGATTTACGGTTGTTCATCCGCGGCGACGAGGTGGAGTTGCATCGTCGCCTGGTACGGAGCGGGTTGCCGTTCGGTACCTGCCTGGACACCGTCTACCTGCATCCGTACGGCAGCGATGAATTCAAACCCATCCTGGGTGGCCGCATGCACACCCAATACCCGGACGATCCGGTGAAGCGTTTCTTCACCTATCGCAACCGGGGATACGTCCTGGCGCAGCCCGGCCTGCGCAAACTGCTGCCGCAGGAGTGGTTGCGCTTCGGGTGGTACTTCCTGGTAACTCGCCGGGATCCGGCCGGCTTACGGGAGTGGATCAGGTTGCGTCGCTTGGGGCGTCGGGAGCATTTCGGTCCGCCGGAGTCGCAGTCCGGGAGGAAGCGATGACCTTCATCGACGCCGCCAGCCAATCCAGGACGTTCACCCGCGCCTGGCGCGACCTGACGGACGGATTCCGAAGGCGCGAACTGTGGCTGCACCTCGGCTGGCAGGACATCAAGCAGAAGTACCGGCGTTCGGTCCTGGGCCCGTTCTGGATCACCATCGCCACCGGCACCACCGCGATCGCGATGGGGGCGCTGTACTCGAAGCTGTTCAACCTCGAACTCTCCGAACACCTGCCCTATGTGACGCTGGGACTGATCATCTGGAACATGATCAACGCCTCCATCCTGGAGGGCGCTGATGTGTTCATCGCCAACGAGGGTCTGATCAAGCAATTGCCAACCCCGTTGAGTGTGCACGTGTACCGACTGGTGTGGCGGCAGATGATCCTGTTCGCCCACAACATCGTGATCTTCGTCGTGATCGCGATCATCTATCCGAAACCGTGGTCGTGGGCCGACCTGACGGTGATACCGGCATTGCTGCTGATCATGCTGAACTGCGTATGGGTGTCGTTCTGCTTCGGGATCCTGTCCACCCGGTACCGCGATATCGGACCACTACTGGCCTCGCTTGTGCAACTGCTGTTCTTCATGACGCCGATCATCTGGAACGCCGACACCCTGGAGAAACAGGGCGCGGGCCGTTGGTCAAAGATCATCGAACTCAACCCTCTGCTGCACTACCTCGACATCCTTCGTGCGCCGTTACTGGGCGCCCATCAGGAACCGAGGCACTGGGCGGTCGTGATCATCTTGACCATCCTGGGTTGGTGTGCCGCCGCATTGGCGTTGCGCCAATACCGGGCGAGGGTGCCGTACTGGGTCTGATGATCCACACCCGTCCCTTCCACACCCGGCCAGCACGTCGCGCGTGGGTAAACTCCTCGCGGTGGCCGATATGTCCGCGCTGACACCGCTGAGCCTGAAGACGCAGGTGCTGCGGTTCGTCGCCACGGGTGGTTTCTCCGCGATCGTCGACTACGGGATCTACACCGCGCTGCATGCACTGGGTTTGGCGCTGGATCCGGCCAAGGCGATCAGCTTCGTCGCCGGTACCCTCACCGCCTACCTGATCAACCGGCGGTGGACCTTTCAGGCGCCGGCCAGCCGGGCCCGGTTCCTTGCCGTGATGGCGCTCTACGCGGTGACGTTCACCGTCCAAGTTGGCCTCAACCATGTGCTTCTGCAGTTTTTCGACGGGCGACCCGCGAAGATGCCCGCCGCATTCGTCATCGCCCAGGGCACGGCAACCGTCATCAATTTCATCGTCCAGCGAGTCTGGATTTTCCGGCTGCGCTGAGCTGAGGATCCCGCACGGTAACCTCGTCACGATGTCCCAAACGACCACTCCGCAGCGGCTGACCGGCTGGGGACGCACCTCACCCAGCGTCGCCGACGTTCTGTCTACTCCCGATCCTGAGGAAATCGTCAAGGCCGTCGCCCGCGTAGCCGCTGAGGCCGCGCAGGGCCGCCACCGCGGGGTGATCGCCCGCGGGCTGGGACGTTCCTACGGTGACAACGCCCAGAACGGCGGTGGACTGGTCATCGATATGACCGCACTGGACCGGATCCACTCGATGGATGCCGCCACCCGCATGGTCGACGTCGACGGAGGCGTCAGCCTCAACCAGTTGATGAGAGCCGCTCTGCCGAAGGGCCTGTGGATTCCGGTGCTACCCGGCACCCGGCAGGTGACGATCGGCGGCGCGATCAGTTGCGATATCCACGGCAAGAACCACCACAGTGCCGGCAGCTTCGGCAACCATGTCCGATCGATGGACCTCCTGACGGCCGACGGGCAAGTGCACACGGTCACCCCGGAAGGGCCCACCGCGGAGCTGTTCTGGGCCACGGTCGGCGGCAACGGGCTGACCGGGATCATCATGCGCGCCACCATCGAGATGACCCCGACCGAGACGGCATACTTCATCGCCGACGGCGACGTGACCGCCAGCCTGGACGAGACGATCGCTTTCCACAGCGACGGCAGCGAAGACAACTACACCTACTCCAGTGCCTGGTTCGACGCGATTAGCGGACCGCCGAAACTAGGCCGCGCAGCTGTATCCAGGGGATCACTGGCCCGGCTGGATCAGCTTCCCGACAAGCTGGCGCGGAATCCGCTGAAATTCGATGCGCCGCAACTGCTTACATTCCCGGACATCTTCCCTAACGGACTGGCCAACAAGTACACCTTCGGACCGATCGGAGAACTCTGGTACCGCAAGTCGGGCACCTACCGTGGCAAGGTGCAGAACCTGACGCAGTTCTACCACCCCCTCGACATGTTCGGGGAGTGGAACCGTGCGTACGGTCCAGCCGGATTCCTGCAGTATCAATTCGTTGTTCCGATCGAGGCGGTGGATGAGTTCAAAGCGATCATCGTCGACATCCAACGCTCGGGGCATTACTCGTTCCTCAACGTGTTCAAGTTGTTCGGTCCCGGCAACTCGGCGCCACTGAGTTTCCCCATTCCGGGGTGGAACGTCTGCGTGGACTTCCCGATCAAGGCGGGTCTGAGCGAGTTCGTCACCGACCTCGACCGTCGGGTGCTGGAGTTCGGCGGCCGGCTCTACACCGCAAAGGACTCACGCGCCACCGCGCAGACCTTCCATGCCATGTATCCGCGTATCGACGAGTGGATTGCGTTGCGGCGCAAAGTAGATCCCGATGCGGTGTTCGCCTCGGATATGGCCCGACGCTTGGAGCTGTTGTAGATGGTGCTCGACGCCGTAGGTAATCCCCAGGCAATTCTCCTTCTCGGTGGCACCTCGGAGATCGGGCTGGCAATCTGTGAGCGCTATCTGCGCGATGCACCGGCACGGATCATCCTGGCGGCACTGCCCGACGATCCGGGCCGCGAGGACGCCGTCGCGCAGATGACCCGGGCCGGAGCTAAGTCGGTGACGATGGTCGACTTCGACGCAATCGACACCGCGAGCCATCCGGCGGTGATCGAGGAGTGCTTCACAACCGGTGGCGCCCCCATCGACATCGACGTCGCGATCGTCGCGTTCGGTCTGCTCGGAGATGCCGAGGACCTCTGGCAGAACCAACGCAAGGCGGTTCAGATCGCTGAGATCAACTACACCGCTGCCGTTTCGGTGGGGGTGCTTCTCGGGGAGAGATTGCGCGGCCAGGGTTACGGACGCATCATCGCGATGAGTTCCGCCGCGGGTGAACGAGTTCGGCGGTCGAATTTCGTCTACGGCTCGACCAAGGCCGGACTCGACGGTTTCTACCTCGGTCTCGGCGAGGCCTTGCGGGAATACGGTGTCGGAGTCCTGGTGATCCGGCCCGGACAGGTTCGGACCCGAATGAGCGCACACGTCAAGGAGGCCCCCTTGACCGTCGATAAGGAGTACGTCGCCGAACTGGCCGTCACCGCATCAGCCAAAGGCAAGGATCTGGTCTGGGCGCCGGGCGCTTTCCGCTACGTGATGATGGTGTTGCGGCACATCCCGCGGCCGATCTTCCGCAAGCTGCCAATCTGATTGGCATGCGCCATGCCCTGACCACCGCCGCCCAGATGGCTGTCGCCGCCATCGTGGCTGTGGTCGTCGCGGCGGTGGCCCTGGCGGCCATCGCACGGGTGGAGTGGCCGGCCTTCCCATCGTCGAACCAGTTGCACGCGCTGACGACCGTCGGACAGGTCGGCTGCCTCATCGGTTTAGTCGGTACCGGCCTGGTGTGGCGGCGCGGACGAACAGGGCGGTGGATCGCACAGACCGGCGCGCCAGTTCTGCTCTCGGCATTCGTGGCGGTGACCCTGGGCATGCCACTGGGCGCGACGAAGCTGTACCTGTTCGGCATCTCCGTCGATCAGCAGTTCCGCACCGAATACCTGACCCGGCTGGCTGATAACCCAGCGCTGCACGATATGACCTACACCGGACTTCCGCCGTTCTACCCGCCGGGTTGGTTCTGGATCGGCGGGCGGGCCGCGGCACTGACCTCGACTCCGGCCTGGGAGATGTACAAGCCGTGGGCCATCACGTCGATCGCGATCGCCGTGGCGGTGGCGTTTGTGCTGTGGTCCGCACTGATGAGGTTCGAGTACGCAGTGGCGGTGACCACCGCGACGGCTGCGGTCACGCTGGCCTACAACTCGACGGAGCCGTACAGCGCCATCATCACCGTCCTCATCCCGCCGGTGCTGGTGCTGGCATGGTCGGGCCTTCGGGGAGGCCAGCGACACGGCGGCTGGGCGGCCGTCATCGGCGTCGGGGTGTTCCTCGGCTTCACCGCCACCTTCTACACCCTGCTGCTGGGCTACACCGCCTTCACCGTCACGGTGATGGCGCTACTCGCCGCAATCGGCCAGCGCAGGATCGGCCCGCTAATCCGGCTTGCCGTGATCGCGGTGATCGCTGTGGCGATCGCGTCAATCACCTGGCTGCCGTTCCTCGTGCGTGCGGCCCGCAGTCCACTCGGTGACACCGGGACCGCACAGCACTACCTGCCCGGCGACGGTGCCGTGCTGACGTTCCCGATGCTGCAGTTCTCTCTACTCGGCGCGCTATGCATGCTGGGCGCCGTCTGGCTGGCCTGGCGGGGATGGAGTTCCGCCGGGGGAGAGCGAAGCGACCCGGGAATCGGATCCATCCGCGCCGGCGCGCTCGGGATCGGGGTTCTGGCGCTTTACGGATGGTCACTGTTGTCCATGCTGACCACGCTGGTCGGCACCACTCTGCTGTCCTTCCGCTTGCAGCCCACGCTGACGGTGCTGCTGACCGCAGCCGGGGTGTTCGGCTTCATTGACATCGCGCACTCGGCCGCGGCACGGTGGAATCGCCGGGTGATCCCGGTGGCCGTTGCGATCGGTCTGATCGGGGCCATCGGCTTCAGCCAGGACATCGCACACGTGCTGCGGCCGGACCTCACCGTCGCCTACACCGATACCGATGGCGACGGCCAACGTGGTGACCGCAGACCGCCCGGTGCTGAGAAGTACTACGCGCAGATCGACGCTGACATTCGCGAAGCCACCGGAAGGCCCCGCGCCGACACGGTCGTGATGACCGCCGACTACAGCTTCCTGTCCTACTACCCGTACTACGGGTTCCAAGGGCTGACGTCGCACTACGCCAACCCGCTCGCGCAGTTCGACAAACGGGCGGCCGCCATCGAGTCCTGGGGCAAGCTCACCAGTGCCGACGAGTTCGTCCGCGCCCTCGACACGATGCCATGGGAACCGCCAGCGGTGTTCCTGATGCGACGCGGCGGCGCGGCCGGTTCGGCGGACACCTACACCTTGCGACTGGCCGAGGACGTCTATCCGAATCAGCCGAACGTTCGGCGATACACCGTCGAGTTGGACGCGAAACTGTTCACCGAACCGCATTTCCGCGTGACGACCATCGGCCCGTTCGTGCTGGCTATCCGGAACCGTCCGTGATGGTGGCCGGTCCTGTGACAAGCGACCCCGCTGCGCAGGGCCGGACGGCGTACCGCACCACTCGCCTGGTGGCCATCATCGCCGGACTGCTCGGTGCCGCGCTGGCAATCCTGACGCCGTTTCTTCCGGTGCGGCAGACCACAGCGCAACTGAATTGGCCGCAGAACGGTGAACTGAAAAGTGTCACCGCGCCGCTGATCGGTTATGTGGCAACCGATATGACGATCTCCGTGCCCTGCAGCGCGGCAGCCGGCTTGGCCGGTCCTGCCAATGCCAACAACACCGTCCTGTTGTCAACGGTGCCCAAACAGGCACCCAAAGCAGTCGATCGGGGCCTGCTCATCCAACGAGCCAACGGCTCGCTCGTCGTCGTTGTGCGCAACACCCCGGTCGTTGTCGCCCCACTCAGCCAGGTGCTGAGCCCGGCCTGCCAGAAGCTGACGTTCACCGCCCATTCCGATATGGTCTCCGCTGAATTCGTCGGCCTCACAAAGGGTCTCGACAGCGACAACCCCGGGACCCCGCTGCGGGGCGAACGCGGTGGATACGATTTCAGACCACAGATCGTCGGGGTCTTCACCGATCTGTCCGGGCCGGCACCACCGGGCCTGAGCTTCTCGGCCACCATCGATACCCGCTATAGCAGTGCACCCACCGCGGTGAAGACCGCGGCGATGGTGCTGGGTGTGGCACTCACCGTGCTCGCGTTGATCGCCCTGCACGTCATGGACGCCGCGGACGGGGCCCGGCACCGCCGATTCCTGCCGAGGCGGTGGTGGTCGTTAGGCGCCCTGGACGCACTGGTGGTCGCCGTGTTGGTGTGGTGGCACTTCGTCGGCGCCAACACCTCCGACGACGGCTACATCCTCACCATGGCGCGGGTGTCGGAGAAGGCCGGTTACATGGCCAACTACTACCGCTGGTTCGGCACACCCGAGGCACCCTTCGGCTGGTACTACGACCTGCTTGCGCGCTGGGGTCACCTCTCGACCGCGAGTATCTGGATGCGACTTCCCACGCTGCTGATGGCGGTGGCGTGCTGGTGGCTGATCAGCCGCGAGGTCATCCCCCGCCTCGGACACGCGGTGAAATCCAGTCGAGCGGCCTTCTGGACCGCCGCCGGAATGTTCCTGGCGTTCTGGCTGCCGCTGAACAACGGATTGCGGCCCGAGCCGATCATCGCCCTCGGCATCCTGGCGACCTGGTGTTCGGTGGAACGCGGCGTGGCGACCAGCCGACTATTGCCGGTGGCGGTGGCCTGCATCATCGGGGCGTTGACCCTGTTCTCCGGACCCACCGGGATCGCGTCCATCGGCGCGCTGCTGGTAGCCATCGGGCCACTGCGGACCATCGTGCGGCGCCGGGCCCGGCAGTTCGGCCTCGCACCGCTGCTGGCACCGATCCTGGCCGCCGCAACCGTAACGATCATCCTGATCTTTCGCGACCAGACTTTCACCGGTGAGGTTCAGGCCAACGCCCTCAAACGCGCGGTCGGACCCAGCCTGAGTTGGTTCGATGAGCACCTGCGTTACGAGCGTCTGTTCATGGCCACGCCGGACGGGTCGATCGCCCGCCGGTTCGCGGTACTGGCTCTGCTCATCGCGCTCGCCGTCTCGGTGGCAATGGTGTTGCGCCGCGGCCACATTCCCGGCACAGCGACCGGGCCCAGCAGGCGGATCATCGGCATCACCATCATCTCGTTTCTGGCGATGATGTTCACTCCGACGAAGTGGACCCACCACTTCGGCGTCTTCGCCGGCCTGGCCGGCTCGCTGGGCGCGCTGGCCGCGATCGCGGTGACACCCCATGTACTGAGGTCTCGTCGCAACCGGGCGGTGTTTGCCGCGGTGGTGCTGTTCATCACGGCGCTGTCCTTCGCGAGCGTCAACGGCTGGTGGTACGTGTCCAGTTTCGGCGTCCCGTTCTCAAACCGGTTCCCCGAATGGCGGCTCGGGTTCACCACCGTGCTGCTCGGCCTGACTGCGGTGGCACTGCTCGCGGCCGCCTGGCTGCACTTCACCGGGCGTGAGGACGGCACCACCGGCCTGGGCCGGTGGTCGCGGCTGGCGGGCTCACCGTTGGCCATCGCGGCATGGCTATTGGTCATCCTCGAGGTGGCCTCGCTGACCATCGGCATGGTTGCCCAGTACCCGGCCTGGTCGGTGGGCCGCTCCAACCTTCAAGCACTGACCGGTAAGACCTGCGGATTGGCGGACGACGTCATGGTCGAGCAGAATCCCAACACCGGGATGCTGATACCGGTTGGTGTCGGAGTTGGGGAGTCGTTGGGTGCGGTGACCTCAGAAAGCTTCTCCCCCAACGGTATTCCGGCCGATGTTTCAGCCGAACCGGTTAAGGAACCGCCAGCCAGCGGCAACTTCATCGATGCCACTGACAAGGCCGTGGACACCGGCGAAGTCGACCCTGACGCCCCCGTTGCAACGACCGCGGGTGTCAACGGTTCCCGAGCACGGTTGCCCTACGGCCTCGACCCGGACCGGACCCCAGTGCTTGGAAGTTGGCGGTCCGGCGCCCAGCAACCGGCACTGCTGCGCTCAGCCTGGTACCGGTTGCCGGCCCGGGAGAACGCCGGCGCGGATTCCGCACCTCTGCTGGTGGTCTCGGCCGCGGGGCGGTTCGACCAGGGTGAGGTTGCGGTGCAATGGGCGACCGATCAACAGGCGGCGGACGGAAAGGTCGGCGGCACGCTGGGGTTCGCCGATATCGGCCCGGCGCCAGCCTGGCGCAACCTGCGGGCGCCGCTGGCAGCGATACCGCAGACGGCCACCGTGGTCCGGGTGGTCGTCAAGGATGACGACCTGGCATCACAGCACTGGATCGCCGTCACACCGCCGCGGATCCCCACCCTGCGCACCCTGCAACAGGTGGTGGGATCACAGGAACCGGTGCTGCTGGACTGGCTGGTGGGTCTGGCCTTCCCATGCCAGCGGCCGTTCGGGCACGCCAACGGCGTCACGGAGGTGCCACAGTGGCGGATCCTGCCCGACCGATTCGGCGCGGACGCCAACTCCCCGGTCATGGACAACATCGGTGGTGGCCCGCTGGGCATAAGCGAACTGCTGTTCCGCGCCACCACCGTGCCCACGTACCTCAGTGGTGACTGGTTCCGCGACTGGGGTGCACTGCAACGGCTGGCAGAGTTCTACCCCGACGCCGCCCCCGCGCGCCTAGACCTCGGAACAGCGACCCGCAGCGGACTGTGGAGTCCGGCGCCGCTGCGCCCGACCTAGCGTCAACACCCAGCGCCCGGCCGCCCGGCCGCCGGATCGGCGAGCAGACTCAAAAGCCCCCGACACGCCGCCCCCGGGTGACCGTTCGCGTCTGCTCGCGCCGGGATACACCGGCTTGTCGCCTACCATCGACCTTCGTGCCCAGCGACAGAGCGCAATCCAGCCGAATCGCCCGGCTCGTCGCGATCCTCGCCGGTGTTCTGGGCGTGGCACTGTGCGCACTGACGCCTCTTCTGCCCGTCCGGCAAACCACCGCCACCATCCTGTGGCCGCAGGGCGTCGGCCCCGGCGGGCTCGTCGGCAATATCACCGCTCCCCTGGTATCCGGCGCACCTGAATCACTTGACGTCTCAATACCCTGCGCGGCGATCGCGACGCTGCCACCGGCCGGCGGACTGGTTTTCGCCACGAACCCCGCCGACGGTATCGACGCATCCCGCAACGGTCTGTTCGTGCGAGCCAATGCCACTTCGGTCTTCGTGGCATTTCGCGACCAGGTTGCCGCAGTGGCGCCGCGGGCCAAGGTTGCCTCAGGCGCCTGCAGCACGGTCCGGGCGTGGGCCAACCCCGGCGCGGTGGGAGCGGACTTCGTCGGTATCCCCGGAGCGACGGGCACCCTGCCGCCGGACAAAAAGCCTCAGGTGACTGGCATCTTCACCGACCTGAAAGTTCCTTTTCAGCAGGGCCTTTCGGCGCGAATCGATGTCGACACGCGCTTCATCACCAAGCCGACGGCGCTCAAGCTGGCCGTCATGGTCGCCGGTATAGCGTGCGTGATCGCCTCGATTCTGGCGCTGACGGTCCTGGATAGACGCCGAATCAGTCGGCTGTCGAGCGCACGTCACCATCTGCTGCGGCACTGGCCGGCCGATGTGGGCGTCATCGGCACACTGCTGCTGTGGCACATCATCGGTGCGATCTCCTCCGACGATGGCTACAACCTCACCATCGCCCGGATCTCCGGCGAGGCGGGGTATGCGACCAACTACTACCGTTACTTCGGTACCTCCGAGGCGCCCTTCGACTGGTATCAATCGGTGCTGGCGCAGTTGGCGTCGGTGAGTACCGCCGGAGTCTGGATGCGACTACCGGCCACCGCGGCGGCCATCGGTAGCTGGCTCATCCTCAGCCACCGCGTGCTACCGCGGTTGGGGTCCGGGACCGGCGGCCTGTCCGGTAGCCGGGTGGCCGTGGTCACCGGCGCAGTGGTCTTCCTGGCCGCCTGGCTACCGTTCAACAACGGCCTGCGCCCGGAACCGCTGATCGCGTTCGGTGTGCTGGTGGTGTGGATGCTGGTGGAACGGACCATCGCCACCGGGCGACTGGCTCCCGCCGCCGCCGCAATAGTGGTCACGGTCTTCAGCGCGACGCTGGCGCCGCAGGGACTGGTGGCAGCGGCCCCATTGTTGGTGGGCGCGCGCGCGATTGCGCGGATCATCGGTCGGCGACGGGCGCGCGACGGCTTGCTTGCCCCGCTGGCCGTGCTCGCCGCGGCGCTGTCGGTAATCTTCGTCATCGTTTTCCGAGACCAGACACTGGCCACCGTCGCCGAGTCAGCCAGGATCAAATACGTTGTCGGCCCAACGATCTCGTGGTATCAGGACTTCCTGCGTTACTACTTCCTCACCGTGGAAGAACATGTCGAAAGCTCATTGACACGGCGCTTCGCCGTGCTGGTGATGCTGCTGTGCCTCTTCATGATGCTGACGGTGCTTTTGCGCCGCGGACGTGTTCCCGGGATAGCCCGCGGACCGCTCTGGCGGCTGATTGGCAGCACCGCGCTGGGACTGTTGCTGCTGACCTTCACCCCCACCAAATGGGCCGTCCAGTTCGGTGCGTTCGCGGGTCTGACGGCAGCATTGGGCACGGTGACCGCATTCACCTTCGCCAGGATCGGCCTGCACAGTCGGCGCAATCTGGCGCTGTACGTCACCGCACTGCTGTTCGTGGTGTCCTGGGCGACCTCGGGCATCAACGGCTGGTTTTACGTCGGCAACTACGGCGTGCCCTGGTACGACCGGGCGCCGGTACTGCTGCATCAGCCGGTGACGTCAATGTTTTTGGCACTGACCATCGTCAGTGCACTGGTTGCCGGTTGGTTGCACTTCCGGTTGGACTATGTCGGGCGCACCGAGGTCAAAAACACCCGCCGCAACCGCGTGCTGGCCTCCACTCCGCTACTGGCCGTCGCGCTCATCATGGTGCTGCTGGCGGTCGGATCAATGGCCAAGGGGTTCGCGCAGCGCTACCCGGCCTACACCACGGGGAAGGCGAATCTGGCGGCGCTGCAGTCCGGGTTATCGACGTCCAGTTGCGCGATGGCCGATGACGTCCTCGTCGAGTCCGACACCAACGCCGGGATGCTGCAACCCACCCCGGGTCAGAAGTGGGGACAGTATGGCCCGTTGGGCGGTGAGAACCCGATCGGCTTCACGCCCAACGGAATCAGTGACAACCTCGACCCGATCGCACCGTTCATCGCCAACCCCGGAACCGTCAACTCCGACGGGTCACCGAACAAGCCAAGTTTCGGAATCGCCTTCTCCGGCGGTACCGGCGGCGGCTATGGCCCGGTTGGTGTGAACGGATCAAAGGTGTTCCTGCCGTTCGGACTTGACCCGAAGACCACGCCGGTGATGGGCAGCTACAAGCAGGACACCCTCGCCGCCAAAGTCACCTCGGCGTGGTACGACCTGCCACCCCGATCGCCAAATCGGCCACTGGTCACCGTCACTGCCGCCGGCGCCATCTGGTACTACGACGACGAGAACGAGTTCCACTACGGCCAGTCACTGAAACTGCAGTGGGGCATTCGAGGAGCGGACGGCAGTTTCACCGCACTCGACAAGGTTCAGCCCATCGACACCATCGAGCAGAAAGCCTGGCGTAATCTTCGATTCCCATTGGCGTGGGCGCCGCCGGAGGCCAACGTGGCCAGGATCGTCGCCGATGATCCGAACCTGAGCGCCGATCAGTGGTTCGGCTTCACGCCGCCTCGGGTGCCGCCACTGCAGACCGCGCAGGAATTCCTGGGCACCCGGACGCCGATCCTGATGGACATCGCCACCGCGGCGAATTTCCCCTGCCAGCGCCCTTTTTCCGAGCACTTGGGAATCGCGGAACTTCCGCAGTACCGGATCCTGCCCAACCTCAAACAGGTCGTCGTGTCGTCGAATATGTGGCAGTCCGCGCGCGCCGGCGGTCCATTCCTGTTCATTCAAGCCTTGCTGACGACCGCGACGGTTCCGACCTACCTGCGCGACGACTGGTATCGCGACTGGGGCGCGATCGAGCGCTATATCCGGGTGGTGCCCGCAGCGCAGGCACCCAACGCGGTCATCGACGAGGGATCCAAGCGCGTTTTCGGCTGGAGCCGCAACGGACCGATCAGGGCGCTTCCATGAAGCAGCGTTTCATGAAACAGGCACACCCATGACACAGACACTCAAGGCGAGCGACCGCGACGCGGCCGGCGACGCGCGGGTCATTCGCTGGGTCGCCACCATCGCCGGCCTGCTGGGATTCGTGCTGTCGGTGCTGACTCCCCTGCTGCCGGTGGTGCAAACCACGGCGACGCTCAACTGGCCGCAGAACGGACAACTGACCAACGTCACCGCACCTCTGATCTCGCAGGCACCGGTGGCACTGACCGTCACGGTGCCGTGCGACGTGGTGCGGTCCATGCCGCCGAAGGGTGGGTTAGTTCTGGGCCTGGCGCCACCGAAAGGCAAAGATGCCGCGCTGAATTCGCTTTTCATCACGGTCACCAACCAACGGGTTGACGTCACCGACCGCAACGTGGTGATCGCCAGCGTGCCGCGCGCCGAGATCGACTCACCGAACTGCCGACGGATAGAGATCGGATCCACGGAGTCGGGGACCTTCGCGACCTTCGTCGGCCTGGCCCCGAAAACTATTGCGGGAGAAGACGACAAAGACTCCGCACAGACCGGCTACAACGATTTGCGCAGCGGCTTCAAAGATCCCAACCTGCGTCCGGCAATCGTCGGCGTATTCACCGACCTGACCGGACCCGCACCGAGTGGGTTGACTGTCTCGGCCACCATCGACACCCGGTTCTCCACCAGACCGACGGCGGTGAAACTCGCCGCGATGCTGCTCGCCATGGCCGCTACTGCGGTCGCCCTGGCGGCACTGTGGCGGCTCGACCGACTCGACGGCCGACGGATGCACCGGCTGATCCCGCAGCGCTGGCGGACATTCACCGCCGTCGACGTAACCGTGGTGACCAGCTTCCTCGTCTGGCATGTGCTGGGCGCCAACTCCTCCGACGACGGCTACATCCTCGGCATGGCCCGGGTCGCCGAACACGCCGGCTACATGTCGAACTACTTCCGATGGTTCGGCAGCCCTGAAGATCCATTCGGCTGGTACTACAACGTGCTGGCACTGATGACACACGTCAGCGATGCCAGCATCTGGATCCGGCTGCCCGATCTGGTGTGCGCACTGGTGTGCTGGCTGCTGCTGTCACGCGAGGTTCTACCCCGACTCGGCCCGGCCGTGGTCGGCAGCCGGGCGGCACTGTGGGCGGCGGGTCTGGTGTTACTTGCCGCGTGGATGCCGTTCAACAACGGTCTGCGGCCCGAAGGCCAGATCGCCACCGGCGCACTGATCACCTACGTGCTCATCGAACGGGCAATCAGTTCGGGCCGGCTGACTCCGGCGGCGTTTGCCATCCTCACCGCGGCGTTCACCCTGGGCATTCAGCCGACCGGTCTGATCGCGGTGGCCGCACTCATCGCCGGTGGCCGGCCCATCATTCGCATTTTGGCGCGCCGCCGCGCGGTGGTGGGAACCTGGCCGCTGATCGCCCCGCTACTGGCCGTCGGCACCATCGTGCTCACCGTGGTGTTCGCCGATCAAACTCTGGCGACCGTGTTGGAGGCGACCCGCATCCGCACCGACATCGGCCCGAGCCAGGCGTGGTACACCGAAAACCTGCGCTACTACTACCTGATTCTGCCCACCGTCGACGGGTCGTTGTCGCGCCGGTTCGGCTTCCTGATCACCGCGCTGTCGCTCTTCATCTCGATGTTCATCATGTTGCGCCGCAAGCGGGTTCCCGGAGTGGCACGCGGTCCCGCGTGGCGACTGATGGGCGTCATCCTCGCGACGATGTTCACGCTGATGTTCACCCCAACCAAGTGGGTCCACCACTTCGGCCTGTTCGCCGCCGTGGGTGCCGCGATGGCGGCTTTGGCAACCGTACTGGTGTCCCGGACGGTCCTGCGGTGGTCCCGCAACCGGATGACGGTCGTGACAGCGGTGCTGTTCCTGCTGGCCCTGTGCTTCGCCACCACCAACGGGTGGTGGTATGTGTCCAGTTACGGTGTGCCGTTCAACAACGACATGCCCAGCATCGCCGGAATCAGCATCAGCGCACTGTTTTTCACGCTGTTCGTGATCTCGGCGCTCTACACCGGATGGTTGCACTTCACCTCCCGAACCCGCGGCGAGGGGCGCATCGCACGGGCGTTGACCGCAGCCCCAATCCCGTTGGCTGCCGGATTCATGGTGATCGTGTTCATCGGTTCCATGGCTGCGGGCGTGGTGCGCCAATACCCGACCTACTCGAATGCATCGGCGAACCTGCGAGCACTGGCCGGAGGCTGCGGTCTGGCCGACGACGTCCTCGTCGAACCGGATGCCAACACCGGGTTCATGAGCCCGCTGCCGGGTGCCTACGGACCACTCGGCCCGCTTGGCGGCGCCAAACCGGTCGGATTCACCGCCAACGGCGTGCCGGAACACATTGTGGCCGAGGCGATTCGGGTCCTGAACCCAACACCGGGTATCGACTACGACTGGGAGGCACCGGTCAAGCTCGACAAGCCCGGGATCAACGGCTCCAGCATCCCACTGCCCTATGGCTTGGACCCGGGCCGCGTTGCGATAGCCGGAAGCTACGTGGGCACCGCACAGCAGGAAAGCCTGCTGACGTCCGCGTGGTACCAGTTACCGCCCAACGACGCCGGCCATCCCCTCGTGGTGGTGACGGCCGCGGGAACAATCGCCGGCAATAGTGTGCTCAACGCCCACACCGACGGCCAGACCGTCGAGTTGGAATACGGGAAACCGGATGCCGGCGGCGCCGTGGTGCCTGCCGGGCGGATTGAACCCTACGACCTCGGCCCGGCACCCTCATGGCGCAATCTCCGCTACCCGCGTTCGGCGATTCCGGCCGACGCGACCGCGGTCCGGATCGTGGCCGAGGACCGGTCGTTGTCGCTGGGTGACTGGGTCGCCGTCACCCCGCCGCGGGTGCCGGAACTACGCACGCTCCAGGAATACGTCGGGTCAACCCAACCGGTCCTGATGGACTGGGCGGTGGGACTGGCTTTTCCCTGCCAGCAACCCATGCTGCACGCCAACGGTGTCACGCAGGTGCCGAAGTTCCGGATCACACCGGATTACACCGCCAAGAAGCAGGACACCGACACCTGGGAGGACGGCCGCAACGGCGGCCTGCTCGGGGTCAGCGATGTGATGCTGCGGGCTCATGTGATGGCGACGTACCTGTCCCACGACTGGGGCCGCGACTGGGGATCGCTGCGCAAGTTCGACACCATCCTCGACGCCGAGCCTGCCCAGATCGAATTAGGAAGCGCCGTGCGCAGCGGCCTGTGGAAGCCAGGCCGGATACGGATCAAGGCGTAACACCCGTTGCTCCTACAGGCCCACCTCGGCGGGCACAGGTGCAGGCAGCACAGTGAGAATTGTTGCGCCGACTGTTGTTTCACCGGCAGCCACGGGCTCCACCGCACCGAACTTCTTTGCATTGAGAATGATGATCGGGGTGATCAACGGGTACCCGGCGTCCTCGATGACCTTGCGGTCGAAGGTCACCAGCGGCGTTCCAGCAGTGACCCGCTGGCCCTTGGTGACGTGCACGTCGAAGCCGGCACCCTTGAGTTTCACCGTGTCGATACCGACGTGAATGAGAACCTCCACGCCACCATCGAGCAGCAGTCCGAACGCGTGCCCGGTCGGTTGGGCTGCAACCACGACACCCGAACCGGGCGCGTATGCGGTGTTGCCAGAAGGGATTACCGCAATACCCGGTCCCAGAGTCCCCCTGCTGAACACCGGATCGGGCACATCGCTGAGTGCGACGACCGTTCCGTCCAGTGGAGACTGGATATCGGTGGCCAGGCCCGCCTCCCCGGCGGCTTCGGTTGCCGACGCCGCGATCAGTGTCGCGGCACTGGCACCGGCCAGGCGGCCCTCCAGGTCGGCGACCGGAACCTCGGCGGCCTCCAGTTCGGCGGCGTCCTCCGGGGACCGGTAGCCGGAGAGGATTACCAGGACCATTGAGGTGAAGAAGGCCGCGAGCACCGCCGTCGCATAGAGGCCCATGTTGTCGAACGCGGGGATGGTCAGCAGCGAGGTGAAGACGAAGGCACTTGTCTTGACCCCGCCGCCGAGGCCGATGATGACGCCGCCGACGAGGCAGCCGACCAGCATCCGCGGATAGATTCGCTTGAACCGCAGGTGGATTCCGTACAGCGATGGCTCCGAGATGCCACCGAGTAGGCCGGCGGCAAGGCCGCCGATCGCGGTCTGGCGCATCTGCTTATCGCGCTCCCGCCAGGCCAGGTACAGCACGCCGGCGGTGGCACCGAAGCAGGAGAAGTTCCACGCGCCCATCGGGCCCTGGATGTAGTCGTAGCCCAGTGTCTGAATGTTGAGCAGCATGATGGCGTTGATCGGCCAGTGCAGGCCCAACGGCACCATGAACGGGTAGGCCAGCGGGATGAGGATGGCGAAGATCAGTGGGGAGAAGTCGTTGATGGATTTCAGCAGATTGGCCAGACCGGCACCGGTGTAGACGCCGATCGGACCGATCAGGAACGCCGTCAGCGGGATCATGATCAGCATCGACAGGAAAGGCACGAAGATCAACTGGACGTTCTCGGGGATGATCCGCTTCAGGAACTTGTAGAGCGGTCCGAGTACCGCGGCCATCAGCAGCGGCGGAAAAACCTGCGAACTGTAGTTGAAGATGGTCAGCGGCAGCCCGAAGATCTGCACCACATCCACCGTCGAGCCGAAGACGTTCTGGGGTTGGGCGACGTCCTTGAGTGCGGCGAAGCCCGGCAGCATGACCACGGCCATGATGGCGAACCCGACCCACGGGTCGGCGCCCAGTTTCTTTGCCGCGTTGTAGGCGACCATCAGGGGCAGGAAGACGAAGACGCTCTGCCAGCACAGGTTGACGAACTGCCAGGACGGGGACAACTCGGTGCGCGG
The DNA here is from genome assembly GCA_037138275.1 of Mycobacteriaceae bacterium. Lineage (GTDB taxonomy): Bacteria > Actinomycetota > Actinomycetes > Mycobacteriales > Mycobacteriaceae > Mycobacterium. The sequence continues at coordinate 1,762 of JBAXIR010000011.1, read as the reverse complement.
GTCGGCCCAGTTGGGGATCACCTTCAGCGTGCTCATCAGCGCCATGAAGGTGATGAACAGCGAGGCGCCGAGCAGCGCGCCGAGGATCGGCCGGAACGAGTCGGACAGGAACTCGAAGAAGGAGTCCATCCAGGCGAACCTGCCGCGCGGGCCCTTGGCGCGGGCGGCGGCTTTGATCGCGGCGGCATCGTCGCCGCCGGCGCCACCGGCGAGTCCGGGAAGTGCCTTGATCTCGTTGTAGACCGTCTGCACGCCGCCGCCGATCACGACCTGATAGCGGTTGCCGGCCTGGGGCACGGCACCCATGACGCCGGACACCGATTCCAGATCGGACTGCTGGACCCCGGAGGCGTCATGCAGGGTGAACCGCAACCGGGTGGCGCAATGCGACAAACTCTCGATATTGGCCGCACCCCCGAGTTTTTCAACGATCTCGGCAGCCGTGTTTGAAGACATCCAGGTCCCAACTCTTCGAGGAGCGCCCCGGCCGTGACCCGGCCCGGGTGAGCCGATGGTATCGACGGCGAGCACTGATCGGACCGGATTCGTTCCACATCGCCCGGATTCAGGGCGTCGCTGACGGCGGGGATCCGGGCGTGCGTAAACGTTCCGGCTGTAGCGACCAGACAGTGTCCTGGCTTTGGGAGTCCGCGCGTGCGCAGTAAGCGGCAGTGCCGGCCTCGTCGACTGCGGCCGCGCCGAGCACCGCGCAGTCCGCGCCGATGACCACCACGGGCAGGTCCATCCGCGCGGAAATCGCCGGCGGTGGCGGTGAGGTGGGCGTCGGCCCGGCGCCGGAGTGCCCGAGCAGCAGAGCCCCCGCACCGCCGGTGAGCAGTACCGCGCCCACCGCGGCTGGGATCCAGCGTTTCCGACCCGTTGCGTTCTCAAGCTTGCGATGACGGGCCGCCGCTCCGCCCGCCGGAGACAGCGCGTGACGCATCGCCTCCGCGAAGTCGCCACACCGCTCGAAACGGTCAGCCGGATCCTTGGCCAGTGCCGTGGCGAATACGGGTCCGAGCCGGTCGAGATCCGGGTGCCCGGCACCGATCGGCGGCGGGGTCGCACTGAGGTGTTGGCTGATGACGACGGACGGACTGCTGTTCGCGAATGGCGCGGTGCCGGTGAGCATGTGGTAGGCGGTTGCGGCCAGGGAGTACTGGTCGGCGTGGCCGTCCATCTGTTCGCCCTTGAGTTGCTCGGGTGCGGCGTAGTTCACTGTTCCGACCGTCATATCGGAACCGGTCAAATCACTGGACTGGCCGATCCAACGGGCAACCCCGAAGTCCACCAACATGATTCGGCCATCAGCTGATTCCGGGATGCCCAACAGGATGTTGGCCGGCTTGATATCGCGGTGTAGCAACCCGCGGCTGTGCGCGTAGTCCAGAGCGTCGGCGATCGGGGTGATGATCCGTACCACCTCGGCGGGCGGAATGCCCTTCGGGAACTTATCGGTGAGCAGCCGGGAGGCGTCGGTGCCGTCAACGAATTCCATCGCGATCCATAACTGGCCGTCGAAGTCGCCGCGGTCGTAGATGGTGACGATGTTCGGATGGCGCAGCGTCGCCACCATCTCGGCTTCCTGGTTGAACCGCTGCCGGTACTCCTCGTCATGACTGACCTCGACGCCGAGCACCTTCAGAGCGTCGTGCCGCGGCAGTCGGGGGTGCTGGGCCAGGTAGACCTCACCCATCCCACCGGCGCCGAGAATGCGCCCGATGGTGTATCCGGCGAAGATCTGGCCGTCAGCTAACGGCAT
>JBAXIR010000010.1:0-30075 GCA_037138275.1 Mycobacteriaceae bacterium | reverse complement strand
CGACGTGTACCTGGACTTGGAGCGGGAGGCCGCCGCGGCTTTTGCCCGCGACTAGTCCGGCAAACCGACCCGGTAGATGGACTTGAGACAGAAGAATTCGTCGAGTCCCTCGGGGCCGAGTTCGCGGCCGATGCCGCTGGCCTTGACCCCGCCGAACGGCGCGCCCATATCCAACTGGTAGTCGTTGATTCCGACGGTGCCGGTGTGGATCTCGCGGGCCACCTCGGTGGCGCGGTCGGTGTCGGTGGACCAGACCGTGCCGGCCAACCCGAACTCGCTGTCATTGGCCAGCGCGATCGCGTGCTCATCGCTGTCGTAGGGGATCACCGCCAGCACCGGGCCGAAGATCTCCTCCTGGGCGATGCGGTCGGAGTTGTCGACGTTGGCGAAGACCGTCGGCGAGACGAACCAACCCCGCGGCTGATCCTTCGGAACACCGCCGCCGACAACGAGTTTCGCGCCGCTGCTCTTACCGGCCTCGATGTAGTCGAGCACCCGGTCGCGCTGCCGCGCGCTGACCACCGGACCGATATCGGTTGCCCTGTCCAATGGGTCGCCTACGGAGAAGCCGTTGACGAGATCAGCGAGGGCGTCGACGACTTCGGCGTACCGGGATCGCGGCGCCAGGATCCGCGAGCCCAGATAACAGGTCTGGCCGTTGTTGACGAACGACACCGAACGCAACCCGCGCATGGTGGCGTCGAGGTCGGCGTCATCGAGGATGATCGCCGCAGACTTGCCACCGAGTTCGAGTGTGACCGGCCGCAGCAGTCGCCCACACACCTCGCCGATGATGCGTCCAGCCGCGGTGGACCCGGTGAAGCTGACCTTGTCCACACCGGGATGGGATACCAGGTGTTTGCCTGTCTCGACCCCGCCGGGTACGACATTGAGCACACCGGGCGGCATCCCGCACTCCTGGGCCGCTTCCGCGAAAACCAAGGCATCCAAAGCGGTTTCGGGTGCCGCCTTGAGCACCACGGTGCAACCGGCCGCGAGCGCGGGTGCGAGTTTAAACGCGGCGAGGGCTTGCGGATAGTTCCACGGAACGATCGCGGCGACCACCCCGACGGGCTCGCGACGGACGATCGTATGGCCGATCGCACTCGGCCGGATCTGCTCGATCGGAGTCTCGGTGATGAGCTTGGCGTAATAGCCCAGCAGCGCCGCCGGGAACAGTCCGTTGGCTCCCCGCGACAACGACATCGGCATGCCGTTCTCCCGGGTCACCAGTTTGTCGGTGGTCTCGGCACGTGCGTGCAATGCGGCGGCGAATGCCAGCAATACTCCAGCGCGGTGGTCCGGTGAGGCTGATCGCCACTGCGGCAGCGCAGCGCGGGCGGCGGCGACCGCCGCATCGACCTCGGCTCCGGTGCCACTCGCGCCGTCGCCGATCGGCTCTCCGGTCGCGGCTTCCAGCACCGGTTCGGCCTGGGTGGCGAGGTGGAACTCACCGTCGATGAACACCTGTGGACTCGCGGTCATAGCGGTACTTCCTTTCGCTCGGTTTCGAACAGCACACCGTCGGCGATCTGCCGATCGATTGCCTCGTCGTCCATGCCCAGGATGTCGCGACAGATCTCCCGGGTATCCGCGCCGGGCAGCGGTGCCGGACGCTGCGCCGCCGGCGGGATATTGCGGTAGCGCGCCGGGCCGGACTCGGTGGGTAGTCCGAACTCCAGCAGTGGGTGGGTCATCTCGCTGAACACCTGCCGCAACTGCAGTTGCGGATCCTCGTAGACGTCGTCGGGCCGGTTCATCGGCCCCGCGGCGATACCGTGCGCCTGCATAATCACGGCCACCTGCAGCGGTGCGTGGGTTCGCGTCCAGGCCGCCAGATCGGCAGACAGAGCGTCAGTGGCCGCGGATTCCGGATGCCCGATGACCTCGGCCACCGCCCGGCGGTCCGCCTCGGAACCAAGGGAGATGACGCACCACTCGTCATCACCCGCGCAGGGGTACACCCGGTGGGCCGTGATGTTTCCTTGAGAGGTGTTTCCTTGAGACGGATCCAGACGCACCGCGCCCGGGTCGGCGCCCAGGACCACGTAGCTGGTGTCCAACTGGTTCAGGACAGCCTCGGCCTGCGACACGTGAACATGTGCGCCGCCGCCGCAACGGCGCCGTCGGATCAAAGCGGCCAGTGCGCCGATCGCGGTGATCCGGCCCACGACGTGATCGGGGAAAATCGTCGTCGCGTCGAAGAAGGGGTGCCGGGCGTCCGCGGTCTCAGGTTGCTCGGCGGTCCACAGTCGGGTGAGCCCGGTGGCCGCCCGGACCAGGGGTCCGTATCCCATCCGGGTGCTCCACGGGCCGGTGTCGCCGAACGCGCTGCTTTCGGCCAGTACCAGCCCCGGGTTTAACGCGCGCAACCGGTCATACGAAAATCCCAGTGCCGCAAGTGTTCCCGGCTTGAAGTTCGCGAAGACAGCATCGGAGGTGGCGGCCAGTTTCGCAAAGAGTTCCGCGCCGGCGGGGCTGCGTAGATCCAGTCCGAGGCCCAGGTTGTTGCGGTGCGCCCGGGCAAATGAGTCGCCGATCGCCTGATCCTCGCGTTTCTGGCGCAGCCCGTCGGGGTAGGCCGCACTCTCGACTTTGATGATCTGCGCGCCCAGGTCGCCAAACAGCCTGCTGAGTTCGCCGCCGGCAACGATGATGCCCAGATCTATCACCCGGATCCCGTCCAGCGGCCGTGCGCCGACCGTGCCGGTGGCCGGCGGCTTGAACTGCGGTGCCCGCCAGGTGGGCTCGGAACTGCCGGCGGCGGGTGCCGGGGTGCGATAACCGGCGCGGGTGTCGTCGACAACCCAGTAGCCGGCCGGGACGCGCGCCCGCACGCCCGGGGCGAGTTCAGCGTCGGTGAATGCACCCACCGCGCCGAGATGTTCGGACTCCAGTACCTGCGCCGGGGTCAGAACGGCGGCGATCGGCACGCCGTAGTTCTGACCGTCGGCCACCAGTTGCTCCATCGTCTGATCGGCGAACAGTGCGGCGATCAGACCGCCGAGTTCACCGAAGGCCCGCACCCGGGCCGCGATGGAGTCGAAGCGCGGATCCTGGAACTGTTCGGGCTCTCCCAGCCATGCCCGCAGTCCGCGCCACTGCCGGGGCGACATCACGCAAAGCCGGACGTAGCCGTCGCTGCACGCGAAGATCGGGTAGGAGTCCTGGTTCTTCGGTCTGCCCCGCCAGCGGTCGGACCGGTTTCGTGCGGTCGCGGCCTGCCCCTGGGTGCCGAACGGTGGATCAAGTGCCAGCACCACCGCGTCGAACCGGGCGAAATCGATGAAATCGCCAGTGCCACAACGCAACCGGTTGAAGTATGCGACCAGCACCGCCCACACCGCCTGCACCGCCGCGGTGGCAGAGGCGATGCCGTCCGGTGGCAGCACCGGCGTTCCGGCCGTCGGTCCGGACCGGGACAGCGCACATGCCATGGCGTACAGCACCGGGTCCGTGGCGGCCCAGTCGGCATACGGACCGGCCGACCCGAAATCGGTGACTGCCATCGTGACCAGGTGCTCGAACCGGTCGGCCAGCTGCGCACAGGATGTGCCGTAATGGGTTGCCCGGCCGGGCAGTCCACTGTCGATGACGATGTCTGCGGCTCCGGCGAGAGCGACCAGCCGATGTCGGTCGACGTCGTCGTCGGGGTCCAGCACCGCCGCGCGTTTGTTGGCGTTGTGCAGAGCGAACGGGATGCTCACCCCGTCCAGGGTCGGCGGAGCGTGCCGGGACGGCTCAGCCGACGGTGCCTCGATCTTGAGCACATCGGCACCGAGGTCGGCGAGCAGTCGACCGATCGCGTCGGCCGTTCCTTCGCAGAGGTCAAGCACCCGCAGGGAAGCCAGCAGCGGCTCATTGTCGGTCACGACCACGCCTTCCTTCCTCCGGCGCCGAGCTTAGCCACCGCAGCCCGCGGGTAGAATCTCCTACACATGTCCCAGCACTTTGCGGTGATCGCCTTGGCCCAACCCCCCCGAGCCACACTGGCCCCGGCCCAACCCGCCCACACCCGGCTGCCTGCACCGCACCGTGTGCGGGCGTACGTTGATATCGGCGTGGTGGTGGCGGTGCTCGCGATCGCCAACGTGATCGCCCACTTCACCACGGCGTGGGCGAATATCGCCACCGTTCCCGTCGTGGCGATCGGCCTGGTACTGCTGGTACGCGCCCGCGGGCTGAGTTGGACGGAACTGGGCCTGGGCCGAGAGCACTGGAAATCCGGCACGCGCTACGCGCTGGCCGCCGTCGCACTGGTCGGGATCGTGATCGCGGTGGGTGCCCTGCTGCCCTGGACACGGCCGATGTTCCTCAATGACCGCTACGCCACCCTGTCCGGCGCGCTAGTGGCCTCCATGGTGATCATCCCGTTGCAGACCGTCATCCCGGAGGAATTGGCGTTTCGCGGCGTGCTGCACGGCGCGTTGGATCGGGCCTGGGGATTCCGCGGCGTCGCGGCCGCCGGTTCGGTGCTCTTCGGGTTCTGGCACATCGCCAGTTCCCTGGGTCTGACGGCCGGCAACGTCGGCTTCACCCGGATCCTCGGCGGCGGCGTGCTCGGCATGGCGGCCGGCGTTACCGGTGCCGTACTCGCCACTGCCGCAGCAGGATTCGTCTTCACCTGGCTGCGCCGACGCAGTGGCAGCCTGATCGCGCCGATCGCGCTGCACTGGTCACTCAACGGCCTCGGCGCGTTGGCCGCGGCCGTGGTGTGGCACGTCTCGAGTTGACGGCCCGGCTTCAGACCTTGGTGCCGCGTCCGGACACCGACCTGTAGATCAGCAGCAGAATCACAGCGCCCACCAGGGCGCCGAGAAACGAATGCTTGATCGGCGGCGTGATGTCGAACTGGTGCGGGGAAAACACGAGGCTGCCCAAGGTGCCCCCCACCCAGCCTCCCGCGATTCCCAGCAGGCCTGTTTGAATCCAGCCAAGATTCGCGCTGCCGGGAACAATCGATTTCGCGATCCAGCCCACGATAAGGCCAAGGATGATCATCCAAATCAGGCTCATCATTTCGCACTCCCTTTGACTAATCCGAGCAACCGCCGCGTCGCCCCGACCCGGTGGTTGCGGCTGGCACGGGCGCCATCCGCGTCCTTCAGGTATAGCTCACCCCGATAACGGTTGTCCTGCCGAAAGCGCCACGATCAGATGGCGGAGCCTCAGCCTGCGGGCATCATCTCCGGCACCGGGGTTTCCACCGGAATCGGGATACCGATCCGGTTGCCGGGCGCCGGCGGTGGCGCCGCGGGTGCGTTGGGATCGGCCGGTGGCGGCGGCGGCGGTGGCGGCGGGGTGTACGGCTTGATCGACTGAGCAAGCGCCTTGGCCACCGCAGGGTCGATCGGATCCTTCGCCGTGCCGAGGTACACCACGAACCAACGCTCAGCGGATTGGCTGCGTGACGCACTCGCGGCCGCGGTACCGACCACGCCGGCCCAGATCTGGCCATTGGGTTTGGCGGAGTCGGAGAACTTGACGTCATAGGACGCCGAGGAGCCCGGCAGCGGCCCCGCCTGCAGGCTTCCGGCCTGCTGGTTCATCCGGGTGCCGGGGAACGGCATGAAGAACTCACCCATGTCCGAGGCCAGCCGGACGGCAGCCTTGGCGTTATCCGCCTCGGCACCGGCGAAGAGCTTCAGGTCCAGCCGACCGATCAGGATGTTGGTGTCATTGGCGGTTGGCGCGCTCTGGCCGTTCAGCGCCGGACCGGTCTGCTTGAGCAGTAGCGCCTGGCCGTAGCTCAGGCGCGATGCGTCGGCCACCTCCCAGCCGGCCGGCAACAGGTAGCTGAACCCGCCCGCGGAGTTGGTGACCCGGCCGGGCTCGAGTTCCGGTGCGGGTGCGGGCGCGGGTGCGTTGGGGTCGGCCGGAACGGGCGCGGGTGCGTTGGGGTCGGCCGGAACGGGCGCGGGTGCGTTGGGGTCGGCCGGAACCGGCGCGGGTGCGTTGGGGTCGGCCGGAACCGGTGCGGGTGCGTTGGGGTCAGCAGGCGCTCCGGCATCCGCAGGTGGCGCCGGTGATGCCGGTGCCGCGGTCGAGGCGGGGGCTGGCGTCGCGGCGGGCGCCGGTTCCGCGGGTGCGGCCGTCGTGGCGGGTGCTGCGGGTGCGGCGGCAGTTGTTGGCGCCGCCGGTGCGGCGGCGGTGGTTGTGGGCGGCGGTACCGGGTCGGCGCCCGCGGTATTCGGTGGCAGGGCAATGGTGATTGCACTGGCCCCGGCCACCGCGGTCACGGCGAACGCCGTCCACAGTCCCGGGCGTCGTGAGGTGGGGTCCGGCTGCGTCATGGCAAAAAACCTACCGTGTTACCGCCGTGACGCAAGTTCGGTCTCAGGCGTGTCCCGACCCGGCGTGTAATCCGACGGCCTGCGTCTTGACGGTGAACCAGACCTGCTCGCCGGCCCGCAACCCAAGTTCGGCGACGGCATCGGGGGTGACGTCGGCGGCCAGGCCGGGTGCCCCGTCCGGTTGCTCCTCGGCTCGTATCCGCACCACCGCGCCGTTGACCTCGAGGCCGGTGATCCGGATCAGAACGCTGTTCCGCGGGCTGCCGTGCGGCTGATCCCGAAACACCGCGACCGCGGCCGGGGAGAACACCGCCGAAACGTCCTGGCCGGGCGTCAGGTGATCGGCCGGATTTCCGTGCCACAGCACGCCCGGCAGGCCCGGTCCCGGCTCAGCACGCAGAACACCCGGTTCGACGAGCACACCACGCACCAGATTGACGCCGGCGATGCGCGCCCCGAAGGCGCTGCGGGGTGCGGCCAGCACCTGGGCGACTGGGCCGACCTCGGCCACCTTCCCGTCCTCCATGATCAGCACCCGATCGGCGAGGGTGAGAACGTCGATCAGGTCGTGGGTGATCAGCAGTGCGGCCCGGGAATCTGCGGTGAGCACCCGACGCAGCACCGGCCGGGTTGCGGCGGCGGCCGCGACGTCCAGGCCGGCCAGCGGTTCATCGCACAGCAGGACATCGGGCTCAGCTGCCATGGCTCGGGCCAGCGCGACCCGCTGTGCCTGCCCGCCCGATAGTTCGGCGGGTTTGCGGTCGGCCAGGTTCTGCGCACCGACCTCGGCAAGCCAGCGCTGCGCGCGCTGTCGCGCCGCCGACCGGTCGGCGTGGCGGCGCGCCGCGAACTCAACGTTGCCGATCACGCTCAGATGCGGAAACAGCAGCGGATCCTGGAGCAGTACTCCGATCCGGCGGTCGTGTGTGGGCACACACACGCCGTGATCGGTGTCGGTCAGGGTCCTTTCCCCCACCCGCACCACGGCGGCGTCGGCCTGCAGGAGGCCGGCGATCACCGCGACGGTGGTGGACTTGCCCGCCCCATTGGGCCCGAGGACCGCCAGCACCTCACCGGCGGCGACACGTAACTGCACGTCCAATCCGCGGCTGGCGACTGTTGCCGACACTTCGAGGTCAGCCACCGGCGTTCCAGCCCGCGATGCGGCGAGCGCCCAGTCCGACGACGACGACTGCCGCTACGGCGATGAGCAGGACCGACAGCGCAACCGCGGCCTCGGGATCGCCTTCACGCTGCAGGTAGATCTCCAGCGGGAGGGTGCGGGTCACGCCCTCGCGGGATCCGGCGAAGGTCAGCGTGGCGCCGAACTCCCCCAGCGCCCGGGCGAAGGCGAGCACCGCACCGGACACCAGGCCGGGTGCCAGCAGGGGCAGGGTGATCCGCCACCACACCGTGGCCGGTGGCGCGCCCAGGGTCGCCGCCACCATGTCGTAGTCCGAACCGGCCGTACGGGCCGCGCCCTCGAGTGCGATCACCAGGAAGGGCAGCGATACGAAGGTCTGCGCCAGAACCACCGCCGTCGTGGTGAACGCGATCCGGATCCCGGCCGCGTCGAGGTAGTGACCCAGCAGTCCGAGTCGGCCGTATACATACAGCAGGGCGATGCCGCCGACCACCGGCGGTAGTACCAGCGGCAGCAGGATCAGGGGTCGCAGCACCCGGGCCAGCGCTCCCCGGTGCCGCGCCAAAACCAAAGCCAGCGGAACGCCCAGAATCAGGCACAGCAGCGTGCTCGCCGTGGCGGTCCGCAGACTCAAAAGCAGCGCGGCCCGGGACGCCGGGCTGGTGATCAGCGAACCGAACCGCGACCAGTCGACCTTGATCGCGATGGCCACCAGGGGCAGCGCGACGAACACCGTTGCCAGCGCCGCCGGCAGGTATACCCACCGTGGCAATCCGACGCCGGGCGCACCGATCGGCCTCATGGCGTCCCACCCTAGGCCGACGCCCGAACGCTACCGTCGAGTAACCTACCTGCTGCGGGTAGCGCAGCGATGCCTGCAAGCGAGGAGTCAAACCGATGGACGTGCTGGTTACCGGGGCCGACAGCGACCTTGGGCGAACGATCGCGGAAATGTTCCGGTCCGCCGGCCACCAGGTCGTGGTGACAGGTCGTCGCGGTGACGAGTTGGAAGTGGTGGCCAAGGAATTGGACGTCGACGCCATCGTGTGCGATCCGACCGACCCGGTCAGTATGGCTGATGCTCGGCCGCGGTTCCCTGCGCATCTCGACACCGTCGTCACCGTGCCCGACTCGGCCCCATCGGTCGGTGACCCACGGACTTTCACGATCGCCGACAGCGCGGCCGCGTGGCGGTCGGCCTTCGACCGCACCGTGCTGTCCGCCGTAATCACCGTGGCGGCCGTCGCCGACAATCTGCGTTCGGGCGGGTCGATCGTGACGGTTGTGGCCGACGACTCCGGAGACGACGGACCGAATGCCGCCGTCAAGGCGGCACTATCGAACTGGACCGCCGGTCAGGCCGATCATCTCGGCACCCGGGGTATCACGATCAACTCGGTTGCGTGTGGCCGGACCGCCCAGGCGAACTACGCCGGATTGGCCGTCGCACCGTCGTCGGTGCCGATCGAAATCGCCAGGCTTGCATTGTTTCTCGCCACTCCGGCCGCGCGTCACATCACCGGGCAGACCCTGCACGTCGGCCGCGGTGCCGCGGTCTCATACGGCTGATACGTTCCGGCTTTCCGGGAGCCGCCGGCGCGTTATCGTCGACGGGTGACGATTCGACTCGGTTTCCAGATTCCCAACTTCTCCTACGGCACATCGGTCGCGGAGATGTTCCCGACCGTCGTCGCCCAGGCGCAGGAGGCTCAGGCTGCCGGATTCGATTCGGTCTTCGTGATGGATCACTTCTACCAACTCCCGATGCTCGGATCGCCCGATCAACCGATGTTGGAGGCCTATACCGCACTCGGCGCGCTGGCGAGCGTCACCCAGGACGTGTTACTCGGCACGTTGGTGACCGGCAACACCTACCGGAATCCGACTCTGCTGGCCAAGATCATCACCACCCTCGACGTGGTCAGCGCGGGCCGTGCCGTACTAGGCATCGGCACCGGCTGGTTTGAACTTGAACACGACTCCCTGGGCTTCGAGTTCGGCACCTTCACCGAGCGGTTCGCCAAACTCGATGAGGCGCTAGAGATCCTGCTGCCGATGATCAAAGGTGAGCGAGTGAGCTTCGACGGCAGGTACTACCGCACCCTCGAGGCATTCGCAGAACCCCGCCTGCGCGATCACATTCCGCTGATGATCGGCGGCAGCGGCGAGAAGAAGACCTTCGGCCTGGCCGCCCGGTTCTTCGACCACCTGAACATCATCGCCTCGTTCGATGAACTCCCCGGCAAGATCGAAGCCCTGGCCCGGCGTTGCGACGAGGTCGACCGTGACCCCGCCACACTGGAGACCAGCATGCTGCTGACCGCAGTGCCGGACGCCACCATGACCGACGACATGCTTCCCGCGGAGATGCGGGGCCGAATGGTGGTGGGCAGTCCCGAACGGATCGCCGAGGCGGTTGCAACCAATGTGGTCGGCGCCGGGGTCGACGGCGTGATCCTCAACCTCCCGGCCTACGTACCGGGGTCGATCACCAGGGTCGGCGAGGCGCTACGACCGGTGCTCGGATTGTGACCCCGCGAGACGCCGGAGATCGGAGCGACTACCGTATGACGTGTTCTCCGCAGTCCTGGCCGGTTCAGTATTACAAGGAGCGAAGATGAGCCATCCCGGCGCCACTCCGTCGGATAAACACAGGATCGTCATCATTGGTTCCGGTTTCGGCGGCCTTAATGCCGCGCAGAAACTCAAACGGGCCGATGTCGACATCAAGCTGATCGCCAAGACCACCCACCATCTGTTCCAGCCGATGCTGTATCAGGTGGCGACCGGGATCATCTCCGAGGGCGAGATCGCTCCCCCCACCCGAGTGATCCTGCGCAAGCAGAAGAACTGCCAGGTGCTCCTCGGTGAGGTCACCCATATCGACCTGGCCAGACAGACCGTCGACTCACTGCTGCTGGGCCACACCTACCGCACCCCGTATGACACGTTGATCGTCGCGGCGGGTGCGGGCCAGTCCTACTTCGGCAACGACCACTTCGCCGAATGGGCGCCGGGCATGAAGACCATCGACGACGCTCTGGAACTGCGCGGCCGCATCCTGGGCGCCTTCGAGCAGGCCGAGCGTTCCAGCGACCCTGAGCGGCGCGAGAAACTGCTCACCTTCGTGGTCGTGGGCGCGGGACCGACCGGAGTGGAGATGGCCGGCCAGATCGCCGAGTTGGCCGATAACACCCTCAAGGGCGCGTTCCGCCACATCGACTCCACCGGGGCCAGGGTGATCCTTCTCGACGCCGCCCCGGCCGTGCTCCCGCCGATGGGCGAGAAACTCGGGCTCCAAGCGGCCGCCCGGCTGGAAAAGCTCGGCGTGGAGATCCAACTCGGCGCCATGGTGACCGATGTCGACCGCAACGGAATCACCGTCAAACGCAACGACGGCACCGTCGACCGCATCGAATGCGCGACGAAAGTGTGGTCCGCCGGTGTCGCGGCCAGCCCGCTGGGAAAGATCCTGGCCGACCAGTCCGGAGCCGAAATCGACCGTGCCGGACGGATAAAAGTGTTGCCCGACTTGACAATTCCCGGTCACCCGAACGTCTTTGCGGTGGGCGATATGGCCCTGGTCGACGGCGTTCCCGGCCAGGCGCAGGGAGCGATCCAGGGTGCGCGGTATGCCGCTCGGCTGGTCAACGCCGAACTCAAGGGTGCCGACCCGACGGCCCGGGAACCATTCAAGTACTTCGACAAGGGCTCGATGGCCACGGTAGCGCGCTATTCGGCGGTGGCCAAGGTGGGACCGCTGGAATTCGGTGGGTTCATCGCATGGCTGGCCTGGCTGTTTCTGCATCTGATCTATCTGGTCGGGTTCCGGGCCCGGCTCACGACGGCGGTGTCGTGGATCGGCACGTTCCTCGGGAGCCAGCGCGGCCAGCTCACCATCACCGAACAGCAGGCCTATGCCCGCACCCGGATCGAGCAACTCGAGGAAATCGTCGAAAGCGTCGAGGAGACAAAGGCGGCCTCCTGATCGCGGCACGTGCGCGGCGGGTGGGGCGCTCCGTTCGGTGCGCGGCGGCACCGAACTCGGGTCGACTGCCGTGGTGAAACCCGACGAACTGGTCTATCGGATTCTGCAGCGGCTGCCGATCAGGATGCTGTCGTTGCGCGCCATCGTCATCGTCGCCGCGCTGTCGGTGGTGGTCCTCGTAGTCACCCTCGGTATCTGGGTATGGGTTGGGGTGACCAATGACCAATACAGCCAACTGGACCGGCGGCTGGACTCGGTGAGCAGTCTCGGCGACTTCAGCACGCTGCTGTCCGGACCCCCGACACCCGGTGCGGCCAGCCCGGACGGCAACCTGGTGCGGACCGTGCGGGTGGGCTCGATGGCGATGTCGGTTCCCACCAGCGTGGTGCTGCCGGAGTTGGCCGACGGTTACGCCAACACCACCATCGACGGTGTGGAGTACCGGGTCCGGACCTTCACGGTAGGCGGTGCGTCGATCGCGCTGGGGGCGCCGGTGGCCGAAACCCAGCGCAGGATAAGCGAATTGCACTGGCGGGTGCTGATCATCTGTGCCGGCGTCATCGCCGGCACCGTGGTGGTGGGCTGGCTGATCTCGTTGATCATGATCGACCCGTTCCGACTGCTGGCCCAGCAGGCCCGTGCGATCAATGCGCAGTCCAAACCCGACGAGGTTCAGGTGCGCGGGGTGTCGGAGGCCGTGGAGATCGGTGAAGCCGTCGAGGGCATGCTCGCGCGAATCGGCGACGAACAGGACCGGACGAAAGCCGCGCTTGAGTCGGCCCGCGATTTCGCCGCCGTGGCATCCCACGAGCTACGGACTCCGCTGACAGCGATGCGGACCAATCTCGAGGTGCTCTCGACCCTCGACCTCGAACCCGATCAGCGCAACGAGGTCATCGGGGATGTCATTCGCACTCAGAGCCGGATCGAGGCCACCCTGACCGCGCTGGAACGCCTGGCCCAGGGCGAACTGACCACCGCCGACGACTTCGTCCCCTTCGACATCACCGAATTGCTTGACCGTGCCGCCCATGACGCGGAGCGCACCTATCCGGATCTTCGCGTCTGCATGGTTCCCTCACCCGCGGTGCTGATGGTCGGACTTCCGGTCGGGCTGCGATTGGTCATCGATAACGCCATCGCCAATGCCGTAAAACACGGCGGCGCCACCGAAGTCCGGCTCGCCGTCGCTAGTTCCGCCGACGGCGTGCAGATCACCGTGGACGACGACGGATCCGGCGTGCCCGAAGAGGAACGTTCCGCCGTCTTCGAGCGGTTCTCCCGCGGATCGACCGCGTCACGCTCAGGCTCCGGGCTGGGCTTGGCGCTTGTCGCGCAACAGGCCGAATTGCACGGCGGCACAGCATCTTTGGCCACCAGCCCGCTCGGCGGTGCGCAGTTGGTCCTGCGCCTGGCCGGACCGAACGCCTGACGACGGTTACTCGGTCAGGTTCTGCAGTCGGACGTGTCCGCGCGCGATCAGGCGTGTCCGGTCATCGCGAATCGTGACCAGCCACAACTGCTGGCGCCGGCCGCGGTGCACCGGTTCGGAAACCCCGTAGGCGGTGCCCTCGGTGATGGCGCGCAGGAAGTCGGTGTTGTTGTTGACACCCACCACGTTGCCGCCGCCGTTTTCCCGAAGCCATACGTAAGCCGAGACGCTGGCCATCGACTCGACCATCGCGCACCAGACACCGCCGTGCACGATGCCCATCGGCTGCAGCAGGCTGGGTTTGACCTCCAACTGGGCTGTGAGTCCATCCGGCGTCACGTCGGTGTAGGTCAGGCCGAGGGTGGCGTCGAACGGTGCGGAGAACTCGTCCGGGATTCCGGAGTCTGCAGTTTCCACGCAGTCGTGTCTACACGCCCGCCCGTGCCGCAGTCGGGCCGGGGTGTTGCGGGTACGACGCTCGGTAGTAATCGCGGGTACAGTTGTCTTAAAGTTGACGCGGAGGTGAACGAAAAATGGCCAAACTGACCGGGTTGGGCGCCCTGGAACGGGCCGTGATGGATCACCTGTGGGCCGCGGACGAGCCCCAGACGGTCCGCCAGGTCCACGAGACCCTCGCAGCCCATCGCGAACTGGCCTACACCACCGTCATGACGGTCTTGCAGCGGTTGGCCCGCAAGAACCTGGTGATCCAGATCCGCGACGACCGCGCACACCGGTACGCCGCCACCCACGGCCGCGACGACCTGGTGGCCGGCCTCATGGTCGACGCCCTCGATCAGGCGGCTGATTTCGGGGACCGGCGGGCCGCACTGATGAGTTTCGTGGAGCGGGTCGGGGCCGACGAGGCCGATGCGCTGCGGCTCGCCCTGGTCGAGTTGGAGGCCAAACACCGTTCCGCAGAAATCCGTCACTAGATCCGCTAGCGGTCGGCCGTGCGGCTAGTGAAGACTGTCCCCCGTGTCCGCGCTTGCCTTCACACTACTTGCGGTTGCCCTCGTCGGTCCCGTTCCTGTCGTGCTGGCACGGGCGACCTGGCCGCTGCGCGCACCTCGTGCGGCGATCGTGCTGTGGCAGGCGGTCGCGGTGGCCGCAGTGCTGTCAGCTTTCAGCGCTGGGCTGGCGCTGGCCAGCCGACTGTTCATCCCCGAATCAGGTGGGCGGCCCACCTCGACGATCGCCGGCGAGATCGAAGCGCTGGGCTGGCCACTGTGGCTGTGCTCGGTCGCGATCTTCGCGCTCACCGTTGTCGTCGGCGTGCGACTGATCGTCGCGGTGCTGAAGGTGGCGATCGGAACCCGCCGGCGGCGCGCTCACCATCGGATGGTCGTGGACCTGCTGGGCGCGCGCCACCGGGAGTTCGGCGACGCGCGAGTTCTGCAGGTAGCCGAGCCGTTGGCCTACTGCCTGCCCGGTATGCGAAGCCGAGTGGTGCTCAGCGAGGGAACCCTGGCCGCGATGTCGCGCGCCGAGTTGGCCGCGATCCTGCGCCACGAGCGTGCGCATCTACGTGCTCGTCATGACCTGGTGCTGGAGGCGTTCATCGCCGTGCACACCGCGTTCCCGCGGTTCGTCCGCAGCCGCAGCGCACTGAACGCGGTGCGACTTCTGGTCGAACTTCTCGCCGATGACGTCGCGGTGCGCGCCGCGGGACCCGGCCCGCTGGCGCGCGCGCTGGTCGCCTGCGCCGCCGCCCGGACACCGGCCGGCGCGATGGCCGCCGGTGGCCCGTCCACGGTGATCCGGGTGCGAAGGCTGGCCGGCCCGCCGAACAGCCTGGCGCTCTCGCTTGCCGCCTACCTTGCCGCCGCGGCGGTGCTGGTGGTACCGACCATCGCCGTCGCGGTTCCGTGGCTGGTTGAACTCCGTCGGCTCTTCCAGATCTGAAGTTTCCGCACTCCAAGTCTGTACCCCAAAGTCCAACTGGCACAACGTTGAAAGGCGCTTAATGAGCTCCTCGCAGGAACCCGCCGCGCAGATCGGCGTGACAGGCCTGGCGGTGATGGGATCCAACATCGCCCGGAACTTCGCCCGCCACGGCTACACCGTCGCGTTGCACAACCGATCGGTCGCCAAGACCGACGCACTGCTGGCCGAGCATGGCTCGGACGGCTCATTCGTGCGATCGGAGACCATCGAGCAGTTCCTCGCCGCACTGCAGCGACCGCGCCGGGTGCTGATCATGGTGAAGGCCGGCGACGCCACCGACGCGGTGATCAACGAACTCGCCGACGCGATGGAACCCGGCGACATCATCATCGACGGCGGCAATGCGCTGTACACCGACACGATTCGCCGCGAGAAGGCGATGGCCGATCGCGGACTGCATTTCGTCGGAGCGGGCATCTCCGGTGGCGAGGAGGGCGCCCTCAATGGACCGTCGATCATGCCCGGCGGCCCCCGGGAGTCCTATGCGTCGCTGGGTCCGTTACTGGAGGAGATCTCAGCCCACGTCGACGGCGTGCCGTGCTGCGCCCACATCGGGCCCGACGGCGCCGGACACTTCGTCAAGATGGTGCACAACGGCATCGAGTACTCCGATATGCAACTCATCGGCGAGGCCTACCAACTCCTGCGCGACGGTCTGGGCCTGACTGCGCCCGCGATCGCCGAGGTGTTCACCGAGTGGAACTCCGGCGACCTGGACAGCTTTCTGGTCGAGATCACCGCCGAGGTACTGCGCCAGGTCGACGCCAAGACCGGAAAGCCCTTGGTCGACGTCATCGTCGACGAGGCCGAGCAGAAGGGCACCGGCCGCTGGACGGTCAAGTCAGCCCTCGATTTGGGTGTGCCGGTCACCGGTATTGCCGAGGCGGTGTTCGCCCGCGCCCTGTCGGGATCGGTGCCCCAGCGTCGGGTCACCGTCGGCATGGCGTCTGGCGCACTCGGCGAACGGCCCACCGATGCAGCGCAATTCATCACCGATGTCCGCCAGGCCCTGTACGCCTCGAAGATCATCGCCTACGCCCAGGGCTTCAATCAGATTCAGGCCGGCTCCGACGAATATCACTGGGGCGTCACACCCGGCGACCTGGCCACCATCTGGCGCGGCGGTTGCATCATCCGGGCGAAGTTCCTCAACCGCATCAAAGAAGCCTTCGACGCCGATCCGGATCTGCCGACGCTGATCGCCGCGCCGTATTTCCGCAGCGCGATCTCCGCGGCTATCGACGGCTGGCGCCGCGTCGTGGTCACGGCCACCGCACTGGGCATCCCGATACCCGGATTCGCCTCCGCGCTGTCCTATTACGACGCATTGCGCACCGAGCGACTGCCGGCGGCTCTGATCCAGGGTCAGCGGGACTTCTTCGGAGCACACACCTACGGGCGTACCGATGCCGATCCGGCCGCGCGGTTCCACACCCTGTGGAGTGGGGATCGCACCGAAGTACAGGCCTGAGCGGGTGCGTTTCCTCGATGGTCATGCCCCGCCGTACGACCTGACCTACGACGACGTCTTCATTGTGCCCAACCGCTCCGCGGTGGCCTCGCGGTTCGACGTCGACCTGTCCAGTTCCGATGGCACCGGCACGACGATCCCGGTGGTGGTGGCCAACATGACGGCGGTGGCGGGCCGACGGATGGCCGAAACGGTGGCCCGGCGCGGCGGAATCGTCGTGCTGCCACAGGATCTGCCGATCGCGGCAGTAACGGCGACGGTGAACTTCGTGAAGAGCCGCGATCTGGTGGCCGACACCCCGGTGATCCTGGCGCCCGACGATGCCGTGTCCGACGCCATCGCGCTGATCCATAAACGAGCGCACGGCGCTGCGGTCGTCGTCGACGGTGGCCGCCCGATCGGCCTGGTGACCGAGTCGGCGACCACCGGCGTCGACAAGTTTGCCCGGGTACGCGATATCGCGGTCAGCGATTTCGTGACCGCAGCACTGGGCACCGACCCGCGGCGGGTGTTCGAACTGCTCGACAAGGCGCCGATCCCGATGGCGGTGCTCACCGCGGCCGACGGGTCACTGGCGGGAGTGCTGACCCGCACCGGAGCGGTTCGGGCGGGGATCTACACCCCCGCGGTCGACGCCACCGGACGGTTGCGAATCGCAGCGGCCGTCGGGATCAATGGCGATGTGGCGGCCAAAGCCGCCGCGCTGGCCGCGACCGGGATCGACGTACTGGTCGTCGACACCGCGCACGGCCATCAAGTGAAGATGACCGAGGCGATCAAGGCCATCGCCGCCCTGGGCCTGCGCATCCCACTGGTGGCCGGAAACGTCGTCTCCGCCGCCGGCACCCGGGACCTGATCGAGGCCGGCGCAACGATCGTCAAGGTCGGCGTGGGCCCCGGAGCCATGTGCACTACCCGGATGATGACAGGAGTCGGCCGTCCGCAGTTCACCGCCGTCCTCGAATGTGCAACCGCTGCAAGGCAACTGGGCTGTCACGTCTGGGCAGACGGCGGCGTGCGGCATCCACGCGACGTGGCTCTGGCGCTGGCGGCCGGCGCCTCCAATGTGATGATCGGATCCTGGTTCGCCGGCACCTACGAATCGCCCGGTGATCTCATGTTCGACCGCGACGGCCGACCGTACAAGGAGAGTTACGGTATGGCGTCCAAACGCGCGGTTGCCGCCCGGACCGTCGGTGACAGTCCATTCGACCGAGCCCGCAAGGCACTATTCGAGGAGGGCATCTCCACCTCCCGGATGGCGCTGGATCCCGATTTGGCCGGGGTGGAGGATCTGCTGGATCACATCACCGCAGGGGTGCGCAGCACGTGCACCTACGTGGGCGCCGGCACTATCACCGAACTGCAGGAACGAGCAGTGCTCGGGGTGCAGTCGGCGGCCGGTTTCATCGAAGGACACCCCCTCCCGTCGGGATGGTGAACCCGCGCTGGACTGCCGGGGAGCTAACATGAGGCCTGACCGTCGTTCCGAAGGGAATCTCAGTGCCGCAGGCTCCACTCGTGGCTTCCTGCCTCGCGCTGTGCGAGAGTCCGACGCTGTCTGAGAGATCGGTTCCTGCCGACAATCCGGGCCGCTCGTCGGACACCGACTCCGAACCCTGTACTAGTCAGCCGGGCTCGGGGCCCGGCGAACATCAGGGGCGGACGCAATGAGTCCGGTCGCCCTGGCACAGGGGCGGACGCAATGAGTCCGGTCGCCCTGGCACTGAGCCTGCTGGGCATTGTCGCCCTGACCCTGGGCACCGCGGTGTTCGTCGCCGCGGAGTTCTCCCTGACCGCACTCGAACGCAGCACCGTCGACGCCAACGCCCGCACCGGCGGCAGGCGCGACAAGATGGTGCAACGCGCCCACCGGACGCTGTCGTTTCAGCTGTCCGGCGCCCAAATCGGGATCTCGATCACCACGTTGATCACCGGCTATCTGGCCGAGCCGGTGATCGCGCGGCTGCTGGCGCCGGCGCTGTCCGCGGCGCGGGTTCCCGAGCGGTGGGTCGGCGGTATCGCATTGATCGCCTCACTGTTCATCGCGACGTCGGTGTCGATGGTGTTCGGCGAACTCGTCGCGCAATATCTGGCGGTGGCGGTGCCGCTGCGGACCGCGCGACTGGTTGCCGGCCCGCAGGTGCTGTTCTCCGCGATGTTCACCCCGCTGATCCGGCTCACCAACGGAACCGCCAACCGGGTGCTCCGGCGTCTGGGCATCGAGCCCGCCGACGAACTGAGTTCGGCGCGCTCACCGCAGGAACTCGTGTCGCTGGTGCGCACCTCGGCTAAGCGGGGGTCGTTGGATCAACCCACCGCCAGCCTGGTGGACCGCTCATTGCAGTTCGGCGGACGCATCGCCGAGGAATTCATGACACCGCGATCCAAAATCGAATCGCTGGAGGCCGACGACACGGTGGCCGATCTGCTGGAGATGGTTCGGCGCACCGGACACTCCCGATTCCCGGTCACCGAGGGCGATCTTGATGAGACCCTCGGAGTGGTCCACCTCAAACAGGTCTTCGAAATACCGCACGCGCAACGACTCGGCACCAGACTCGACACGCTGGCCCAGAAGGTTCCCGTCGTACCCTCGACACTCGACGGTGATGCCCTGATGCAGCAGATCCGCGCCAGCGCAGTGCAGGCGGCGCTGGTGGCCGATGAATACGGCGGTATCGCCGGCATGGTGACCGTGGAAGACCTGATCGAGGAGATCGTCGGGGATATTCGCGACGAGCACGACAAGTCCACTCCCGATGTGGTGACAATCGCTGGCGGGCACCGGGTTTCCGGGCTTCTTCGGATCGACGAGGTCGCCGAGGCAATCGATTTCCGGGCACCCGAGGGTGATTACGAGACCATTGGCGGACTGGTGATGGCGGTGCTGGGCCACATCCCCACCGAGGGCGAGTCGGTGGAACTCACCGCCTTCGATCCTGACGCGCACGTCGACCACCCGCCGCGGTGGCGGGCGACGGTGGCCCGGATGCACGGTCGCCGCATCGATCTGATCGATCTCGTCAAAACCGGCCCCACCCGCGATCACACCGGGGGCCTGCTCTGATGGCTGACGTTTTCGCGATCCTGCTCACCGTGTTGCTCATCGCGGCCAACGCGTTCTTCGTCGCCGCCGAGTTCGCCCTGATCTCCGCGCGCCGAGACCGTCTGGAGGCGCTGGCGGAGCAGGGTAGGAGCAGCGCCGTGACCGTGATCCGCGCGGGCGAGAACCTCTCGGTGATGCTGGCGGGCGCCCAGTTGGGTATCACGGTGGGCTCGATCGTCCTGGGCCGCGTCGGCGAACCCGCTGTGGCGCACCTGCTCGAACCGGTGTTTGCGTTGTTCGGTGTGTCGCCGGCACTGCTGCACACCGTGTCGTTCATCGTCGCGATCACGATCGTGGTGATCCTGCACGTGCTACTGGGCGAGATGGTGCCTAAGAACATCGCACTGGCCGGACCGGAGAAGGCCGCGATGCTGCTCGTTCCGCCGTATCTGCTCTGGGTCAAAGTGACCCGGCCGATCATCGCCGTCTACGACTGGTGCGCAAAGTTGATCGTGCGGGCTCTGGGTGTGGAACCCAAGACCGAGTTGGAGAACACCGTCTCGATGGTGGAGTTGGCCGAGATGATCGCGGAGTCGCGCTCCGAGGGCTTGCTCGACCCCGAGGAACATATGCGACTGTCGCGCGCGCTGCAGATCCGCAACCGGGTCGCCGGAGACGTCAGCGTTCCGGTGTCGGCGATCCGAACGGTGCCTATCGCGGCCGCCGGGACCGGGCCGCGGGTCGCAGATATCGAACAGGCATTGGCCGCAACGGGATACTCCCGCTTCCCGGTCATCGACGAGGCCGGTGCGTTCATCGGCTTCGTGCATATCAAGGACATCCTGGACCTGATTGAGCATCCCGGTGCCGTGGTCAGCGCGTCGGCGGTGCGTTATCTGCCGCGACTGCTCGCCACCACACCGCTGCCCGATGCGCTATCCGGGCTGCGCCAGAACAACAGCCACCTGGCATTGCTGACCGACGCCGACGGCGCTGTCAGTGGATTGCTGGCTCTGGAGGATCTCGTGGAGGACGTGGTGGGAACGGTGCGCGACGGCGTGCACCGATAGGATCAGAGGCCATTTGAGGGAGGAACCATGACGGATCGGGTCGCAGTAGGCAATCTGCGGGTTGCGCGGACGCTGTATGACTTCATCACCGACGAGGCACTGCCCGGCACCGGTATCGACCCGGACACCTTCTGGTCCGGCGCCGACACGTTGGTTGCCGACCTCGCGCCGCGCAACGCCGAGTTGCTCGCCCGCCGCGACGGCCTGCAGGCGCAGATCGATAGGTGGCACCGCCAGCGCGTCATCGGCGGAATCGACGCGGCCGAGTACCGGAAGTTCCTCGCCGATATCGGATACCTGGTGCCCGAACCCGCCGACTTCACCATCTCCACCTCGGGTGTCGACGCCGAGATCACCTCGACGGCGGGCCCGCAACTGGTGGTGCCGATCCTCAACGCGCGCTTCGCTCTCAACGCCGCCAATGCGCGCTGGGGATCGCTGTACGACGCCCTGTACGGCACCGACGTCATCAGCGACGAGGGCGGCGCGCAGGCGGGTTCGACCTACAACACCGTGCGCGGCGACAGAGTCATCAGCTACGCCAAACGATTCCTCGACGACGTGGTCCCGCTGAGTTCGGGCAGCTACTCCCACGTGACCCGCTTTTTGATCTCCGATGGCGAACTGGAGGTGGCGCTATCCGACGGTGACGTCACCGGCCTGGCCGACGCCGCGCAGTTCGCCGGTTACACCGGAGAGCCGGACGCGCCGGCGTCGGTGCTGCTGGTCAACCACGGACTGCACATCGAGATCCTGATCGACCGCGAGTCCCCGATCGGCTCGACCGATCCGGCTGGGATCGCCGACGTCATCTTGGAATCGGCCATCACCACGATCATGGATTTCGAGGATTCGGTGGCCGCGGTCGACGCTGACGACAAGGTGCTGGGTTACCGAAACTGGTTGGGGCTCAACAGGGGTGACCTGTCTGAGTCGGTGACCAAGGGCACCACAACCTTCACCCGGGTACTCAACGACGACCGCTCCTACATCGCCGGCGACGGTTCGCCCTTCACCCTGCCCGGCCGCAGCCTGTTGTTCGTCCGCAATGTCGGTCACCTGATGACCAACGATGCCATCGTTGACGCCGACGGGAACGAGATTCCCGAAGGAATCCAGGACGCACTGTTCACCGGACTGATCGCCATGCACGGGCTTGCCGCCAATCCGGATAACGGGCCGTACCGCAACAGTCGCACGGGTTCGATCTACATCGTCAAGCCGAAGATGCACGGGCCTGAGGAGGTGGCGTTCACCGGTGAGTTGTTCAGCCGCGTCGAGAATGTGCTGGGTCTGCCGGCCAACACCCTCAAGGTCGGCATCATGGACGAGGAACGCCGCACCTCGGCGAACCTCAAGGCGTGCGTGAAGGCCGCCGCTGACCGGATCGCATTCATCAACACCGGATTCCTCGACCGCACCGGAGATGAGATTCATACCTCGATGGAGGCCGGTCCGATGATCCGCAAGGGCGCGATGAAATCCCAGCCGTGGATCCTGGCGTACGAGGATCAGAACGTCGACGTCGGCCTGGCCGCCGGCTTCTCCGGCCGCGCCCAGATCGGCAAGGGCATGTGGGCGATGACCGACCTGATGGCCGACATGGTGGAACAGAAGATCGCCCAACCCCGGGCCGGTGCCACCACGGCGTGGGTGCCCTCGCCCACCGCGGCAACCCTGCACGCCATGCACTACCACTATGTCGACGTCTATCAGGTGCACCGGGAACTGGCCGGGGTGAAGCGCGCCGGCATCGAGCAGCTGCTGACGATCCCGTTGGCGCAGAGCGGGTTTGGTTGGTCACCGGAGGAGATCCACGAGGAGGTCAACAACAACTGTCAGTCGATCCTGGGCTATGTGGTGCGCTGGATCGATGCCGGTGTGGGGTGCTCGAAGGTTCCCGACATTCACGATGTCGCGCTGATGGAGGACCGTGCGACGCTGCGGATCTCCAGCCAGTTACTGGCCAACTGGCTGCACCACGGTGTCATCACCGTCGACGACGCCACATCCAGCCTGCGCCGAATGGCGGCGGTGGTCGACGAGCAGAACGCCGACGATCCCACCTACCGTCCGATGGCACCGGATCCGGACGCCAGCGCCGCCTTCCAAGCCGCCCAGGAACTCATCCTGTCCGGTGCCGAACAGCCCAGCGGCTACACCGAACCGATCCTGCACCGGCGCCGACGCGACTACAAAGCCGCCCTCGCAGGGAAGAGGGACAGCTAGATGGGCAGACACAGCATGCCCGCGCCGGGGGAATCCTTCGGCGAACCGGACGAGCCGACCGACGCCCACACCGATGCCGGCGCCGACGCCGACCCGTCGGGCCGGATACCACGCGCCGACGGCGACTGGCAGGGTCGGCGCCGCCGGACTGACAGCACCCCGCGCGGAGTGAGTAGGGGCGTGATCGCCGGTCTGGTCGCCGTCGTGGTTCTGGTGGGCGCAGTCATTGCGTGGCGATTCTTCGGTGACGCAATGTCCCGACGATCCCAGGACGCCGCCCAGCAATGCGTGCAGGGCACCGCCACCGTGGCGGTCGTGGCCGACTCCGCGATCGTCGAGAACATCACGGCATTTGCCGAGGCCTATAACGCCGAGGCCACGCCAGTGGGTGACAAGTGCGTGACTGTCGCTGTGACACAGGCAGATTCGAAATCGGTAATCAACGGTCTGGTCGGTACCTGGCCCGCTGAACTCGGTGAGCGTCCGGCGTTGTGGATCCCGGCGAGTTCGGTGCAGTCGGCGCGGTTGCAGGCCGTGGCCGGCAAGCAGATCGTCAGCGATGCGCGGTCGCTGGTCAGCTCGCCGGTGGTGCTGGCGGTCCGGCCGCAACTGACCGCCGCACTTGGCCAGCAGGGTTGGCCGGCCCTGCCCGCCCTGCAGACCAACCCAACCGCCTTGGACGCGAGTCTGCCGGGCTGGGGCGCACTGCGACTGGCACTGCCGGTCGCCGGCGCCAGCGATGCCGCCTACCTGGCAGCCGAAGCTGTCGCGACAACTGCGGCCCCGCCCGGCGCGCCACCCACCGCGGGCCTCGGCGCCGTCAGCGCATTGCTGGGCGCACAGCCCCAACTGGCCGATAACACCGCCGATCTGGCCTGGAACGCCCTGACCGTCGCTGGTGATCCGGCGGCCGCTCCGGTGCACGCGATGGTCATCACCGAGCAGCAGTTGTTCGCGCGGACATCGGCACTGCCGGACGCCAAGAGCCAGGTCGCGGAGTGGATCCCGGACGGTCCGGTCGCCGTTGCCGACTTCCCCACCGTCCTGCTGGCCGGCCCCTGGCTGGCCGAGGAACAGGTCAGCGCCGCCAGCGAGTTCGCCCGCTTCATGGACACCCCCGATCAACTGGCCGAGTTGGCCAAGGCCGGGTTCCGCGCGACGGGGACCACCCCGCCGGGCAATGACGTGGTGGGTTTCCCCACGCTGGGCGCGACGCTACCGGTCGCTGACGACGCAACCCGCGCCGCCATCGCCGGTGCGGTGGCCCCGGCGTCCGCGGCGACCACCACCGTGATCCTCGACCAGGGCATGACCGGTGACGAGGGTGGCCGTTCACGGCTGGCGGGCGTCACTGCGGCACTGACTAATCGAATCGCTGCACTGCCGCCCAACGCCGTCGTCGGGCTGTGGACATTCGACGGCGCCGACAGTCGCCCGGTGGTATCCACCGGAGCGCTGTCCGACGATCTCGGCGGCCAGCCCCGGTCAGCGGCATTGACCTCAACTCTGGCAGGACTGTCACCCACCGGCGGCGGTGCGGTGTCGTTCACCACACTGCCTCGCGCATACACCGACGCTCTCGCCAATTACCGCCCCGGCCAACCGAATTCGATCCTGGTGATCACCCAGGGCCCACATACCGATCAGACCCTGGACGGTCTCGGGCTGCAGAACTACCTGAAGTCCGCCGCCGACCCGAACCGACCAGTGACCATCAACGTCATCGACCTCGGCGGTGACCCCGACCGTCCGGTATGGGAGGCGGTAACACAAGTCTCCGGCGGCAGCTACCAGGAGATCGCCACCTCGGACTCGCCCGAACTGGTCGCGGCGATCGCCCGGATGCTGTCTTAGCGGCTTCGCTGCCCTACGGCGAGCACGTCACGGGTAGAACTGATCGTTGTCCTTGCAGACCGCTGCCCACTCTTCGGGCGTCGGGGTGAACCGGCCGGCCGCGACCTCACCGAGCATCTCGAAATAGCCCTCGCGAGGCGCACCGGGGGTGAACAGGATGAGCATCGACGCCGACCCGTGGTCGTTGCGGAAACTGTGGATACCGCCTTTGGGCACCAGCAGGAAGTCCCCCGGGCCCGCCTCGTGCTCGGTGGATCCGTCGAAGAGGGTGACGACTCCCGACAACACGAAGAACGACTCCGAGATCGAGCGATGAAAGTGCGGCGCGGGACCGCCGGCCTGCTCGCCGAAGTCCCAGCGGTAGAGCCCGAACTCCCCGGCTGACTGGGCGGCCGTCGCAAGGTACGAGACCCGCACTCCGTTCGCCATCACGATGTCGGCGTCAGCCGTGCCCGGCCGCCGGATGGCGCTGGGCTCGCCGGTGTCGCCGAGGTACACCGGGTCGGGATAGCTCAGTTCGGGGTAGCTCATAAGCGCACGCTACGCATGCACGGTATTAGCGCGCACGGCGTTCAGGCGAAGGCCTCCACCGGCGGACACGAGCACACCAGGTTGCGGTCGCCGTAAGCGCCATCGATCCGCCGTACCGACGGCCACACCTTCGGACGGAAGGCCTTGCCCAACGGGTAGGCCGCCTGCTCCCGGGTGTACGGGTGGTCCCAGTTCTCCACCAGCAGGCAACCGGCGGTGTGCGGTGCATTGTGCAACGGGTTGTCCTCGAGCGGCCAGTGACCCGAGGCCACCTGGGCGATCTCCTCGCGAATGGCGATCATCGCCTCGCAGAACGCGTCAACCTCGGTCAGGCTCTCGCTCTCGGTGGGCTCGACCATGAGGGTGCCGACGACGGGGAAGCTCATGGTGGGTGCGTGAAAGCCGTAGTCCGCCAGGCGTTTTGCGACATCGTCTACGGTGACGCCGGTGGCCTTGGTAATGGGCCGCAGATCCAGGATGCATTCGTGGGCCACCATGCCGTTCTCCCCGGTGTAAAGCACCGGGTAGTACTCGTCGAGTCGACGAGCAATGTAGTTGGCCGACGCGATCGCGGCCAGCGACGCCGTTCGCAATCCGGCCGCCCCCATCATCCGGATATAGGCCCAACTGATCGGCAGGATTGAGGCCGACCCGTAGGGCGCCGACGACACCGGATGGCCGCCCGGGAGTTCCGGGGCCAGCGGATGGCCTGGCAGATAGGGCGCCAGATGTGCGCGCACAGCGACCGGCCCCACGCCGGGCCCACCCCCGCCGTGCGGAATGCAGAACGTCTTGTGCAGATTGAGGTGGCTGACGTCGCCGCCGAACTTGCCCGGCCGGGCCACACCCACCAGGGCGTTGAGGTTGGCGCCGTCCACATAGACCTGGCCGCCGGCGTCGTGCACCGCCGCGCAGATATCGGCGATGTCGTGCTCGAAGACGCCGTGGGTGGACGGGTAGGTGATCATCAACGCCGCCAACTTTCCGGCATGCTCGGCGATCTTCGCGCGCAGTTCGTCAAGATCGACGTCACCGTTGTCGCGGCAGCCGATCACCACCACGCGCATGCCGACCAGGGCGGCCGAGGCAGCGTTGGTACCGTGCGCGCTCGACGGGATCAGGCACACGTCGCGTTGCGACTCGCCGCGCCCGGCGTGGTAGTCGCGGATGGCGAGCAGTCCGGCGTACTCGCCCTGGGAACCCGCATTGGGCTGCAGCGAGATCTCGTCGTAGCCGGTGATACCGGTCAGCCAGTCCTGTAGATCCGCGATCAGCCGTCGCAGACCGACCGCGTCATCAGCCGGGGCGAACGGGTGTAACCGGCCGAACTCAGGCCAGGTGACCGCCTCCATCTCAGCGGCGGCGTTGAGTTTCATGGTGCACGAGCCCAGCGGGATCATGCTGCGGTCCAGCGCGATGTCCTTATCGGACAGCGCACGCAGATAACGCATCATCGAGGTTTCGGTACGGTACCTGGTGAATGCCGGATGATTCAGGAAATCGGTTGTGCGGGTGGCGATTTGCGGTCCGGCGAAGTCGCCGGCAACGTTCGCGCCGAAGGCCTGCAGAACCCGGGCAACCTGTTCTGCGGTGGTGGTCTCGTCGCACGCGATCGAGATGTGGTCGTCGCCGGCGCGCCACACGTTGATGCCCAGGGCCTTGGCGGCAGCCTGAATCGCGGTGGCCTGCCCCGGTACGCGTGCAAGTACCGTGTCGAAGAAATTGTCGTGCACCACGTCGATACCGGCGGCGGCCAAACCGGCCGCCACGCTACGGGCGTGACCGTGCACCCGCCGGGCGATAGCGGTGAGGCCGTCGGCGCCGTGATAGCTGGCGTACATCGCGGCCATCACCGCCAGCAGGACCTGGGCGGTGCAGATGTTGCTCGTCGCCTTGTCCCGGCGGATGTGCTGTTCGCGCGTTTGCAGTGACAACCGGTAGGCCGGCGCGCCGTCGGCGTCCAGGGACACCCCGACCAACCGGCCGGGTAACTGACGCGCGTGGTTGGTGTGTACCGCGAGGTACCCGGCATGCGGACCGCCGAATCCCATCGGAACCCCGAATCGCTGGGCGGTACCGAATGCGACGTCGGCCCCGATATCCCCGGGCGGGGCGATCAGCGTGAGCGCCAGCAGGTCGGCGCCGAGCGCCACCAGGGCGCCGCGGTCGTGTGCCTGCTCGATGAGCGCCGACCAGTCGGTGAGGCGTCCGCTGGCGCCGGGAAGCTGGGCGATCACGCCGAAGAACTCCCCGTCGGGTAGACCATCGCGCAGGTCGGCGGTGACGATCTCGATGCCGAGTGGCTCGGCACGGGTGGCCAACACGGCGGCGGTCTGGGTGAAAACGTCGACGTCGACGGCCAGTCGGTGGGCCGATCCGCGCACCGCGCGGTGCATCAGGGTCATCGCCTCGGCGGCCGCGGTGCCCTCGTCGAGCATCGAGGCGTTGGCGATATCGAGGCCGGTGAGATCGGCGATCATGGTCTGGAAATTCAGCACCGCCTCCAACCGGCCCTGGCTGATCTCCGGCTGGTAGGGCGTGTAGGCGGTGTACCAGGCCGGGTTCTCCAGGACGTTGCGCAGCAGGACCGGCGGGGTGAGCGTGTCGTAGTAACCCTGACCGAGCATCGACACGTCGACGGTGTTGGAGTCGGCCAGTACCCGCAGTTCGGCCAGCGTTTGATGTTCGGAGATGGGTGCCGGCAGCGTTTCCAGACCGGGTGCCGTGCCGTCGGCACCGAGTGCGTCGAGGATCGCGGCCGGCAGCGCTTTGGCCGCCAACTCATCCAGCGATGTGACGCCGATAACGCCGAGCATGGTGGCCAGAGCGTCGGCATCGAGGCCGATATGGCGGGGGGCGAAGTTCTCAGACACAGGCAATCCTCGGGGTGGACGTGACGATCGGACGTCCTCCCCCTCTGTCATGGGTGCCTGAGAGATTCAGCGACGCCTGGTCGCTTTTCCCCATCGGCGGGTGGCCGCGAAGCGGCCGCCGCTTTCCAGAGGCATCGTGTTCCAGTACGGTCCTGGTGCCTGAGAGATTGACGGAGAGGTGTTGCTCCTTCGGCGTCCGCGACTGGCTGTCGCGAAACTCTCCCGCACGGGGTCGATGCTGTGCCCACTCTAGCCGCGAGCAGACATAAAGTCGCATCGGCGCGGCCGAAAACGTGCGAGTTTGTGTCTGCTCGCGGGCCGGCGGCGCGGAATGAGGGCGCGAGGGAGGCCGGTTTCAGCCGATCTTACGGTCGCGGTTCTTGCGCCGGGTGGCCAACTCGTCCTCGGGTGCGGCGATGGATTCGCCGCCGTCGGCACGCTCGCCGGGGAAATCGGCGATGGTGCCGGTCAGCTCGCGCATTGCGCCGCTGACCGCGATGCCGAAGACGCCCTGTCCGCCCTGCAGAAGGTCGATGACCTCTTCGGCCGAGGTGCACTCGTAGACGGACGTGCCATCGGAGAACAGCGTGATGTTGGCCAGGTCCTGCACGCCGCGCTGGCGCAGGTGGTCGACCGCGACGCGGATGTTGTGCAGCGAGATTCCGGTGTTGAGCAGTCGCTTGACGATCTTGAGAACGAGGATGTCCTTGAAGGAGTACAGCCGCTGGCTGCCCGACCCGGCCGCGCCGCGGATCGACGGCACCACCAGCTCGGTACGTGCCCAGTAGTCCAACTGGCGGTAGGTGATGCCGGCGATCTGGCAGGCGCTGGGCCCGCGGTGGCCGACGAGTTCGTCGGGCACCGAGTCGTCGGGAAACAGGCCGGCCTGTATGGGTTGACTCACCTGGGCTCGACTCACCTCGGCTTTACTCACCTCGGCTTTACCCACCTCGGCTTTACCCACCGTGAGGTCCAGTTGTTCCTGACGTGGCTCGTCGCCCACGATGGTTCCTCTCGCCGTTCCAACCGGTGGCCCGCTAGTCCCTGCGGCCGACTCCCGCGTTCCCCAGAGTGCTCTGAGCATACGCCTTACCGGCGTGTGATTATGGGAGTCGCCGCGTCAAAAGTATGGCGTCACAGGTCAGGCGTCGTGGCATCCGAAGGGCGTGTCGCCGCCGCACGGACTCAGATGAGACTGATCCGTGATCGCACCGAATCCGCCTCAGATCGCCTTGAAATCATCCGGGGACACCTGGTCGAGGAATTCCTTGAATTTCTCGACCTCGTCTTCGCGCAGCGTGCCGGCGGAACCCTCGTCGGCGTCGTCGGGCATCAGCAGGCCGGCCACGTCAAGCACCGCCTCCTCGACGTGGATGGGCACGCCCATGCGTAGCGCCAGGGCCACCGAATCCGACGGCCGCGCCGACACCCGGACGTCATGATCGAACACCAGATCGGCGTAGAAGGTGCCTTCCTGAAGATCCACGATCCGGACCTCCTTGAGCGAATGTCCAAGGGCGCCAATGACATCGCGGAAGAGGTCGTGGGTCAGCGGCCGGGGCGGCTCCACACCCTGCTGCTCGAGGATGATCGCCTGCGCTTCGGTCTCGCCGATCCAGATCGGCAGGTAGCGATCGCCGGCTGACTCCCGCAGCAGCAGCACCGGCTGATTCGCGGGCTGGCGAAACTGGACGCCGATTATGAGAACCTCAGCCATCTGAACCCGACCTCCGCCCAAGAGATGCAACCCGGACCTGCACTTGCCCCAGCCTGGCAGAGTCTAGTACTCAGCGGTCCAGAACGTCGCGTACGGCGGACTTGATCAGCGAGGTGTGCAGGGTTATCGCCAGCGCCGCGACCTCCCGGGCCAGGTCGTCGGCCCGGTCGCGGGCACCGGTCGTGCCGGCCTTGCCGACCGGTCCGGCGATCTGGGCGATCAGATCGGACTGCCGGTCGGCGGCGGAACGGAAAGCACGCAGATGCCGGGGTTCCACGCCGTACTCGGCCAGCGCCGCGGCGCACTGGGCGATCACCACCGCATGTTCGTCGAAGAACCCGCCCGGACCGGTGGTGATGACCCCGGCCTTGCGCAGGGCGGTGATGAGTTCGGTGGCCACGCCCGAGCGCTCCAGCAGATCCTCACGGGTCAGCCGAACCGGCGCGGGTCCGCCGCCGGCGCCGTCGCCACGGCCGC
>JBAXIR010000009.1:0-30885 GCA_037138275.1 Mycobacteriaceae bacterium | reverse complement strand
ATTTTGCGGACATCAACGTTCTGCTGCACCTCGATTCGGGCGTGCGCAGACTGCACCAGCATCGACAGTCGGTCGTCGTGGTCGGCGATCTGCTCGGCCGCCTCGGCCTGCCGTTCCACGACCTGATCGAGGTAGGGCCGAATCTGAGGCGGCACTAGTTCCTGATGGTCATCTGTGACCGCCCGCAGCGCCCGGGTCAGCGGACCGATCGCTCGGTTGAGGTCCACGACATCGCGCTTGAGCAGGTAGATCGACTCAATGTCGGTCGTGCTGTCCAAAGTGAAAGTGGCTATCTCGATCGCGTCGATATCGGCCTTAATCAAGGACGCCACCTCGAGGTAGCTCTTCACGACGCGGTCAGCGACACTGAGTAGCACCGCGAAGGGGCCCAGGGACAGTAGGTCGGGCCGGTGCTCCAATTCATCCCGCAATCCGTCCAGGCCCCCGTGGACGCCGTGGCCGACCGCGACGACCACATCGGGCCCGACGACCAACATCTCCTCGCCCGTCTCGACGATTTTGCGGGCTGAGAATATCGACTCGTGCGGAACGTAATTGACTGTCTTGAACACCACGGACACCATATCGCCGCCGCGTCGCAGGCTCGGGCGTCGATGGGTGTGCAGCGCGTCCTCAATCGCACGGTCATCGAGACCGAATATCTCTCCGGCAGAACGTATCTCGTCCTCGCCGGGTTCATCCACGCTCAGTCCCACGAACGCGTTGCGCCCCGCCTGCCTGAGCTGGCGGACCTCCGCGACTGCGGCTGATGGGGTAAAAGTATCGGGCAGTCGGCTGCCATCCAGATACACCGCGCACTCCAGCTCAACCGGGGGCGTCGGTGGCGTCGCGGGTTCGACTTTGGGCTTGCCCAGGACGTCCAGGACCGTGGGCTCGTCAGCGGGAAACGACACCATCACTGCACCCCCTTGGAGCACTGAAGCCGAGCGTCGACGGAGATCCTCGCACACGAAGGCCCCTGCCGTGACAGCCGGACACCCAATGGTGTCAGCATGGTGGCGTGTCCGACGAACTCCACCTGAACCGCTTCGGCCCCACCGGCCCCGCACAAGTCCTGATGATCCACGGATTAACCGGGCACGGCTGGCGCTGGCACACCCTGGCCAATGAGCATCTGGCCGAATTCACCGTGCTGGCGCCGGATCTGCTCGGCCATGGCCGCTCGTCGTGGGAAGCGCCCTGGACCATCGATGCCAATGTCGCCGCGCTGGCGAGCCTGATCGAGCGCGAGGCCGCCGGCCCGGTCGTGGTGGTGGGTCATTCCTTCGGGGGCGCGGTTGCCCTGCACCTGGCGGCGTCCTGCCCCGACCTGGTGTCGGGCTTGGTACTGCTGGATCCGGCGATCGGTCTCAACGGCAAGCGGATGCTGACGGTGGCCGAGGCGATGCTGGAATCCCCGGACTACCCCGATCCCGCCGAGGCCCGCGCCGAGAAGGTCAATGCCGCGTGGGCTGATGTACCGGTTGCCGAGGTCGATGATGAACTCGCCGAACATCTCATCGAGTTACCCAATGGTCGCTACCGCTGGCGGATCTGCGTGCCGGCGATGATGTCGTACTGGAGTGAATTGGCGCGCGATATCGTGTTGCCGCGCAACGGAATTCCGACCACGCTGATCCGCGGGGTGCGATCCGACCCGCCGTATGTCAGCGACACGCTGATCGACGGTCTAGCCGAACAGATTGGCCCCGACTTCACCCTGCTGGACTTCGACAGCCGGCACATGGTTCCGCTGGCCAAACCCGTCGAGACCGCCGCCGCCATCCGGGACATGCTCGCACTCGGCTGACCACAACCCACGAACAGCTGATGGCGAAGATCACCGACGCCCAGGTGGAACAGGTGCGTGAATTAGTGGCCTCGATACCGCCCGGCCGGGTCGCCACGTACGGCGATATCGCCTGTGCGGCAGGACTTTCCAGCCCCCGGATCGTCGCATGGATTATGCGCACCGACTCGCACGATCTGCCGTGGCACCGGGTGATCACGGCATCGGGGCGACCCGCGCCGCACCTGGCGGAACAGCAGTGGGAGTTACTGCGCGCCGAGGGCGTAATCGCTACTGATCACCGGGTGCCACTGACCGGCGAGCAGTCGGTGCGCCACAAATTCAGCTAGAGCACCATCCGGACCAGCGCGGAGGTACGGAGCAGGCCGGGGAACGTCTCGTTCGACGATAGCGGGTGCAGGGCGTGCACCGCGAGCCGGAACATCAACGCCCGCAACAACATCTGCGGCCACTCCGGCAGCGCGTCCCAACGTTCGACGAGACCATCATCGGAGTCACCCCAGGACAGCGCGTCGACGACGACCACGCCGGCCGCCCAGGATGCCGGCCGCCAGTACGGTGTGATGTCGGTGATGCCGGGGGCGGCCGCGCCGGCGAAAAGCACTGTGCCGTAAAGATCTCCGTGCACCAACTGGCTGGGGCTCTTGGTGGGCTTTCGCAGTCCGGCAAGCTGGCTGAGCAACTCCCTGGCGTGCGTGCGATCCTCCGACTCTGGCAGCACCGGCGCCCCCAGCGGCAGATTATGCAGCGGACGGTCCTCCCAGGCGGCGCGGTCGGCCGCGGTGAATACGTCGACGTCGGTCCATGGCGGCACCGGCATCTGGGTGAGGAACCTGGGCCGCTCGAGTGTCGCGGTGGCCTCATGCAGCCGCACGCCGGTGGCCACCACCTCGTCGTCGCGCGGCTCGGGCGCGCCAGCGACGAAGGTGTCCGCCCGCCAGCCCGAGACGACATAGCGGCCGTCGGTCGAGCGCACCGGCCGGGCCAGCCGCAGTCCGTCGACGAACAGCGTCTCGCGCACCTTGGCCGACCAGGCGGCGCGGGCGTTATCGGTGATCGGGGCTACCACGAGCTCGCCGTAGCGCCAGCCACCCTCCCAGCCGGCGCCCAACTGCTCCGGTTCGCCGGACTTCACTCCGAACGTCGCCAAGACGTGCTCGGGCGGGAGCTCGTCAGTCATATGGCCAGGGTAAAGCGTCCCAGCGACAGGAAGCCATCAGTACATCGCCATGTCGGGTTCGAGTTGGGCCGCCCAGGCCACGATGCCGCCCCGCAGGTGCACGGCATTGGCGAACCCCGCCCGATGCAGTGCGGCCAGGGCTTGCGCCGATCGGACGCCGGTCTTGCAGTAGAGCACCGGGATCGCCCCGGGCGCCAGAGCGGCCATGCCTTCGCTGGACTGCAGCACCGATTGTGGAATCAGCACCGCACCGCAGATGCGGTTGATCTCCCACTCCACCGGTTCGCGGACATCGATCAGGGCGATCGCGGCGCCGGAGTCCATCAGGTCGCGCAACTCGCCCGGCGTGATCGACGCGTCGGCCGCGACCGGCGGTTCGGAGACCGCTCCGCAGAACGCCTCATAGTCGACGAGACCGGTGATCGCCGGCGCCTGCGGATCCTTGCGGATGTCGATGGTGCGGTAGGACATCGCCAGTGCGTCATAGATCATCAGCCGGCCCAGCAGGGATTCGCCGATCCCGGTGATCAGCTTGATGGCCTCGGTGCCCATCACCGATGCGATCGAGGCGCACAGGATTCCCAGCACGCCACCCTCGGCGCAGGACGGCACCGACCCCGGCGGCGGCGGTTCGGGGTAGAGGTCGCGGTAGTTGATGCCGCGCTTGGTGCTGTCGGGCCCATCTGGCGCGTCCTCCCAGAACACCGACACCTGGCCGGCGAAGCGGTAGATCGAACCCCACACGTAGGGCTTGTGCGCAAGCACGGCGGCGTCGTTGACGAGGTAGCGGGTGGCGAAGTTGTCACTGCCGTCGATGATGAGGTCGTAGTCGGCGAACAACGCGACAGCGTTACCGGTATCGAGTCGTGTCTCATGCGTTCGCACGCTGACGAACGGGTTGATCTCGGCGATGGAGTCTCGCGCACTGTGCACCTTGAGCCGGCCGACATCGGAGCTGCCGTGGATGATCTGGCGCTGCAGATTGGACTCGTCGACTCTGTCGAAGTCGACGATGCCCAGCGTGCCGACACCCGCGGCGGCCAGATAGAGCAGCGTCGGCGAACCCAGCCCGCCGGCACCGATGACCAGCACCCGGGCGTTCTTCAGCCGCTTCTGCCCAAGCACCCCGATGTCCGGGATGACGAGGTGGCGGCTGTAGCGCGCGACCTCATCGCGGGTGAGCTCAGCTGCCGGGGACACCAGCGGCGGCAGGGACATGCCCTCTATTGTCGCCTGCCCGCCGAGCGTGCGTGTCGGTACACCGACACGCCGCGCAGGGCGAGCACTTTGCGCACACTCGGCGGAACGGCGGAAGTGCGACGCCGGCGGAAGTGCGACGCCGGCGGAACCGGCGGCGCCGGTCAGGCGATCGGGTACGGCCAGGAGTTGAACCGGCAGGTCTTACCGTCCGGCTTGACGTACTCCGGGTCGAAGCGGGTGGCGTCGTTGTCGGAGGTGGAGAAGGTCTGCTGCATCATGATCGGCGCCAACGCACCATTGCGGTCGCACGGCTCATGGGTGGTGTAGCCGATGGCGTGGCCCACCTCGTGGTTGATCAGATACTGCCGGTAGGAGCCGATGTCACCCTGGAACGGCACCGCGCCGCGCACCCAGCGCGCCAGGTTGATGAACACCCGCGGGTCGGCGGCCGGTCCGTAAACAGGGTTGTAGCAGGAGGTCTCGATCTCGATCTCGTAGCCGCAGCCTTCGCGGATCGTCATCGGCGAAGTCAGCGACACGCGGAAGTCAGGTTTGATGTCGGGCGTGGTCGCGTCGATGCGCTGGAATGCGAACTGCGGGTTGTGCGTCCAGCTTTTCGGGTTGCCCAGCGTCTCGGTCACCATCCGGGCGAAACCTTCGTCGCCGCCGAATGACGTTGTGTCGATTCCGTTCTCCACCTCGACGGTGTACTTGAACACCTTCGCGGTGCCCTGCCCGACCTGAGGTGTGGTGCCCGGCACGATGTGCCAGGTCCGCTCGCCGGCCTCGGTGTACGGCCCGCCCGCGGGCACGATTCCGGTGGGCAGGCCGACGTCGAACTCGGTCACGCCGCGCGGCGGTGCGCCGATGATCGCGGTACCGGCCGACCCGATCGTCGGCGGACCCTTCACCGGGTCCTCGGCAACGGGGACCGCGGTTCCGGTGAATGTCTGGTAAAGCACCACGCCGGTCAACACCATCAGTGCCGGCAGCGCGTAGGCCCGCCACCCGTAGGTGGCCAGGAAGCGGCCGAATGGACTCTGCATGCGCAACTGGCTGTGCTCGTCGCGGTTGGACCTGACCCGGCCGGAGCCCTCAGCCATCGGGTCACGCAGTGCGCGCAGCGGTTCGCCCGGCCCGCTGCGCTGCACCGGCAGGCGCCCTGAATCGCGCCGCCCCGGCTGATTGGTCACCGACCCAGGATGGCATAACGATCACGGGACGCACTTGGGGCGCGCGCGTGTCGAGGCGCCAGAGCGGGACCCACCAGCCCCCGCAGCGGGTAGTAATGTCGAGACGGTGAGCAATACGACCCCTACGAGCGCGCGCAAGCGTGCCCGCGGTGGCCGAATGCCGCGCGACGAACGCCGCGGCCAGTTACTGACGACGGCCAGCGAGGTGTTCGTCGACCGGGGCTTCCACGCGACCGGGATGGACGAGATCGCCGATCGGGCCGGAGTCAGCAAACCTGTTCTCTATCAACACTTTTCGAGCAAGCTGGACCTGTACCTGGCGGTATTGCAACAGCACGTCGACATCCTGGTGTCGGGGGTGCGGCAGGCCTTGCGCACCACGACCGACAACCGTCAGCGGTTGCGTTCGGCAGTCCAGGCGTTCTTCGACTTCATCGAGCACGACAGCCAGGGCTACCGGTTGATCTTCGAGAACGACTACTCCAACGAACCGCAGGTGGCCGCGCAGGTGAAAGTGGCCACCGAAGCCTGCACCGACGCGGTGTTCGACCTGATCAGCTCCGATTCCGGACTGGATCCACACCGGGCCCGGATGATCGCCGTCGGCCTGGTGGGCGTCAGCGTGGACTGCGCCCGGTACTGGCTTGATGCCGACAGACCGATCTCCAAGGAGGACGCGGTCGAGGGAACGGTGCAGTTCGCCTGGGGCGGGCTGTCACACGTTCCGCGGGCCCGGTCCTAAAAACCCGGTCCCAGCTCAGGTTCTAGGCGGACGCCTCCGGGGCGATACCGAACCCGACCCGGCGGACGTCAGCCGCGCCGATCTCGAGATAGCTGATCTTCGAGGCCTGCACCAGGATGCGCTTGCCCTTGTCATCGGTCAGGGCCAGCACCGAACCGCCCGCCGAACCCGCCGTGGCCAGCGCCGTCTTCACCAGGTCCTCAACCTCAGCGGGCGTCTGCGAGCTATTGAAGACCAACTCACGCGGGCTGTCCGAGACACCGATCTTGACCTCCACGCCAGGTCCCTTTCCGTTGGAGTGCACCGGGTTGAAGGCTAGTGGACGCCGTCGTGGCGCCGTCGGCCAGCCGCAGGAGTTTGGCAAAGAACGCGTCAAGCTGCGGTAACAGCATGACAACGGGTGCGCGCCGCGGATCCAGCCGGCGAGGGCGCGTCCATAGCCTGACTTCCGTGGGCGATCATCGGCAGAGCAGCGGATGGCCAATGGTGGCGATGACGGTCATCGGCATCCTCGGCGTCACCGCCGCCACAATGTTCGTCATCAAGGCCGGCGGCGCAGCGACGACAGCCGTTCCCGACAGTCCCCCACCGACCCGAACCGTCGTCGCCACGATCGCACCGAACACCACCGCACCGAACACCTCGAACGCGGCCGCGGAGGTACCGGTGCGGTTGGAGTCGAACGGCATCCCCACCGCCGCGGTGGATCTGCGGCGGATCGTCTACACCATCGCCGGCAACCAG
The DNA here is from genome assembly GCA_037138275.1 of Mycobacteriaceae bacterium. Lineage (GTDB taxonomy): Bacteria > Actinomycetota > Actinomycetes > Mycobacteriales > Mycobacteriaceae > Mycobacterium. The sequence continues at coordinate 24,016 of JBAXIR010000009.1, read as the reverse complement.
CGGCCCGACGATCCGGTCACCGTGGTGTACGCCGATCAGACCGGCGAGTTGCACACCGACACCAACGTCACGCTGCCGTGGACCATGACCGTGACCCCGGACGTGCCGGTGAATTACGTGATGGCCAATAGCCATGGCAGCCAACTGAATTGCTGGATCACCGATGCCAGCGGGGCGACGGTGGCATCCGACACTCGGTTCGCCATCAGCACCACCTGCAACCGTTAGGCAAGCCCCAGCTGACGCATGCGCTCATCATGGGTGCGCTGCAGCCGGTCGAAAAAATCGGTGAGCTGACCCAGACCGCCGCCGACCACCACCAGATCCACCAACTCGTCATGTTCGGCGAGCACGTACTGCGCCTGTGTGATGGCCTCACCCAGCAGCCGGCGCGACCACAGCGCGAGCCGACTTCGCTGCCGAGAACTCGCGGTCACGGCCGCACGCACATCGGCGACGACGAATTGCGAATGACCGGTCTCGGCCAGCACGGCGCGGACGACGTCGGCCACCTCGTCGGGCAGCGATCCGGCGATCGCCAGATAGAGATCGGCCGCCATGGCGTCGCCGACGTAGGTCTTGACCAACGCCTCAAGCCAGGTGCTGGGCATCGTCAGCCGGTGGTACTGCTCGAGTGCCGGTGCATAGCGCGTCATGGCCGCCGGCACGTCCACCCCGCGCGCCTCAAGGGTGTTGCGCACCAGGTCGAAGTGGCCCATCTCGGCGGCGGCCATCCGGGCCATATTGATGCGGCCACGCAGGTCGGGTGCCATCCGGGCCTCGTCGGTGAGCCGGTAGAACGCGGCCAATTCGCCGTAGGCGAGCAGCGAGAACAACTCGGTGACACCGGGGTGGTCGGCGGGAACCGTCGGCGGTGAAACGCTCTGAGTCGCTTCCATGGGGCCACTGTAACCCCGCCGCTGATCGGTTCGCAGGCCCGGAGCAGGTAGGATGGGTCTCGGTAATGTGCGTGCACGCTGTAGGCCCGCCGTAAAGGCAGGGCCAACCATTTCCGAAAGTCTTCAACTCGTGCGCGCGTGACGCAGCACGAGGAATGACAACGGAAGGCCACAAGCCGCTACATGACAATGCCCACCGAAAAAACGTCGACGGAAGAAACGTCGACAGAAGAAACGTCGATTGAACAACCAGCCCCCGTCGAAAAACCGCCGATGCGCTTCGCCGATCTCGGCGTCCGCGAGGAGATCGTCCGGGCACTCGCCGAGCAGGGTATCGAGAACGCGTTTGCGATTCAGGAACTCACCCTTCCGCTGGCCTTGGCCGGCGATGACCTCATCGGCCAGGCACGCACCGGCATGGGCAAGACCTTCGCCTTCGGCGTGCCACTGCTGCACAGCATCACCACAGCGGCCGCAGCAGACCGTCCACTGGACGGGACCCCGCGGGCGCTGATCGTGGTGCCCACCCGTGAGTTGTGCATCCAGGTCCACGACGACCTGTCCGGCGCAGCCAAGTACCTGACCGCCGATGGCGGCCGCAGGCTCAGCGTCATCTCGATCTATGGCGGTCGCCCGTACGAGTCGCAGATCGAGTCACTGCAAACCGGTGCCGACGTCGTCGTCGGAACCCCGGGCCGACTGCTCGATCTCGCCCAGCAGGGCCACCTGCAGCTCGGCGGGCTTTCGGTGCTGGTGCTCGATGAGGCCGACGAGATGCTGGACCTGGGCTTCCTGCCCGATATCGAACGCATTCTGCGCCAGATTCCCGCCCAGCGCCAGGCGATGCTGTTCTCGGCCACCATGCCGGACCCGATCATCACCCTCGCCCGCACGTTCATGACCCAGCCCACCCACATCCGGGCCGAAGGCGTGCAGGGTTCAGCCACCCATGACAGCACCGAGCAGTTCGTCTACCGAGCCCACGCCCTGGACAAGGTGGAGATGGTCAGCCGCATCCTGCAGGCCGACGGCCGCGGCGCCACGATGATCTTCAGCCGCACCAAGCGCACCGCCCAGAAGGTGGCCGACGAACTCGCCGAGCGCGGCTTCAAGGTCGGCGCCGTGCATGGCGACCTCGGCCAGATCGCGCGGGAGAAGGCGCTTAAGGCGTTCCGCACCGGAGAGGTCGACGTCCTGGTCGCCACCGATGTCGCCGCCCGCGGTATCGATATCGATGACGTGACCCACGTGATCAACTACCAAATTCCCGAGGACGAGCAGGCCTATGTGCACCGCATCGGGCGCACCGGCCGGGCCGGCAAGACCGGCGTCGCCGTGACACTGGTCGACTGGGACGAACTCGAGCGCTGGTCGATGATCAACACCGCACTCAAACTCGAACGCCCGGATCCGGCCGAGACCTACTCGAACTCTCCGCACTTCTACGCCGAACTCGGCATCCCTGCCGACGCCGTCGGCACTATCGGTGGCGCCCGCAAGTCGAGCAGCCCCCGACCGAGCCGCGGCGATACCCGGGGTGAGACCCGGGTGAGCTCCACCGACCGGGCGCGCTCCGGTGATGACCGTGCATCGCGGCCGAGCCGTGACCGGTCGCGGCAGCGCACCCGCAGCGGTGAGAATTCCAGCGGCCATGTCGAGAATCCGGCTGCTGCAACGACTTCGGTGAACCCGGAGTCATCCGCCGCTGCCGGCGACGGTGCCGCGCGTCGTCGGCGTCGTCGCCGTCCGCGCAACGCGGCCGGAGCCGGCGCGACCCCGAACTAAGCCTTGATCGCACCGGAGCGCCGCACCCGAGGTGATCTGATCGCCGCCGCGGCGATAGCGACGGCGGTCGCAGTGTTCATCGCGATGTTCTGCTGGCGCAGTTCAACGCGGGCCACCATCAGCCAACCGGCCGCCGAGCCCGCGGCCGCCGCCGTCGCGCCCACCGCGGTGCCCGCTGCACTGACGCAGCGCTGGAGCGCCACCAGCGCCCGCACCCTGTCCCCCATCGTCGTCAGCAACACCGTGGTGACCGGCGACGAGCGCACCGTCGCGGGCCTGGACCCGCAGACCGGACAGCAGCGCTGGGTATACGCCCGCGACACCGATCTGTGCGGGGTGTCCTACGTCTACGACCTGGCCGTCGCGGTGTACCCCGACTCCCGCGGCTGCGGCCAGGTCAGCGGTATCAACGCCGGCACCGGTCAGCGCGGCCCCACCCGAACCAGCTACGCCGACAACCAGGTGGTGCTGACCTCCGACGGCAGTGCGGCGCTCTCGGCCGGGCCGACCCGACTGGAGTTGTGGCGCTCGGATCTGGTGCGGATGCTGTCCTACGGCGAACTCGACGCCCGGGTCAAACCCGTCCACCAGGCGGTGGGCACCGGGTGCACGCTGATGTCGGCTGCCGGAAGCGACACCGCGGTCTCGGTACTCGAGGCCTGCCGCGACACCAAGGACCTGCGCCTGACGCTGCTCAAACCCGCCAAGGAAGAGGACGAACCGGATACCAAGCACATCGCACTGCCCGGTCTGGCCGTCGACTCCGATGCCAGGGTGCTGGCGGTGTCGGGCACCAACACCGCGGTGTTTCTGCCGACGCCTCGGCCGACGGTCGTCGTCTACGACGAGACCGGCACCAAAGTCTCCGAGACGCCACTGCGCCCGGGTGTCACGCTGACCGGCGCGGCGCCGGCGGTCACCCGGGCCGGTGACTTCATCTCCTGGTGGACCGGAACGTCGGTCGTGGTGTTCGACAAGAAACTCGGCTACCGCTACACCCTCGACGCGCTCGATCCACTGGGCCCGGCCACCATGATGGCCGGGAAACTACTCGTTCCCGTCGCCGATGGTCTGGGTGTCTACGACGCGGCCAACGGCGCCCGAGAACGCGTGATCACGCTCTCCCACCCGGACGGCAAGGGCCCGGTGCTGCCCGCGGTGAGCGGATCTTTTGTGATCGAACAGCGTGGATCCGCGATTGCCGGGTTCGGACCCGGCTAGGTTGGCGCTACACCTCTGGTGTGAAGGTTGGCAGCGCCCTACCGGACTTCCAGTACTTCAGCAGCGACGCGGCCAATTCGCGATATGCACTGGCGCCCTTGCTCTTTCGGCCGGCTAGCGCCGAGGCGCCGGATGCGCTGGCTTCGGCGAAGCGCACCGTGCGTGGGATCGGCGGGGCCAGCACCGGCAGGTCGTAGCGGTCGGCGATATCGAGGAGGACGTCGCGGCTGTGGGTGGTGCGCGCGTCATACAGGGTGGGCAGCGCGCCAAGTAACTGGAGGTTGGCGTTGGTGATCTGCTGCACATCGGTGACCGTGCGCAGGAACTGGCCGACCCCGCGGTGCGCCAGCGTTTCACACTGCAACGGCACGATCACATCGTCGGCGGCGGTCAGTCCGTTGAGGGTGAGCACACCCAGTGACGGCGGACAGTCGATGATCACCACATCGAAATCCTGATCGATCTTCGCCAGCGCGCGCTTGAGCGCGTATTCCCGCCCGGCCCGCATCAGCAGCATGGCCTCGGCCCCGGCCAGGTCGATATTGGCCGGCAGCAGGGTCATGCCCTCGGGAGTCGTGACCAGTGCGGTGCTGGGTTCGACATCGCCGAGTAGCACCTCGTGCACCGACACCGGAAGCTTGTCCGGATCGGTGCCCAGCGAGAAGGTCAGGCAGCCCTGCGGGTCGAGGTCGACCAGCAGCACCCGTTTACCCGCTTCGGCGAATGCCGCACCCAGTGAGGCGACCGTGGTGGTCTTTGCCACCCCGCCCTTCTGGTTGGCCACCGCCAATACCCGGGTCACGCTGACCATCCTTACAGGTTCGGGCACAATCAGTGAGCGTGAGCGTCGGCAATCATCGGTTGGTCCTGTTTCGGCACGGCGAGACCGAGTGGACGCGGACGCGACAACACACCAGTACGACCGATATCGACCTGATCGAAGAGGGCCGCGAACAGGCCGTCATGGCCGCCCAAACCCTCGAACATCTCGACTTGGACAACCCGTTCGTCGTCAGCAGCCCCCGCAAGCGCGCCCTGGTCACCGCCGAACTGGCCGGCTTGAAGGTCGACGAGGTGTCACCGCTGCTGGCCGAGTGGAATTACGGCGACTATGAGGGCCTGACCACCCACCAGATCCGCACCGACACCCCCGACTGGCTGCTGTGGACCTACGGCTGCCCAGGCGGGGAGAGTGTCGATCAGGTCAGCATGCGCGCCGACCAGGCGGTGGCCCTTGCGTTGGACCATATGGGCGAACGCGACGTGGTGTTCATCAGCCACGGCCACTTCTCCCGAGCGGTGATCACCCGCTGGGTCGAACAACCGCTGCGCGAAGGCGCCCGCTACAGCTGCCAAACGGCCTCGGTGTCGGTCTGCGGCTTCGAGTACGGGCTGCGCCAACTCTCGGCACTTGGTCTGACCACCCACCGCGTCCCGGTCACCGGAACGTGACGACTGCGCCGTCCTTCGTATTGAGCGGTAGCGCCGGAACCCTTGTCGCACAGGGAATCAGAACGGGATTCGACGATATCGACTCGGCGGCCGCCGCATTGCGCGACGGTACTGCCGACTTGATCGTCGGCGCACTGCCGTTCGACGTCCGCGGCCCGGCCGCGCTGCTGGAACCGGTGACCGTGGGCACCACACTGCCGCGGTGTCCGGCCGGGCAGATGCCGACGGTGCGGATCGTCGAGACCCTGCCCGAACTGGAGGTACACCGCAACCGGATCACCGCGGCGCTACTGCACCTGCGCGATGCCGGAAACCCCTTGCAGAAGGTCGTTCTGGCCCGTGCACTGCGACTGGCCGCCGACGGTCGGTTGGATCCGTGGGCGATCCTGCACCGGCTGATCGACGCCGACGCGCACGCCACCGCCTACCTCACCGACCTATCACCCTCGGGGCTCACCGGAGTGACTCTGGTGGGAGCAAGCCCTGAACTTCTGGTCGCCCGACTCGGCGCGACGCTGACCTGCCACCCGTTCGCCGGGTCGGCGCCTCGCGCGGGCGATCCGGACATCGACGCGGCCAACGGCGCCGCACTGGCCGACTCCGCCAAGGATCGCCACGAGCACCAACTCGTCATCGACACCATGCGGGCGGCTCTGGAACCGCTGTGCAGCCACCTCGAAATCGCGACCCAGCCACAACTGAGTCGAACAGCCACGCTGTGGCATCTGAGCACGCCGATCAGCGGTGAATTGCGCGATACATCAACCACCGCACTGGATCTCGCACTGGCACTGCACCCGACCCCGGCGGTTGGTGGTGTTCCCACCGCAGCCGCGATTGACCTGATCGCCGACCTCGAAGGCGACCGCGGGTTCTATGCGGGTGCGGTCGGCTGGTGCGATTCGGCCGGCGACGGCCGGTGGGTGGTGGCGATCCGCGGCGCTCAACTCTCCGCCGACCGGCGCGGTGCGATGGCACAGGCCGGCGGTGGAATCGTCGCCGAGTCCAATGCGCAGGATGAGGTCACCGAGACCACCACGAAGTTCCGCACCATCTTGACGGCGTTGGGAGTCGATGAGTGACAACACGTATCCGTCCGGCGCAACCCGGTGACGAGTCGGCGATCGTCGCAATGATCTACGAACTTGCGGCCTTCGAAGACGCGGTTGAACAGTGCACGGTGACCGAAAGCCAAGTCACCGCAGCACTTTTCGGCCCCGAACCGTCCGCGTCCTGTCATCTCGCGGAGGTCGACGACGAACCGGCTGCGGTCGCGGTGTGGTTCCGGAACTTCTCCACCTGGGACGGCGCGGCGGGCATCTATCTTGAAGACCTGTTCGTCCGGGAGGAGTTCCGCCGCCTCGGGTTGGGCCGCGCCATGCTGGCTACGCTGGCACGACAGTGCGTGGAGCATGGCTACAGCAGGTTGAGTTGGGCTGTGCTGGATTGGAATTCACCCGCCATCGCGCTGTATGACGCGGTGGGCGGGAAACAGATGTCGGAGTGGATCACCTATCGGGTGTCTGGATCGGAGCTGTCGGCACTAGCCGGGTCAGCACCGTCCGACGGTGCAGGATAGGACAGCCAGCGCAACGTCGCCGGGCTGAACAGCAGCACCAGGGCGGCCAGGGCCACCGCGGCGATCGGCACACCGTAGAACCACCGGTGCGAACCGACACCCACGTACCAGGTCACCGGCAGGATCAACAGTTGGGTGAACACCGCGATACCGCGACCCCAACGCCGGCCGGTCCACAGCGCCCAGGCCGCAGCCGCGACGATGACACCGAGGATGCCGAACCATGCGGCATTGCCGAACCCGTTGACGATCTGCCGGTCAGCCCCGGACAGTCCGCGGACCACGAAGGCCGCCGCGGCGATAAGACCCGCCGCGCCTTGAAGACCGACCAGCACTGCGGCCGCGCGGACAGTCGCCGGAGAAACCGAACTTGAGGTAAAGCGCACCGCCCGAGCCTAAAGGTGCCGATAGTCTCAACGCTCGTGCGCGCCGTGCTGATCGTGAACCCGAACGCCACGTCGACGACCCCGGCCGGCCGCGACCTGTTGGCCCACGCCCTGGAGAGCCGGGTGAAACTCGTCGTCGCCCACACCGACCATCGCGGCCACGCCATCGAGATCGCCGAGTCCGCCCGCCGCGACGGCACCGACGTGATCATCGTGCACGGCGGCGACGGCACGGTGAACGAAGTGGTCAACGGACTGCTGGGCGCACCGGGGCCGGACCGCCCGGCGCCTGGCGACCTGCCCGCCGTTGCGGTGGTGCCCGGCGGCTCGGCCAATGTCTTCGCCCGAGCATTGGGCATCAGTCCGGACCCCATCGAGGCCACCAACCAGCTGATCGGCCTGCTCGGCGCGCACCGCGGGGGCCAGCCGTGGCGGCGGATCGGACTGATGGACTGCGGCGAGCGCTGGGCGGTGTTCACTGCCGGTATGGGCGTGGATGGCGACGTGGTGGCCGCCGTGGAGGCCCAGCGGGCCAAGGGCCGCAAGGTCACCGCGGGTCGTTACATCCGGATCGCGGTTCGCGAGATGCTGGGCAGCGCACGATCCGAACCCCTGCTCACGGTGCATCTGCCCGACCGGGAGCCGATCGAGGGCGTGCACTTCACGTTCGTGTCCAACGCCAGCCCCTGGACGTACGCCAACAGTCGGCCGGTGTGGACCAACCCGGACACCACCTTCGAGGGCGGCCTGGGAGTATTCGCCGTCACCACCATGAATGTGATCGCCAACCTGCTCGTGGTCCGCCGGATGCTGGCGGCGGATTCCGCCATCAAGGGCCGTCACCTGATCCGGGAGGACGACCTGGCGTGGGTGCGGATCACCTCGACCGAATCGATCGCCTGCCAGGTCGACGGGGATTTCCTCGGGATGCGCGACACGATGACCTTCACCTCGGTGCCGGCGGCCCTGGCGGTCGTCGCCCCACCCCGCAAAAAGGGTCGCTGAGCTTCGAAAATCTGCCAAAAAGGACCGTGGCAGCGCGCAGTGTAGTACAACATAGGCAGGCTTGGGTAATCCACCCCTCGGAGTGAGATTGCCCACGGTTGAACCAAGATCTCTTGACAACCGTCGAGCCTGTGACAGCATCGTTTGTAACAGTGCAACAACATTTGTGTGTTCACGCGTTAACGGCCAAGGAGCAACGGGTGTACGCCCGTACCCTGCCGCACACAGGAAAACGATAAAAGGAGTGACGAGACATGGATTGGCGCCATAACGCGGTCTGTCGGGACGAGGATCCGGAACTGTTCTTCCCAGTCGGGAATAGCGGACCGGCCCTGGCCCAGATCGCTGACGCAAAGCTCGTCTGCAACCGGTGCCCGGTGACCACCGAGTGCCTGACCTGGGCCCTGGATTCCGGGCAGGACGCGGGCGTGTGGGGTGGGATGAGCGAGGACGAACGTCGCGCTCTCAAGCGTCGCAACGCGCGCACCCGGGCCCGCACCGGAGTCTGAGAAGTCAACGGTTTTCACTGCGGCCCCGGCACCTGCCGGGGCCGCAGTCATTTCGGTAGCTAGTCGCCGGTCCGGGACTCGGGGAGCGTGCCTCGGCCGCCCCGCCGGCCGATCGGCACCCGCACGATCACATCCGTGCCACCCCCGGGGCGCGGGTGCATATCCAACGAGCCGTCGAGTTCGGCCGACATCAGAGTCCGCACGATCTGCAGACCCAACCGGTCCGACGCCTCGAGGCTGAACTCATCCGGCAGGCCGCGCCCGTCATCGCCGACGACAATATCGAGCCACCTTGCCGAACGCTCCGCGCGAATCACAATGCGACCGCGCCGATCCGTCGGATCGAAAGCGTGCTCGATTGCGTTCTGCACCAACTCGGTGACGACCATGATCAGGGCGGTGGCGCGGTCGGCGTCGAGCACACCCATAGTGCCCTCGCGGATGATCCGGATCGGACTGTCCACCCGCGCAACGTCATTCATGATCGGCAGGATCCGGTCGATCACCTCGTCGAGATTGACCTCCTCGTCGACCGACATCGACAATGCCTCGTGTATCTGGGCGATGGCGGCCACGCGTCGCACCGACTCGGTGAGCGCATCCCGCGCCTCGGCATTGGTGGTTCGGCGGGCCTGCAGTCGCAGCAACGCCGCCACGGTCTGCAGGTTGTTCTTCACCCGATGGTGGATTTCGCGGATCGTCGCATCCTTGGAAAGCAGGGCGCGGTCGCGTCGCTTGACCTCGGTGACGTCGCGGATCAGTATCCCCGCGCCGGCCGATGCGCCGCCGACCACCAGCGGCAGGGTACGCAGCAGCACGGTCGCACCACCCGCGTCGACCTCGAGGCGCATGCTGGAACCGCCGGCCAGTGCGGCGCCGACGTGGTCGGCGAGTTCGCGGGCCTCGAACACATCGGAGACCAATGGCCGGGTGATCGCCACCAGGTTGTGGCCCTCCAACTCGGCGGTCAGGCCCATCCGGTGATAGGCCGACACTGCGTTGGGGCTGGCGTAGTCCACCACTCCGGCGACGTCGAGGCGGATGAAGCCGTCGCCGACGCGGGGACTCGACCGCGACATGGCAAGGTCGCCGACGTTGGGGAAGGTGCCCTCGGACACCATGTGCACCAGGTGCTCGGCGCAATCCAGATAGGCCTTCTCCAGTCGGGATGAGGTGCGTCGGCCGTCGCGCGCAGTTTGGCGGGTCAGAAGTGCCACCACATTGCCGCGGTAGCGCACCGGCACCGCCCCGAGCAGACCCTCCTCGGCCACCGCGGTGCCCACGGCGTCGGTGATCAGCAGGGTGGACGCGGTGGTGGGCCGGCACTGCGCCACGCAGACCACCATGCCGTCATCGCGGCGAACCCACATCAGATAGTCGCCGAAGGACAAATCGGCCAGCAACTGCCACTCACCCACGACGGCATGCAGATGGTCCACAGCGGCGCCGGGCAGGACGGTGTGCTCGGCGAGCAGGTCCCCGAGGGTTGACATGGATCGCCGGAGGTCGAGGCCGCGCGGGTCAGTCGATGACGGCGATGAGGTCGCCGGCCTGGATCACGTCACCCACCGCGACACTGACCTCGGTGACAGTTCCACCGACTTCGGCCAACACCGGAATCTCCATTTTCATCGACTCCAGGAGCACCAGGATATCGCCGGCGCCGATCTGATCGCCTTTGCTGACCACGACCTCAAGCACGCTGGCAACGATCTCCGCGCGCACATCCTCGGCCATGCCATCAATAGAACCACACCACCGGGGTCAAGCAGGGAACAGCACCGTGAGATACTTCCATCAACGCGTCGGCCGACTTTACCGCCGACCAATCCCCATCAAACCCGCGGAGGAACATCATGGCCAAGCGTGGCCGCAAGAAGCGTGACCGCAAGCACAGCAAGGCCAATCACGGAAATCGGCCCAACGCCTAGCCGAGTACACCTAGCGGGCAGTAGCACCCCGGGCTGCGGCCCTACCGGCTTTCGCCTTCACCGCTGACACTTTGACAGCTGCCGTGCCGACAGCCTGACTCTGGCTCTCGGCCGGCCCGCTCCGAACCGCCGTGCGCGGAACGCGAGCACCCTGCGGCGGGCCGCTGGTCGGCCGCCAGTCGTTACGGCTATACGCGCTGTCGACGATCGGTTTGAGCAACTCGGTGAGTGTGTCCACCGTGGACTGGGGCACGCCCTGGGTGATCAATGGGCGCAGGATAGGCAGGTCGTCCGTCGGGATGACGTACGTCGTCGTCACACCCCCTGCCGAGTTGACCGCGGTGGTGATGTACTTGGCCGGAACCTTGGTGTAGTCGGCGAAGATTGCGTCAAAGTGCACCGAGCCGAAGCCCTCGAACGCGCCGCTGGCAGCAAAGGCATTGGCGACAGCGAGCAGATTCCAGGGCCGATCCGGCCAGTCTCCGGCGCCGTCGTACTCACCCTTGACCACCGTGATGTCATACGGGGTCACCGGGATGGGCTTCACCGTGTAGTTGTATCCCGGAATGGTCTGGCCGAAGAACGGAACGAGCGCGGGGAAGATTCCTCGTTCGGCATCGCCGGCCACCATGAAGGAGACCTCATCCGGACTCGGCACGCTGGTGGGATCGGCGGCGTAAGCGACGGCGAGTCGCCGCATGACATCGTTGATCGCCATGGTGCTGCCCGACAATCCGACGCCGATCTTCGGACCCGGCGTGGCCAGCAGTTCGGCGTAGAGAGCGTCGCTGGCGAGGTTCACCGAATCGCCGATCGCCCCCAGTTGTCCGGGCCAGGGAATGTTGACGAACGTGTTGGTTCCGTCATTGAGGACCCCGCCGAACGTCGACTCCATGAGGTCCTGGTCGAGGGTCTCCCAGCCGATACCGCCGATCTCGATGACGGTCGCGGAGAGAGTGACATTCACGCTGGAGAATGCGAACCCAGCAGTGACAGCCATTGCGACCGGTAACGCCGCACAGAATCTCGGCAGCCTATCCAGCACGATCATGTCCCCCTCGAAAGCCAATAATTACAGCAACCTGAGAAAATCATCAGGGAAAACTGAGGGAATCTTAGCCAATTGGCTCGAAAATTGCTAGTCCCTGCGGATGATGGTGGTGCGACTGATCTGCACCCGCACCCGTTCCACCAGGTACCCGGGTGCCTTCTCGCCACCGCATTTCGTGGCGATGACCGCCTTGATCTGTTCTTCGACGCCGTAGTGGCGCAGGCATGCGGGGCACGCGTCGAGGTGTTGTTGCAGCCGTTCGCGGGTGTCGTCGGTGCATTCACCGTCGAGCAGCGTCCAGACCTCCGCGATCACTACCGCGCAGTCGGTGTCATGGTCGTCACCGCCCATCACGACACCTCCTCGGTGACGTCGGGCTGTTGGCCGCGCAGGAAACCGCGTTCGGTGGCGATGTCGGCGAGCAGGGCGCGTAGTTGCCGCCGGCCCCGGTGCAGGCGGGACATCACGGTCCCGATCGGAGTTTCCATGATGTCGGCGATCTCCTTATAGGGCATGCCCTCGACGTCGGCCAGGTAGACCGCAAGCCGGAAGTCCTCGGGCAACGTCTGCAGCGCCTCTTTGATCTCGGTGTCGGGAAGTAACTCCAGCGCCTCGACTTCCGCGGACCGCAACCCGGTGGAGGTGTGCTCGGCATGGGCGGCCAGTTGCCAGTCGTGGATCTCGTCGGTGGGGTATTCCGCCGGCGAGCGCTGTTTCTTGCGGTAGGTGTTGATATAGGTATTGGTCAGGATCCGGTACAACCACGCCTTCAGGTTGGTGCCCTCTCGGAACGACCGGAACCCGGCGTAAGCCTTGACCATGGTCTCCTGCAGCAGATCCTCGGCGTCGGTGGGATTGCGGGTCATCCGCATCGCGCCACCGTAGAGCTGATCCATTAACGGGATCGCGTCGCGCTCGAAGCGCGCGGTCAGCTCAGCGTCGGACTCCTGGTCGACGACGTCGATATCGGTCACCGTCGTAGAGTCCCACATCGGGCACGGGGGCACTGACACCAGGGGCACTGCCACCGGGGGCACTGCCACCGGGGCCACTGACAACAGGGCCACTGACACCAGGTGCTCCCTTCACTACCGACGGTCTCTGTTGGCCATAACGACGGGCATCGCTGCAATATTTCCCGCCCCCGGAACCGCCCCCAGAACCACCCACGTAATCTTTGGCGCATGGCAACTTTCTCCGGCACGACCATGTTCATCTCCGGCGCCAGCCGCGGCATCGGCCTGGCCATCGCGAAACGGGTTGCCGCCGACGGTGCCAATATCGCGCTGGTTGCCAAGACCACCGAGCCGCACCCGAAGCTGCCCGGCACCATCTACACCGCGGCCAAAGAAATCGAAGAGGTCGGCGGCCACGCCCTGCCGATCGTCGGTGACGTCCGCGACGGCGACTCGGTGGCCGCCGCGGTGGCCGCATGCGTCGAGCAGTTCGGCGGTATCGACATCTGCGTCAACAATGCCTCGGCGATCAACCTCGGCGGTATCGAAGATGTACCGCTCAAGCGCTTTGATCTGATGAACGGTATCCAGATCCGCGGCACCTACGCGGTGTCGCAGGCCTGCATTCCGCACATGAAGGGGCGCGCGAACCCGCATATTCTCACCCTGTCGCCGCCGATCCGGATGGAGCCGAAGTGGCTGACGCCGACGCCGTACATGATGGCCAAGTACGGGATGACATTGTGCGCGTTGGGGATTGCCGAGGAGATGCGTGCCCACGGCATCGCCTCGAACACCCTGTGGCCGCGCACCATGGTTGCCACGGCAGCGGTGCAGAACCTGCTCGGCGGCGACGAGTCGATGAGACGCTCACGTAAGCCGGAGGTGTACTCCGACTCGGCATACGCGGTACTGAGCCAACCCGCCCGCGAGTACACCGGACACACCCTGCTGTGCGAGGACGTACTGCTTGAGTCCGGTGTCACCGACCTGTCGGTCTATGACTGCATTCCGGGCTCAGATCTCGGCGTGGATTTCTGGGTGGACGGCGCCAACCCGCCGGGCTACACGCAGCCGTAACTCAGCCCTTACGGCCGATCCGGCGCCAGCCGTGCGCGGCGAAGGCCCGCATGGCCGCCAGCGCGAACAGTCCCTGCCTTTTCGGCGACGAGTACCACAGCAGTTCCGATTTCTGGGTGGGCAGGCGCGGCGAGGTGATGGCCTGCTGGCGGCAGAACTTCAGGATGCCGTTGGGCCCGCCTGCCCGGTAGCCCAAACCGGATTCCTTCCACCCGCCCATCGGCAGTGCGAAGGCGAACACGTTGGTCATCGCGTCGTTGACATTGACCGCGCCGCACTCCAGTCGACGGGCCACCCGCTCACCACGCTTGACGTCGCCGGTCCACACCGTCGCCGACAGGCCGTACACCGAGTCGTTGGCCAGCCGAACGGCCTCGTCCTCGTCGGCGACCTTGATCACCGGCAGGGTGGGCCCGAAGGTCTCCTCGACGATGCAGGCCATGTCCTGGGTGACGTCGGTCAGCACGGTGGGCTCAAAGAAGGTGCCCCGCCCGGTGGGCTTACCGCCGGTGAGTACCTTCGCGCCGGCGGCGACGGACTCCGCGATATGCCGGCCGACGATGTCACTCTGCGCAGAGGTGGCCATGGCGCCGATGTCGTAGGTGTAATCCCGGCCGGGCTCCTGACCCTGCTTGACATTGCGGACCTTGGCCGCGAGTTTGGCGACGAACTCGTCGTAGACCGGGGCCTCAACGTAGACCCGTTCGGTCGACACGCACACCTGGCCGGAGTTGAACAGCGCACCCCAGGTGATGCCGTTGGCGGCGCGATCAAGGTCGGCGTCGGCGAGCACGATGGCCGGGTCCTTGCCGCCGAGTTCCAGGCTAACCGGGATGAGCCGCTCGGCGCAGGCCACCGCGACCTTCCTACCGGTGGCGGTGGACCCGGTAAACTGCAGGAAGTCGACATGCTCGATGAGGGCGGCGCCGGTGGCGCCGTACCCGGTGGTCAGCCCGAGCACCGGCGGGGCGCCGATCTCGGTCCAGCCGCGGACAAACTCCACGCCCGACAGCGGGGTCACCTCGGAGGGCTTGAGCAGCACCGCGCAGCCGGCCGCCAGGGCCGGTGGGATATCCAGGCCGGGCATGGCGAACGGGAAGTTCCATGGCGTGATCACACCCACCAGAGGCTGGGGACGGTAGACGGTGGTGAACTTCTTGACCTTGAACAGTGGGCTGTGCGCCGACGGGTTCTTGTCGGCGAGGAACGCTTCGGCGTTGCCGGACCAGTAGTTGATGCCATCGGCGACGAGCGTCGGCTCGATGTTGGCGTCCCAGTGCGACTTCCCGGTCTCCGCCATCAGCACCTCGGTGATGTGGTCTTTGTTGTCGAGGATCCATTCCTGCCACTTGAGCATCCACTTGCGGCGGCCCTGCGGGCCGATGGCCTCCCACTCGGGCTGGAACAGTCGCAGTTCGCGGGCCTTGGCGGTGACAGTGGCCGCATCGTCGATGGGCACCGTGCCGGCGAGCGCGCCAGTTGCGGGGTTGAGCACCGTGATGGTGTCGGCCTTGGGTTCAACTGCGGTCATTGCGGGTTCCTCTCGCTGCGTTGTGCAGCACTGATGATAATCGCCTCGGGTTGACGTGATAACGGGCCTCACGCGGGTTCGAGTAGCTCCGCGGAGTTGTTGGCGACGCGATTGACCAACCGCGAGACCTTGCGGATCGCGATTCCACTGATATCCGGCCGCATCGCGAGCAGATCCTCGGGCGCGGAGTCGTCGGGGTTCAGCCAGCGGTCCCAACTGTTCTCGTCGAGCATCAGCGGCATCCGGTGGTGAATCTCGCCAAGGTCACCCACCGCATCCGTGGTGACGATCGTGCATGTCAGTATCGGCGCGGCGTTCTCATCGGGCCGCCACGCCGACCAGAGGCCGGCCACGAGGATGGGTGCGCCGTCCCGCCTGGACATATAGAACGGTGTCTTGGGGCCGGGGTCGGGACTCGGTCGCCACTCGTAGTAGCCGTCCATCGGCACCAGACAACGCTGGGCGCGGGCACTCGCCCGGAACGCGGGCGAGGATGTCAGGGTCTCGGCGCGCGCGTTGATCAATAGCGACTTGGCCTTTGGCCGGCCCTCGGCATCGGCTTTGACCCACGGCGGAAGTAACCCCCAGCGCATCGATCGCACCCGCCGGGTGGCACGGTCCTGGGGTTCATCGTCGTGGCGGGGTTCGTCGTGGCGGGCGACGACGGCGGCGATGGTTGTCGTCGGGGCGACGTTGTAGTTCGTTGAGCCAACGCGGCCCCCGGTCTCGTCGACCGCGCCGATCCGAACGGCCAGCAGCGCCGGATCCGTTGTCACCACGAATCGCCCACACATGACTCCATGATCCCCCCGGCAGGGCAGGATTGGGGCCGTGAACCTCTGGCCGGCTCCCCACGCCGCAGCACCGGTGCGCGCGACGGTCACGGTGCCGGGGTCGAAATCGCAGACCAACCGAACGCTGATCCTGGCCGCGCTTGCCGCCGCCGGAGGCCAGGGCACCTCGACGATCAGCGGTGCGCTGCGCAGCCGGGACACCGACCTGATGATCGGGGCTTTGCGCGAACTGGGCATCGGTATATCCGGCGACGGGCCTGCGCTCACCGTCAGCGGTTCACTGAACCCCGGCGTTCAGGCCCGAATCGACTGCGGTCTGGCCGGCACGGTATTGCGGTTCGTTCCGCCGTTGGCCGCGCTGAGCACCGCCGCCGTGGCGTTCGACGGTGACGAGCAGGCCCGTGCGCGACCCATCGCACCCCTGTTGGATGCGCTGCGCGGATTGGGTGTGGACATCACCGGCGAGGGCCTGCCGTTCTCGGTGCACGGCCGCGGCGCAGTGCCGGGCGGCCCGGTGCACATCGACGCCTCGGCCTCATCCCAATTCGTCTCCGGTCTGCTGCTGTGCGGCGCGGCGTTCACCCGCGGCCTCGAGGTGCTGCACACCGGGACATCGGTACCCTCAGCCCCGCACATCGCGATGACGGTGACGATGCTGCGCCAGGCTGGCGTCGCCGTCGACGACTCAACCCCGAACCGCTGGGCCGTGCAACCCGGACCCATCGCCGCACGGCACTGGGATGTCGAGCCCGACCTGTCGAATGCGGTGCCGTTTCTGGCGGCCGCCGTGGTCACCGGCGGCGTCGTACGGATCGCTGGCTGGCCAAGAGGCAGTGTGCAGCCGGACGACACCATTCTCGACATCCTGCGGTTGATGGGATCGACTGTGCACCAATCGGATTCACACCTGGAGATCCAGGGCGCGACGAGCTACGAAGGATTCGAAGTCGACCTGCACGATGTCGGCGAGCTCACACCATCGGTGGCCGCACTGGCCGCGCTGGCCACACCCGGTTCGGTGTCCCGACTGACCGGTATCGCGCACCTGCGCGGTCATGAGACCGATCGATTGGCCGCACTGCGTACCGAGATCACCGCACTCGGCGGCGATTGCGTGGAGACACCCGACGGCCTGATCATCACCGCCGCGGCATTGCACGCCGGGGTCTGGCACTCCTACGCCGATCATCGGATGGCGACGGCTGGCGCCATCGTGGGATTACGCACGGCGGGCGTCGAGGTGCAGGACATCGCCACCACCGCCAAGACACTGCCGGGGTTCCCCGAGATGTGGGCACACATGCTGAGCGACGGCGGCCGTTGAGCCCACGCGAATACGACGAGTCCGATGCCAAGGTCCGATCCGGCCGCGGCTCGCGGCCGCGCACCAAAACCCGCCCCACCCACGCCGACGCCGAGGCGGCGATGGTCGTGACGGTGGACCGCGGCCGGTGGGGATGCGTACTCGATGGCGATCCGGGCCGACCGGTGACCGCGATGCGTGCCCGCGAACTAGGTCGCACGCCGATCGTCGTCGGCGATGAGGTCGATATCGTCGGCGATCTGTCCGGACACACCGACACCCTTGCCCGGATCGTCCGCCGCGGGCAGCGCCGGACGGTATTGCGCCGCACAGCCGATGACACCGACCCCACCGAGCGCGTGGTGGTGGCCAATGCCGATCAGATGATGATGGTGGTCGCACTGGCCGACCCGCCGCCGCGCACCGGCCTGGTGGACCGGGCATTGATCGCGGCCTATACCGGCGGCCTGCACCCGATTCTGTGCCTGACCAAGACCGACCTGGCGCCGGCAGCGCCGTTCGCCGAACAGTTCGCCGACCTCGACCTCACGGTGATCACCGCGGGGCGCGATGAGCCGCTGGACGGCCTGCAGACACTTTTGAACGAGCATGTCACCGTGCTACTGGGCCATTCCGGCGTCGGCAAGTCGACGCTGGTGAATAGGCTTGTGCCGCAGGCACACCGGGCCATCGGCGCGGTGTCCGGGGTCGGCAAGGGCCGCCACACCTCCACCCAGTCGCTGGCGCTCGCGCTGCCGGGCGGGGGCTGGGTGATTGACACACCCGGTATCCGCTCGTTCGGCCTGGCCCACATTCGCCCCGATGATGTTGTGGCACCGTTCTCCGATTTGGCACAGGCGGTCGCCGATTGCCCTCGCGGGTGCGGGCACCGGGGACCGCCGGCCGACCCGGAGTGCGCACTGGACAGACTCACCGGGGACCCCGCACGCCGGGTCGATGCCGCACGAAGGCTGCTGACCGCGATGGATGAGAGCACCGGATATCCCAGAAAGGCAGACGATGAGCAGCATTGACGGCCCGGTCCCCACCCCGACGATCACCCTCAACGACGGACACCGCATCCCACAGTTGGGCTTCGGGGTATACCAGGTTCCGCCGGAGGACACCGCCGCGACGGTGCGGACGGCGTTGGAGATCGGTTATCGCCATATCGACACCGCGCAGATGTACGGCAACGAGAAGGGCGTCGGCGACGGCATCCGCGACGCCGGTCTGGACCGCGGCGCTGTGTACGTCACCAGCAAGCTCAATAACGGCTTCCACCGCCCCGACGACGCCCGTCGCGCCTTCGATGCCACCCTGGACGAGCTGGGCAGCGACTATGTCGACCTCTTCCTCATCCACTGGCCGCTGCCCACCCTCTACGAGGGTGACTTCGTCTCCACCTGGCAGACCTGCGAGGAGTTCACGGTAGACGGCCGGGCCCGCAGTATCGGGGTATCGAACTTCGCCATCCATCACCTGCAGGAGTTGGCCCGCGAAACCGCCACCGCGCCAGCGGTGAACCAGATCGAGGTGCACCCCTACTTCACCAACGATGCGGTCCGGGCCTACGGCACCGAGCACAACATCGTTACTGAGGCGTGGTCGCCGATCGCCCGTGGCGCGGTGCTCGGCGATCCGGTGGTGATTCGGATCGCGAAGTCACTCGGAGTTCGCCCGGCCCAGGTGGTGCTGCGCTGGCATATTCAGCGTGGCGATATCGTGTTCCCGAAATCGGTTGATCCACAACGGATCCGGGAGAACTTTGAGATCTTCGACTTCGACCTCAACGACGAGGAGCTCGAAGCGCTGACCACGTTGGACCGCGGCGAACCGGGACGGCGCGGACCGAACCCGGATACTTTTGCCTACGTGCCGGCCTGAGCGTGGTCGGAACGCCAGCGCCGCACGGTGGCGATGGCGGTCTTCAGTCCGCGCCGACGCCCGCTCACCGGATCGGTGACCGCGAACCCAGGCCCGAGGCGGGCAAACATCCGCTCGCTGCGGGTCTCCGGCGCGTCGTCGATGGTGGCGCGCAGGAACCGGTCCGGCAGCGATAGCTTGGCAATGGTGCGCCAGGTCTTGGCGTACTGCACCAGCATCGGCCCACTGGTGTAGGGCAGGTCGTACTTCTCGCAGAGTGCGCGCACCCGGACCGCAATCTCGGCCAGCCGATAGCTCGGCAGGTCCGGGTAGAGGTGGTGCTCGATCTGGTAGGCCAGGTTGCCGGTCATGAACGCCAGCGCAGGACCGGCGTCGATATTGGCACTGCCGAGCATCTGGCGCAGGTACCACTGGCCCCTGCTCTCCTGATCCATATCCGACAGGGCGAACTTCTCCGCGCCGTCCGGGAAGTGGCCACAGAAGATCACCGCGTTGGCCCAGATGTTTCGGATGATGTTGGCCACAACGTTGGCCTGCAACGTCGATACGAAGCCGGCCCGCGGCGACAGGGCGGTCAGCGCCGGGTATGCCACGTAGTCCTTAAGCACCTGGTGCGCCGCTTTGGCGCTGAACTCCCGCAACCGATTGAACATGGCTGCGCGCGCCTCGGGACCGTCGCGGATCTTGCGCAGTTCCAGATGCTGGAGGCCGATGCCCCACTCGAAGCCCACCGCCAGCATCGTGTTGAAGAACAGGTTCAAGACGTTGTACGGCTTCCACGGCTCGTCGCGGGTGACGCGAATAATCCCGTAGCCGACGTCATCATCCATCCCGAGGATGTTGGTGTACTTGTGGTGGGAGAAGTTGTGCGTGACCCGCCAGTGCTTGGCTGCGCCGGTCATGTCCCATTCCCAGGTGGAGGAATGGATCTCCGGATCATTCATCCAGTCCCACTGGCCGTGGATGACGTTGTGACTGATCTCCATGTTCTCGATGATCTTGGCCAGCGCGAGCGTGGCGGTTCCGGCCACCCACGCGCTGCGCTTGGACCCGAACGCCAGCAGCAGCCGTCCGGCCACCTCGAGTCCGCGTTGGGCGGCAATGGTCCGATGGATATAACGCGCGTCGCGATCCCCGAGCGAGTCCTCGATATCCCGGCGGATGGTGTCGAGTTCGTCTGCGAGAGTGTCGATATCGGCATCCGACAGATGGGTGAAGGCCTCAATATCCGTTATCGCCATCGCGGCGCCTCCCTGTTGCTGCTAGGCATCGATCTGAATCTAGGCATCGAGTACGCAATCTCCCGACGCCGCCGAGACGCAGGTTTGCACCCGGCTTCCGGGCTCGTGTTCGGCACCGGTCCGCATATCGCGCACCCGCCCCTGCACCAACCCCACCACGCAGGTGTGACAGATGCCCATACGGCAGCCGAACGGCATGAGAATTCCGGACTGCTCGCCGGCTTCCATCAGGGAGGTGGCCGAGTCTGCGGTCAGTGTCTTACCGCTGCGGGCGAAGGTGACGAGACCGCCCTGTCCCCGGTCCGCATTTCGTCCGGCAGCGAACCGCTCACAGTGCAGTCGATCAGCGATATCATTTGCGGCCCAGAGCTTTTCGGCCTCATCGAGTAGTCCGTCCGGTCCGCATGCCCAGGTGTGGCGATCCCGCCAATCCGGCACCTCATTGCCGATTTGGTTCAGGTCCAGGCGACCTTGCACCCGGGTGGCCCGAGTGAGCAACCGGTATCCGGGTTGGGTCCGTTCCAGTTCGGTGAGTTCGGCGTTGAACAGTGCATCGGCCAGCGTGGGAGCGGAATGCAGGTGAATGATCTCGGTCTGCGCGCCGGAATTTATCGCAGTTTCGCGAATCTGATTGCGCCGCAGCATGGTTCGCAACATCGACATCACCGGGGTGATACCCGAACCGGCGGTAAGGAACAGCACCGAAGGCGGTGGCGGGTCCGGCATGGTGAAGTCGCCCCGGGGCGGGGCCAATCGCACCACGGTCCCGGGCCGGACACCACCTACCAGGTGCGTGGACAGGAAGCCCTCCGGCATCGCCTTGACCGTGATGGAGATGGTGCGGACGCCGGTGGATCGCGGGACCGACGTCAGCGAATACGACCGCCACCGCCAACGGCCGTCGACGAGCACTCCGATGCCGACGTACTGTCCGGGCTGGTAGTCGAAGCTGAAGCCCCAACCCGGCTTGATCACCAGCGTGGCCGAGTCGCGCGACTCCCGGCGGACCTCGACGATCCGGCCGCGCAGTTCACGCGACGACCACAGCGGGTTGATCAACTTGAGGTAGTCGTCGGGCAGCAGTGGCGTGGTGACCCGGCCCAGCGCCGTCCGCACTGCGGCGCCAACCTTGACCTGGGTGAACACGCAACCTACGGTACCGTAACCTCCGGCGCCACAGGCTGCTACTTCAGAGCAGATCGAGCAGAAATGGCAACTCCTGGGTGGCGTACCAGGCCAGGTCGTGATCCTGGGCGTCGCCGACGGTCAGTTCGGCGTCCTCGTCGCCCAGGTCGGCGGAGTCGATCACCTCGATCGCGGCCGCAACAAAGGGTTCGGCGTCGGCATTGTCGACATAGGCCGCCGCCACCTGATCAATACTCACCCGGCCGCGCAGGCGTACCACCGCTGTGTCGAGATCGGCGCGCGGTTCGGCGTCGGCGTCGGCAATCAGCACCGCGCGGCGCAGCGGCAGATCGTCGGCGCGGGACTCGGCCGCCAGCAGCCGTATCGATGCCAGCGCCGCCTCGGCGATCGCCACCTCGGCGAGTTCGTCGTCATCGCCTTCGGCATACGCCTCGCGCAACGCCGGTGTCACCGCGAACGCCGTTCCGCTGAGCGGTTGCATGTCGCCGTCGTCGACTAGGGCCTGCAACATCGACAACGTCGCCGGGATATATACCCTCATTGGAACCGTCGCCGTCGCAACCGCCTCAGGCTCGTTGTCGCTCACGGTCAAATCCTACTGCCGCGCCACCTCGACGAGTTCCGCCAGCGACTCGGCCAGCAGTTCAGGGAACACCTCGACATCACTCATCGCTTCCCGGTCGGCATTGATGCCGAAATACAGCACACCGCAATAGGACGTCACGCCGATCGCCAGCACCTGATCATGCAGGAGTGGAACAACCGCGTAGGTTTCCAGCAGCGTTGCCCCGGCGACGTACATCTGCGACTGCGGTCCGGGCACATTGGTGATCAGCACATTGAACTGCCGTGGCGGGAACTGGGTGGCTTCCCGGGTGCCCATGGCGTGCAAGGTCGGCGGTGGAAAACCGGACAGGGTGACGATGGTGCGGGCATCCACCAGGCTGGCCGCCGCGGCATGTGATTCGGTGGCGTGGGAGATCTGCGACAGCCGCACCACCGCGTTGCCCTCCCCCACCGGCAGGTCAATCAGAAACGGGGTCACCTCACTGATGGCCTGACCCGGACCCGAGGGCTCCGATTCGGCCGCCGGATAGACCGACAGCGGCGCCATCGCGCGCACCGTCTGGCCGGCCGGCACCGGCTCTCCCCGGGACAGCAGCCAGTTGCGCAGCGCGCCGGTGATAACCGCCAGCACAAGGTCGTTGACGTCGCAGTCGTAGCGCGCGCGAACCAGACGAAACTCCGATAGCGGGGCGCTGGCCACCGTGAACCGACGATGCCGAGAGACCGTGGTGTTGAGGGGACTGCTCGGCGCGCGACCGCGCAGCATCGTGCGCACGGCATCGGCGGCCTGCCGGGCCAACTGCGCCACCTCGCCGCTATTGGTGGCGACGTCGGCGATGGTCGAGCGCAGCGCGCGCAACTCCTGACCGGGTCGGGCCAGCCAGTCGCCGACCGCATCGCTGAGCAGTTCGCCGGCCGTCGGCTCACGCGCGGGCAACCAGATGTCCTCACCCAATCGGGCCGGACGACGGCTGCGGTCGGCGATGACGTGACCGATCTCTACCGCCGTCATGCCGTTGACCAACGCCTGATGGCTCTTGGCGAACAGCGCAAGCCGATTGTCCGCCAGACCCTCGATGAGGTACATCTCCCACAGCGGCCGGGTCCGATCCAATGGACGGCCGGCCAACCGTGAGATGAGATCGTGCAGCTGGGCATCGCTGCCCGGGGACGGCAGGGCCGAACGCCGCACGTGATAGGTGATGTCGAAGTCGGGATCGTCGACCCACACCGGACGCGCGAGACCCAGGGTCACCTCCCGGACCTTCTGGCGGTACCGCGGAATCTGCGGCAACCGGCGCTCGACGGTCTCCAGCAGTGTGTCGTAGCTCAGACCGGCCTTCGGTCGCCGCAGGATCGACAACGAGCCCACATATATCGGCGTCGCGGTGTTCTCCTGGTGAAAGAACGCCGAATCCGATGTCGACAGCCGGGTCACCAGACAACGGTAACCGTGAATACCCGACGACGCGGGAATGTGTCACCATCAATTGCAGGGTCACCATCAATTGCAGGGTGATCATCAATTACGGGTTCGCCACTCTCCAGCGACCGGCCCGAGCCGTCCGATCCATGGAGAGTGTCCGTTGTCCGCCAAGGCTTTACACACCATCGCCCCCGTCGTCGATTACGAGCCGACGGCGTTCGGCGGCCCCCCGGAGCTACCCCCTGCGGTAGCTCGCCGACCCCGCCC
>JBAXIR010000008.1:0-30935 GCA_037138275.1 Mycobacteriaceae bacterium | reverse complement strand
GCGGGACCGCCGCCGCGGCCTGCGCCTCGAAGCCATCCGGACCTGACCCGCTGGAGGCTGAGCTTTCCGCGGCCCGCACGGACAGCGAACTCGCGGCTGCCGCGGCCAAGGTTGCCGCACCGGCGATGGTGCCGGCCCTGATCGAGGTCTCCACCGAGCGGGCCCGGCACGCGACCGCGATCGTCGAGGAGCTGTCCCGGGCGGCAGGCAGACCAACCCCGACGCCAGGCGCCGAAACCACCGCGCCCACCGCGGGTGCGACCACCGGGAGTCCGCCCACCGGGAGTCCGCCCACCGGGAGTCCGCCCACCGGGGGTGCGTCCACCCCACCCGCTCCGCCGCCGTCGCTGGGCGACGTCGTCACCGCGTTGCGTCGCTCAGCCGATGACGCGGCCACGCTGGCGCCGACCCTGTCGGGCTATCGGGCCGGCCTGATGGGTTCCATCGCCGCGGCCTGCACGACGTCCTGGATGGTGGGCCTGACTCCGGCCGAGCCGAGGCAGCGATGACGGCACCCAGTCCACCCGAACCCAGTCCACCCGAACCCAGTCCACCCGAACCCAGTCCACCCGAACCCAGGCCCGATCCGGACCGGCCGGCCGATCCCGACCAGGCCGCGCTGTTTGACGCCGTGGCCGCAGAGCACGCCGCGATCTACGGCTATGGGATTGTCTCGGCGCACATCTATCCCGACGAGAACGAACTGGTGTCAAAGGTGCTGGCCGAGCACCGGGACCGGCGGGAGGCCGCCGTGTCGATGCTGACCCAGCGGTCGGTCAAGGTGCCGCTGCCGGCCAGCGGCTACCAGTTGCCGACAACGGTGAACAACGCGAACGAAGCCGCCAAACTCGCGATCCGAATGGAGAGCGACTGCGCGGTGGCCTGGCGGGCGGTCATGGAACAGGCGACCTCCGAACAGGACCGCGCATTCGGCCTGACGGCGCTGACCCAGTGCGCGGTGACGGCGGCGCGCTGGCGGCGGGTGCTGGGCGCGTGGCCGGTGACCGTGGCCTTCCCCGGCGGGGGCGAGTAGCTGGACCAACCGGTGGGGGTTCAGCCCGCGGTCAGAGCCGCGGCGATATCAGCGGCCGCAGTGCCGACAGCGATATCGCGGGTCTCGCCGGTGAACCGGTTGCGCAATTCGGCGGTGCCGTCGGCCCACCCGCGGCCGAGCACCACGATCCAGGGCATCCCGAGCAATTCGGCATCTTTGAACTTCACCCCCGGCGAGACGGTCCGGTCGTCGAGCAGCACCTCGAAGCCCAGCGCATCGAGATCGGCGGCCAGGGCCTCGGCACCGGCGCGGGCATCGACATCCTTGTTGGCGATGACGACGTGCACATCGAACGGTGACACCGACGACGGCCACCGCAATCCGAGTTCGTCGTGCTGCTGTTCGGCGATCACCGCCACCAGTCGCGAAACGCCGACGCCGTAGGAACCCATTGTCGGCCGCACCGGCTTACCGTCCTCGCCGAGCACGTCGACGGTGAACGCGTCGGTGTACTTGCGACCGAGTTGGAAGATGTGGCCGATCTCGATTCCCCGCGCACTCACCAGTGGGCCGGCCCCGTCCGGAGACGGGTCACCATCGCGGACCTCCGCGGCCTCAATGATGCCGTCGGCGGTGAAGTCACGACCCGCAACCAGACCCACCACATGCTTGCCGGCTTCGTCGGCGCCGGTGATCCAGGCGGTACCGGGAGCAACGCGCGGGTCAACCAGGTAGCGAACACCGTTGTCCAGCAATGCCTTCGGGCCGATATAGCCCTTCTTGAGAAAGGGATACCTCGCGAAGTCGGAATCGTCGAGCATCGCGTATTCGGCAGGATCCAGTGCGGCGCCGAGTCGCTTGTCGTCCACCTCGCGATCACCGGGCACCCCGATCCCGAGCAATCCCCACTCCCCGCCCGGTGAGCGAACCTTGAGCAGCACATTTTTGAGGGTGTCGGCGGCGGTGACGGTGCGGCCCAACCCGGCGGTGTTCGCCCAGTCGACCAGGGTGGCGATGGTCGGGGTGTCGCCGGTGTCGTGCACCGTCGGCGCCGCCAGTGCATCGACCGACACCGGGTCGGGTACCGCGGTGGTGACCGCCTCGACGTTGGCGGCGTAGCCGGATTCCAGACACCGCACGAAGGTGTCCTCACCGATGTCGCTCTCGGCGAGGAACTCCTCGGATGCGCTGCCACCCATCGCACCGGAGACCGCCGAGACGATCACATAGCGAATTGCCATGCGCGCGAACATCTTCTGATAGGCCTCCCGGTGGGCCTGATACACCGTCCGCAGTCCGTCGTCGTTGACGTCGAAGGAGTACGAGTCCTTCATGATGAACTCGCGGCCGCGCAGGATCCCCGCCCGCGGCCGGGCCTCATCGCGGTACTTGGTCTGGATCTGGAACAGCAGCACCGGGAAGTCCCTGTAGGAGCTGTACTCCCCCTTCACCGTCAGGGTGAACAATTCCTCGTGCGTGGGCCCCAGCAGATAATCGTTATCGCGGCGGTCCTTGAGGCGGAAAACCCCGTCGCCGTACTCGGTCCAGCGGTTGGTGGTCTCGTACGGCGCGCGCGGCAGTAATGCGGGGAACAGGATCTCCTGACCGCCGATGGCGACCATCTCGTCGCGCACGATGTTCTCGATCTTGCGCAGCACCCGCAGGCCCAGCGGCAGCCAGCTGTAGAGACCTGGCCCGATCGGCCGGACATAACCGGCTCGGATAAGCAGTTTATGGCTGGGCACTTCGGCGTCGGCGGGGTCGTCGCGCAGCGTTCGCAGGAACAACTCGGACATACGGGTGATCACAACGGGCCAGCTTAGGCCACCCATTAGGGTGAGGTGCGTGACAGCCGACGCGAACCGCACCGGTTACGTGGTGACGGCGGATCCCTACACCGGACGGATGCCGACACACGCCGGTGATCTGGCCGTCGAAACCCACGGCATCGCACCGATCCCGCCGGAGAACCGGTACGGCACCGCGCGGCGTCTGTTCACCGTGTGGTTCGCACCTCAGGTCAATATGACCGTGCTCTTCACCGGCACCCTCGCGGTGGCACTGGGCCTGGGGTTCTGGCTCGGCCTACTGGCGATGGTGATCGGTACGGTCCTCGGCTCGCTGGCGGTCGGCTACCTGTCCACCTGGGGTCCGCGCACCGGCACGGCGCAACTTCCCAACGCGCGCATGGCATTCGGGCCGACGGTGCCCGTGGTAGCCGTGATCCAGTGGCTGTCGTCGATCGCCTGGGACGGCCTGGTCGGGTTGTTCGGCGGTGAGGCGCTGGCGGAGTTGCTCGGCATCCCGTTCTGGCTGGCGGTGCTGATCGTGCTGGCGGCCCAGGCAGTGGTGGGTGTGTTCGGCTACGAGGTGATCCACCGAATGCAGGCGGTGATGACGGTGGTTCTGTTCGTCACGTTCGCGGTCTTCGCGGTCAAACTCGTAGCCGGGAACGAGATCATCAGCGCGCCGACGTTGGCCGGCGCGGATCTGGCCGGTGCATTCGTACTGGAGGTGACCATCGCGCTGAGCCTGGCGATCTCCTGGGCCAGTTACGCCTCCGACTACAGCCGCTACCTTCCCGCGCGGACCCCGCGTTCACAGGTGTTCGGCTACACCTTCGCCGGGTTGGTGACGGCGTATGTGGCGGTGCAGGCAATCGGCATCGCGGCCGCGGGTGTGCTGACCGACCAGACGGTCGGGGGCGTCCGCTCGGTCATGGGCGGTGGCACCCTGGGGGCGCTGGCACTGGTGGTGATCGCAGCGGGTTCGGTGGCGTCCAACGCGATGAACGACTACAGCGGATCACTGGCACTGCAGACCGTCGGGGTCAGGGTTCGCCGGCCGGTCTCAGCCGTGGTGGTGGCGGTGATCGCCTTTGCCCTCATCATGTGGCTGCACACCGGCGATCTGGCTACCCGATTCCAGGGCCTGCTGTTGTTCGTGAGCTACTGGATCCCGGCATTCGTGGCGATCACCGCCATCGATTGGCGCATCCGCAGCGCGGGCCGCGATATCGTTCATCCCGAGAACGAGAACACCCGGCGCGCGGACTCGATAGCAGCGCTGGCCAGTTTCGTCGTCGCCTTCGCCGCAGCGGTGCCGTTCATGCACACCAACCTGATCACCGGCCCGGTAGCCGAATTCCTGCACGGAGCGGATCTGGCCTACTTCGTGAACTTCGCAGTGGCCGTGGCGCTTTACGGCGGTTACCGGGCGCTCCTGCGACGAGGACGCGGCTAGATCTCGCCGGCTTCGACGGCTTCGCGGGTGTGCTGCGCGGCGGCGATCTGCCGCGCGGAGAACCCGATGAAGAACGCGCTGACGCCGACGAGGATCGCGACCGCGGCGATCCACAACAGCGAATAGGTGTAGCCCGCGTCGAGTGCGTCGAGTTGGGCGGGTGTCATATCGGCCACCGGCCCGGTGGTGCCGCCGAGATACAGCGTGCGCGAGACCTGCACCGCCTGAATGACCACCAGCACCACCGGCCCGCCGAGATTCTGCACCATCAGGGTCACCGCGCTGACCGGACCGATCTCGCTCGGGCCGACCTCGGCCACCGCACACAGCGGAAGGATGACCGAGATGACTCCGATGCCGAAACCGCCGATCAGAATCGGCAACAACAGGTCGGGGAAATACGGGATGGTGCGGGTCAGCGAGGCCCCGAACAACATGGCACCCAACACGAACAAACCGCCGCCGATGATCAGCCATCGCGGGGCGATATGCGGGGCCAGTCTCGCCGTGACCACATTTCCCAACCCCAGTGCCAATGCGAACGGAATGAACCCGATACCGGCGTGCAGCGCCGAGTACCCGAGCACATCCTGAACGTAGAGCCCGATCATGACGGTCAGGCTCAACATCACCCCGCCGCCCAGAAACAATGACACGAACGTCATCACCCGGTTGCGGTCGTTGAACAGCGACAGCGGCACCAGCGGGTTGTCGGCGCTGCGCTCGACGATGAGGAACGCGATGCCCAGCAGCACGGCCGAACACCCGGCTCCGATCACCCAGGGGTCCAACCAGCCGCGCGGCGGCCCCTGGGTGAAGACCAGCACTGCCGCCGTACATGCGAGCGTAGCCACCAGCGCGCCGGTGATATCGAGCTTGAGTCGTTCGTGGCGGGTCTCCTCCAGTCGGGTCAGCCCGATCCAGACGATCAGCACACCGATGGGAAGGTTGATCAGGAAGGCCAGCCGCCAGGAGATGACGGTCAGTGCGCCACCCAGAACCAGGCCCAGTACCGACCCGATGCCCTGCATGGCGGCGGACATCGCCATCGCCCGGTTACGGGCCGTTCCGGCGGCGTAGGTGGTGGCGATCAGTGCCAGCCCGGTGGGCGCGGCGACGGCCGCACCGATGCCCTGGACCGCCCGCGCGGCGATCAGCAATGGGCCATCGGTGGCCAGTCCGCACGCCATCGATGCGATCGTGAACACCCCGACCCCGGAGATGAAGGCCCGCTTGTGGCCGATCGCATCGCCGACCCGACCGCCGAGCAGCAACAGTCCGCCGAATGTCAGCACGTAGGCGGTGATGACCCAACTCTTGCCGGCGTCGGACAGCCCGAGTTCGGCCTGCATCCTCGGCAGCGCGACGATCACGATGGTGCCGTCGAGGGTGGACATCAACTGCATGCCGGTGATCGCGATGATCGCGACACCGAGAACGCTGGCGGCAAGCGGTCTGGCCGGCGGATCGGGAACGCTGACGCCAGCCATGGCTGCCTACCCTACCCAGCCATGTGCCCCACGGTGCCCGTGCCGGACGTGCGGAGCTTAGATCTCGCCGGAGTCGATCGCTTCCTTGACTTCCTGGGCGTGCGCAACCTGTTTTGCCGAATACCCGATGAACAGCGCCACCACGCCCACGATCAACGCCGCGCCGGCAACCCACAGCAGTCCATAGGTGTAGCCCTGGTCCAGGGCGTGCAACTGTTCGGGGTTCATCCGCTTGACCGGACCGGTGGTACCGCCCAGGTACAGCGTGCGTGACGTGATCACGGCCTGGACAACGGCGAGCACGACGGGCCCGCCCAGATTCTGCAACATCAGGGCGATCGCCGAGACCGGCCCGATCTGATCGAAACCGACGCCGGCGATGGCCGACACAGTCAGCGGCACCACAATCATCCCGATGCCGAAGCCGCCGACCACGATGGGAATCACCAGGTTCGGGAAATATGGGATACCGGCGTTGAGCGTCGAGCCGTACACCATGGCGCTCAGCACCAGCACGCCGCCGGCGATCACCAGCACCCGGGGCGAGAAGTGCGATACCAGTTGCGACGAGACGCCCAATCCGACACCCAGGGCGATCACGAACGGGATGAATCCGATCCCGGCCCGCAGCGCGCTGTAGCCCATGATGTCCTGCACGTAGAGACCGATCAGCACCGTCAGGGTGAACATCACGCCGCCGGCCAGGAAGATCGCGGCGAAGGTGGCCAATCGGTTGCGGTCGCGGAACAACCGGAATGGCACCACCGGATTGATGGCGGTGCGCTCCACGAGCACGAACACGGCGAAAGCCACGACAGCCGCGACGCCCGATAGCAGGGTCAGCGGCGCCAGCCAGCCGTTCTCCGGGCCCTGGGTGAAACCGAACACCGCGGCGGTACAGCCGACCGTCGCCAGCAGTGCGCCGGCCGCGTCGAGTTTCATCCGCTCGCGGTGGGTCTCGCGCAGGTTGTGATAGGCCAGGTAGATCATCAGGATGCCGATGGGCACGTTGACGAGAAAGGCCAGCCGCCAGGACAACTCGGTGAGCGCGCCGCCGACGACGAGACCCAGCACCGAGCCGATCCCGGTCATGGCGGCGAATACCGCTGTCGCGGCGTTGCGGGCCGGTCCCTTGGGGAAGGTGGTGGCGACCAACGCCAGGCCGGTGGGCGCGGCGACCGCCGCCCCCACGCCCTGAAGAAGCCGGGCAACCACCAGGGTCGTTTGATCCCAGGCGATTCCGCACAGCACCGAGGCGATGGTGAACATTGCGACGCCGACGATAAAGGCCCGCTTGCGCCCGACGGTGTCGCCGAGTCGTCCGCCGAGCAACATCAGGCCGCCGAAGGTCAGGACGTAGGCGGTAATCACCCAGCTGCGGCCGGCGTCGGACAGGCCCAGCTCGTCCTGGATCTTGGGCAGCGCCACGATGGCCACGGTGGAATCCATGGTGGCCAGCAGTTGCATACCGCCGATCGCGGCCACCGCGGAGATGAATCGCCCCGACGGCAACCAGGCCGGGAGATTAGCGCCGGTGCGTGCCAACACTCCCCGCCCGGCGAAACCGTCCTCTGCCGGGTCCCGGCGCACCGGCACCGGACGCGGGGCGGCGGCTTTCCGATAGCCGTCAGCGCGACGCAAGGACGCGCGGTCAGCATCGTTGAGGGCCGTCATAGCGACCTACCCTACAGTAATATTAAGAGGACGTTAAAGTCTCGAATGCGGCCACGGGCCCGATCACGATGATCGCCGGCGGCCGAATCCCCTGGTCGCGGATTTGTTCTGCCACGTCGGCCAGCGTCGCCCGCACCACCCGTTCCGCCGGCGTGCTGCCGTGCTGGACCACCAGAACCGGCGTTTGCGCAGGCCGACCGCCCTTGCGGAGCACATCGGCGAACAACTCGATGCGCTCGACGGCCATCAGCAGCACCAGTGTCCCGGTCAGCTGGGCCAGCGCATTCCAATTGACTAACGATTCGGGGTGCTCCGGTGATAAATGACCGCTGACCACCACGAATTCGTGATTCACCGCCCGGTGGGTGACCGGAACCCCGGCCAGTGCGGGCACCGCGATTGCGCTGCTCACGCCCGGCACCACTGTGACCGGGATCCCAGCCTCGACACAGGCGAGAACTTCCTCATACCCGCGGGCGAAGACGAACGGATCGCCACCTTTGAGTCGCACCACGAACTTGCCCGCACGGGCCCGGTCGATGAGCACGTCGTTGATCGCGTCCTGGGCCATCGCGCGGCCGTAGGGGATCTTGGCCGCATCGATGATCTCGACATCCGGTGCCAGTTCGGCCAGCAGTTCCGGCGGCGCCAACCGGTCGGCCACCACCACGTCGGCATACGCCAGCAGTCTGCGCCCCCGCACCGTGATCAACTCGGGGTCGCCCGGCCCACCACCCACCAGGGCTACCCCGCCGGGAATTACATCGGTGGCCGTCGTGGCGACGATGTCGGGTGCGATGCGGCCCAGTTGAAAAGCATCCCGGATCGCCGAGCGCACGGCCGCGGACCGACGGTGTTCACCGCCGGCCAAGACACCCACCAGCAGACCCTCGTAGTCGAAGGACGCGGGCGTGACGGCGGTGCCGTCGCGGGCGGCGTCGGCGCGGACGCAGAAGATACGCATGCTTTCGGCCTCGGCCACCACCTCGGCGTTGACCTCGGGGTCGTCGGTGGCGGCGATGGCGTACCAGGCACCGTCGAGATCGCCGTCGCGGTAGTCCCGCAGGGTCAGGGTGATACCGGGCTGCTGGTCGGCCAGAGCCTCGACCGCCGGAGTGGCCGCCCGCGCGATGACGTGCACATCGGCCCCGTGGGAGATGAGCACCGGCACCCGGCGCTGCGCCACGGTGCCGCCCCCGATCACGACGACCTTCTTTCCGGCCAGGCGAAGGCCGACGAGGTAGGCGTTCTCGGTCACCCGGTGAGCTTAGTGAAGTGCCGCATGGCTGCGACCGGCCTGCTCGACGAACCGGCGGACCGCGTGGGGCTGAGCCGCCGGCTGGGTGTGCAGATACGACGCGTGCACTCCAGCCTGTACCGCCCCATCACTGGCCGGTTGATTCCCGGCCGAGCGAAGCAGCCAGGCCGGCTGCACCGGCTGTGCGAATTGGACTGTGGTGCGGTGGAACTCGTGACCGGTCACCCGCTGGCCCTCGGCGTACAGTGCGGAATCTCCGGCGGCGACGGCGTCGCGATAGCCCAGTGTCAGCCGCTGGGTGAAGCTCGCTGAGCCCGCCAGTACGCCGCACATCGGGTGCCCGTCGAGATCGGACATCAGATACGTCAGTCCGCCGCACTCGGCATGCACCGGGGCGCGGGTGGCCAGTTCACGAATCTGGGAGCGCAGCGCGGTATTGGCGGATAGCTGCTCGGGGTACTGCTCGGGGAATCCGCCCGGCAGCACCAGTGCCGCGCACCGCGGCGGAAGGGAATCGGTGAGCGGATCGAAACTCACCACCTCGGCGCCGGCGGCGCACAGAAGTTCGTTGTGCTCGGCGTAGCCGAAGGTGAAGGCGTTGCCGGCCGCGACTGCGACCACCGGCCGGCCGGCCACCGGCTCGCCCACCGCCTCAGCGGGTGACCACGGTGCGCCCAGCACAGCGGAGTCGGCGAGCGCGACGACCGCATCCACATCGACGTGCCGGGCCACCAGATCAGTCATCGCCGCCACCGCGGCCACGGCCTCGTCGCCGTGCTCGGTGGCGGTCACCAGACCGAGGTGCCGCGACGGGACCGACAGTTCGTCGTGCCGCGGCACCGCACCGAGCACCGGAACGCCCACCGACTCGCAGGCCTGCCGCAGCACCTGTTCGTGGCGCTCCGAGCCCACCCGGTTGAGGATCACCCCGCCGATCCGTACTCCGCGGACAAACGTCGAAAGACCGTGCAGCACAGCGCCGATGGTCTGACTCTGCCCACGCACATCCACAACCAGCACCACCGGAGCACCCAGGAGTTGGGCCAAGCCTCCGGTGGACCCGCGTGCCGGTAAGGCGAACTGCTCGTCGATACGGCCGTCGAAAAGACCCATCACGCCTTCGATGACGGCGATATCGGCGGCCGCCGAACCGTGTCGGTAGAGCGGACCGATGAGCTCCTCCCCGACCATCACCGGATCGAGGTTGCGGCCCGGCTGGCCCGCCGCCAACCCGTGATAGCCCGGATCGATGAAGTCGGGACCGACCTTGAACGGCGCGACACGACGACCGGCGCGGCGCAGGGCGCCGATCAATCCTGTTGCGATGGTGGTCTTTCCGCTGCCGGAGGCGGGCGCGCCGATGACAACGGCGGGCGTGCTCACCATTCCAGACCGCGCTGGCCCTTGCGCCCGACATCCATCGGGTGAGCAATCTTGGTCATCTCGGTCACCAGGTCGGCCACCTCGAGCAGCCGCGGCGGGGCATCGCGTCCGGTGATCACGACGTGCTGGCGACCGGGCCGGGCCAGCAGTGTGTCCACCACGTCGTCGACGTCAACCCAACCCCATTTGAGTGGGTAGGTGAACTCGTCGAGGACGTAGAAGTCATGGCGTTGCTCGGCAAGTCTGCGGGCGATCTCGGCCCAGCCGTCGGCAGCGGCGGCGGCATGGTCCGCATCCGAACCTGACTTCTTGACCTGAGCCGAGGGTCGCGCCGGGCGCGCCCAGGACCAGCCCGCACCCATTTTGTTCCACTCGACGGCTCCGCCGACTCCCTGCTCGGCATGCAAACTGCCGAGTCGCTCGAAGACGGACTCCTCACCGACCTTCCACTTGGCGCTCTTGACGAACTGGAACACCCCGATGTCCATTCCGGCGTTCCAGGCCCGCAGAGCCATTCCGAAGGCCGCCGTCGACTTACCCTTCCCGACGCCGGTGTGCACCGCGAGCACAGCGGTGTTGCGGCGTTGTCTGGTGGTCAGCCCGTCGTCGGGAATGATCAGGGGTTGGCCCTGTGGCATCGCGCGTCCCCCTTCCCGACTCTCACGCCGCCCGGCGCACAGCCTGCGCCAAATGATCCGCGCGCAATTGCTCCAGCCGCAGCACCGGTGCTCCAAGTTGATTAGCGAGTTCTGCGGCCAGACCCAATCGGATATAGGACGCCTCACAGTCCACCACCACCGCGGCGGCACCCTCGGCCACCAGCTGGGCGGCTGCAATACGACTGCGCCCCAACGGGTTCGGGCCGCCCGTGGCACGCCCGTCGGTGAGCACCACCACCAGCGGCCGGCGGGTGCGGTCACGGGCTCGTTCGCGCATCACGACGTCGCGTGCGGCCAGCAGGCCCTCCGCTAACGGAGTGGTGCCGCCGGTGTCGAGCCGGGTTAGCCGCCGCGCGGCGATATGCGCCGAGGCGGTCGGCGGCAGCACCAACCGGGCGCTCCCGGCGCGGAACGTGATGACGGCCACTTTGTCGCGGCGCTGATAGGCATCGCGCAGCAGTGACAGTGCGGCACCGGTGACCGCGGCCATCCGGTCTCGCGCGGCCATCGAACCGGAAGCGTCGACGACGAAGATCACCAGGTTGCCCTCCCTGCCGACCCGGGCCGCGCGGCGGACGTCCTGCGCCTCGGGTCGCACCGGGCCGGCGACCGCGCGGCGGTTTGCGGTGGCCAGCAGTGTCGCGAACAGGTGCAGGCCGTAGCCCTGCTCGGGTGTAGCGCTGGCGCCCACCGTCGCGCCGGCGGAATTGCGTGCCGGCGAACGCCGTCCGGCGTGGCCGTCACCGACGCCGGGCACCGTCAACGCGCGAGTGCGAAACGTCGCTGTAGGCGGCGCCGAAGGACGAACTGTCGACGATGAATTAGCCTGTCGAACAGGGCTTTCCGTCGATCCCTCCGCTGGCTGGCCGCCTCCGGAAGGATCGGGATCCGGCTCGGGTTCTCCGCCTGCATCGGCCGCGGCAGACAGTGCCTCGTCGAGATCGCCGGCATCGATGCCCGGATCGTCGAACGGGTCACGGCGACGCCGATGCGGCAGCGCGAGTTCGGCCGCCACCCGGATGTCGTCTTCACCGACGGTGATTCTCCCGGCCGCTTCGCGTGCCCGGGTCTCCGCCCCGCGCCAGGCCGCATGGGCCACCGCGGTGCGCGCAATCACCAGATCGGCCCGCATCCCGTCCACATCGAAGGCTGCGCACAGTGCGGCTATCCGATTCAACTCGCGATCGGGCAACTCGACCTCGTCCACCAGTGCACGCGCGGCGGCGATCCGGATAGCCAGATCGCTGTCGGCATCGGCGTACCGGGCGGCGAATCCAGCCGGGTCGGACTCATAGTCCAGCCGTCGGCGGATCACCTCGCTGCGCACCGTCACCTCGCGGGAGGCGCGCACATCCACGGCCAGACCGAACCGGTCGAGCAATTGCGGGCGCAGTTCGCCCTCCTCCGGGTTCATGGTTCCGACCAGCATGAAACGTGACTCGTGGGAGTGCGACACCCCATCGCGTTCGATGTGCACGCGGCCCATCGCGGCGGTATCCAACAGAATGTCGACCAGATGGTCGGGCAGCAGGTTGACCTCGTCGACGTAAAGCACACCGCCGTGCGCGCGCGACAGCAGGCCCGGCGAGAAGGCGTGCTCACCGTCGCGCAACACCTTCTGCAGATCCAGCGATCCGACGACGCGATCCTCGGTGGCGCCGATCGGCAACTCCACCAACTTCGCACCCGGATCGGCCTCGGTGAGCACCGCGGCCAATGCCCGTACCGCGGTGGATTTGGCGGTGCCCTTCTCGCCGCGGATGAGTACGCCACCGATCTCCGGGCGCACCGCGCACAGCAGCAGTGCCAGCCGAAGCCGGTCGTGGCCGACGATGGCGCTCAGCGGGTAGCCCGGCGGGATCACGAGCGCGCCCGCAGCATCGGGACGTGCGGGATACCGTCCTCGACGAACTCGTCACCGGCCACCACAAAGCCGTGCCTGGAGTACATCTCGACCAGATAGGTCTGGGCGTTGATATGGCACGGGTGCTCGCCGACATCGGCTAACGCGGCCTGCAGCAGCCGGGTGGCATGCCCGCCGCCCCGCGCGGATTGTTTGGTACACACCCGACCGATACGGAACAGCTTGCGGCCGTTGGGGTTTTCCTCTATCAGACGCAGTACCGAGATGACCTCACCGACCGGTTCCTGCAGCCAGAAGTGGCGGGTCTGGGACTGCAGATCGCGGCCGTCCAACTCCGGGTAGGGGCAGGCCTGCTCGACGACGAAAACCTCGACGCGCAGCTTCAGCAACTCATACAGGGTTGCCGTGTCGAGATCCTTTCCCCAACAGCGGCGCAACGCGACCGTCACCCGACTCCCGAGCCGACGTTTCGGTCCAGGCCCAGCACCGTGGTCCCGTGTGCCCACACCTGCTCGAACAGGCGCGGCTCGGCGTTGTTCCATGGGTCGCTGCTCTCGGCGGCGGCGGCGGCGAGGCTTTCCACCAGCGTGATCGACCAGTCCGGCTCGACCAGTCGCAGCGGTGCGCCCAGCGTCGCGCTCATGATTCCGGCACCAACAGGTAGCACGTCGGTCCTATTGTTGTTCTCGGCCACACAGACAGGCTATCCCGATCGGCGCGTCCCCGACCGACGGAGTGATCAGAGCCACCCCCCGCGGTTAAGGTTTGAACTGTGACGGCAGCGCAGGCCGAGTGGACCGACGACGTCCTCGCCGGTTACGTCCAGACCACCCGCGCGCTGGGCGCCGACCCGGACGGCGAAGGTGACCTGTTCGCCACCCTGGTTCGCTCAGCCGACCCGACCCCGTCGCCGCGCGCGGTGCTGGCGTTGCACGGGTACACCGACTACTTCTTCAACGCCGAACTTGCCGATCACTTCGCGGCCGCCGGGTGGCGGTTCTACGGCCTCGACTCACACCGATGCGGCCGCTCCTGGCGGGCGGGCCAGACCCCGCACTTCACTACGGATCTGGCTCGCTATGACCGCGAGTTGGAGTGGGCGATGGCGATGATTACCGCCGAGAATCCCGGAGCCGCTGGGCCGGCGACATCAGATACCGCGGCGGCGACGGTCGTCTACGGCCACTCGACCGGTGGTCTGGTTGCGGCGCTGTGGCTGGACCGGGTGCGTAAGCGCGGGGACACCGCGACCATGGGCATTGCCGGACTGGTGCTCAACAGTCCATTCCTGGATCTCAACGGCCCGGCGATCCTGCGCACCCGGGCAACCTCGACGGCAATCGGCGCGGTCTCGAAGGTGAGCAAGACCCGGGTGGTGCGCGGGTCCGGTTCCGGTGGATACGGACAGACGCTGCATCGGCAGTACCACGGGGAGTTCGATTACAACCTGCAGTGGAAGCCGGTGGGCGGCTTCCCGGTGACGGTCGGGTGGATTCACGCCATCCGTCGCGGGCAGGCGACGCTGCATCAAGGTCTGGACATCGGGGTGCCCAATCTGGTGCTGCGCTCCGATCACAGCGTCGCCGAGAGCGCCGAGACCGACGTGCTGCAACGCGGCGACGCGGTGCTCGACGTCGCGCACATCTCCCGCTGGGCCGGCTGTCTGGGCAACCGGACCACCAGCGTTCCGATCAAAGACGCCAAGCATGACGTGTTCCTGTCGCTGGCCGAACCGCGCGCGGCGGCCTACGCGGAACTTGATCGCTGGCTGGAGCAGTTGGCCCTGCCCTGATTCGCGAGTGTGCGGTTTCTGTCGCCGCCGCGGCGTGTCACAGATGAAACCGCACACTCGAGCGGGGCCAGCGAGAACACCCTGCCGGCCCTACCAGATCTAGCGATACCTACTGCTGGGACTGCCAGCGCCGTTCGGGTCGGCCGTAGCGCCAGAAGCCGACCGCTGCGGCCCAGGTGACCACGAATAACCCGACGACGACGAAGCCGACGTGCTCCAGGCTGATCGAGGCGATCCATTCGGTGACCGGATTGGACCAGCCCAGATCGTCGCGGGCCACCGACACCAGTTCGATGGTGCCGATCAGGAGCGCCACCACCACCGACAGGCCGGTAATGGTCAGGTTGTAGTAGATCTTGCGCATCGGGTTGGCGAATGCCCAGTCGTAGGCCACCGACATGAACACCCCATCGAGACTGTCCATCAGACTCATTCCCGCGGCGAACAGCACCGGCAGAGTCAGGACCGCGTACCAGGGCACCCCGGCTGCCGCACCGGTGCCGGCGAGTGCCAGCAGTGTCACTTCGGTCGCGGTGTCGAATCCCAGCCCGAACAACACTCCGACGACGAACATATGGGCCGGCCGGGCGATGCGCCGCATGACAGGGCGCAGCAGACGAGCCAGCAGGCCACGATTGTCAAGCTGATCCTCGAGCTCACGCTCATTGAACCGGCCCGCGCGCAACCCTGCGAAGGCCCGCCAAATACCCACTAGCGCAACCACATTGACGATCGCGATCAGATACAGAAATCCACCCGATGCCAGGGTTCCGGCCACGCCCAGCACGTGCCGGGTGGGCGAATCGGTATCGAGCAGTACGCTCGCCGTCCGGGCCGCGGCCACCACCAGCAGTGCCAGCACCACCACCATTGCCGAATGACCGAGGGCGAACCAGAATCCCACCGCCTTGGGTCTGGCACCGTCGGCGGTCAGCTTGCGGGTGACATTGTCGATAGCGGCGATATGGTCGGCGTCGAAGGCGTGTCGCAGGCCCAGCATGTAGGCGGTGACACCGAGGCCGATGGAGAGCACCTGTGCACCAACCTGGTATCGCTGGGGTTCCACCACCAAGATCAGCGTGCCGAATCCGACCGCGTGCAACGCTGCGATCACACCGACCAGTGCGCAGACCTGCACCCAGTCTTTACGGTTCCAGGACAGGACGAGCCGGCGTAGCGCCATGCAACCTCCGCATGGGGATCTCGCGTCCCCGTCGTGGTGACCTCGGACGGGAGGGTCTGGCTACCAACCTCGTCGCGGCGGCCCCGCTACCGGTTGGACACAGTGGCGCGACCGCACCGGAATCTCACCGGTTTCCGCACCGTCCGAACTGAACCCGTCGACCATACCGCGACGAGTTCCTCCCCGGCTCGTGAACTAGGCCAGGAAGCCGCGCAGCAGCGCCGCCGAACCGGCGACGTGGACCAGCATCGCCGCGCCGGCCCCGTCGGGATCGCCGGCCAGGATGGCGTTGACGATGGCGTCGTGCTGATCGTCGGAGTGAGTGATGTTGCGCCCCAGCAAAGGAATTCGATCTAGCAGCGCATTGAGCCGCATCCGGTTCTCGGCGACCAACAACACCAGTGACGGTGAGCCGGCCGCCTCGGCGATCGCCAGGTGCAGCCGGGAGTCCAGCCGGCGGTAGTCGTCGGGCTCCGCCGTACGCACATCGGTGAGCCGTGCCGACAGGACTGCACGTTCCGCGGGGGTCAGCGACGCCGCCGCCGCCATCCGGGCCGCCCCGACCTCCAAAATCTCGCGCAGCCGAAGTGCGTCGTCGATCTCGACGCGGTTGACACCGTCAGCGCCCCCGGTGACGGCCGGTAGTCGCTCAGCCAGGAACGTGCCGCCGTAGCGCCCGCGCCGCGACACCAGGTAACCCGTATCGGACAGCGATTTGATCGCCTCGCGCACGGTGTCGCGACTCACGCCGAGGCGAGCGGCGAGTTCGCGTTCGGGCGGCAGACGGCCCCCCGGTGCCAGCACGCCCAGCCGGATTGTCTGCAACAGCCGACCGACGGTGTCCTCGAAGGCATTGCCGAGCGGTCGAAACAACGCGACTGCGGGGGGTGCAGGATCGGGGGGTGCAGGATCGGGAGCTGACACGGATATTCCTACAGCGGAGTGACGTACGCCGAACTGATACCGCCGTCGACCAGGAAGGTCGACCCGGTGATGAACGAGGCGTCGTCGCTGGCAAGAAATGCCACTGCGGCGGCGAGTTCCTCGGCTTCGGCGAAGCGGCCCAGCGGGATGTGCACCAGCCGCCGGGCCGCACGCTCGGGATCCTTGGCGAAAAGCTCCTGCAGCAGTGGGGTGTTCACCGGACCGGGGCACAACGCGTTGACGCGGATGCCCTGGCGGGCGAACTGTACACCGAGTTCGCGTGACATCGCCAGCACGCCGCCCTTGGAAGCGGTGTAGGAGATCTGCGACGTGGCCGAGCCCATCACCGCCACGAACGATGCGGTGTTGATGATCGAGCCCCTCCCGGCAGGCACCATATGGCGTAGCGCCGCCCGGCAGCACAGGTACACGCTCTTGAGGTTGACATCCTGAACCCGTTGCCAGGCAGGCAGTTCAGTGGTCTCGATGAGATCGTCATCGGGTGGGGAGATACCGGCGTTGTTGAAGGCGATATCGATTGAGCCGTAGGTCGACGCGGCGGTGTCGAACAGATTGTTGACCTCGTCCTCGTCGGCGACGTCGACCGCGACGAAGAGCCCGCCGAGTTCTTCCGCAACCGAGGTGCCGGTCTTGGGGTCGATATCGCCGACGACGATGGTGGCGCCCTCAGCGCGCATCCGCTGGGCGGTTGCCAGCCCGATGCCGCTTGCAGCACCCGTGATCACCGCCACTTTGCCGGCCAGTCGCTGAGTCAGATCAATTTTCGGGCGCGTCATGGGGCCTCTCCGATGGCGTAGAAGACGTTTTTGGTTTCGGTGAAATGCAGCGGTGCGTCCGGTCCGAGTTCGCGGCCCAGCCCGGATTGCTTGAACCCGCCGAACGGGGTGTTGTAGCGCACCGAGGAGTGCGAATTGACACTGAGGTTTCCCGCCTCGACGGCTCGCGAGACCCGCATCGCCCGCGACAGGTTGTCGGTCCAGATCGAGCCGGAAAGACCGTATTCGCTGTTATTGGCAAGCGCGATCGCGTCAGCCTCATCCTCGAACGGCAGGACCACGACGACCGGACCGAAGATCTCCTCGGTGACGGTGCGGTCTTCTCGACCAGGGGTGAGAACTGTGGGCGGGAACCAGTACCCGGGTCCACTCGGCGCGGACCCCCGGAACGCGACGGGTGCGTCATCGGGAACATAGTCAGCCACCGCATCGAACTGCTTGCGGGACACCAGCGGTCCCATCTCAGTGTCGCGGGCGCTGGGATCGCCGACAACCACTCCTTTGACCGCAGGTTCGAAAAGTTCCATGAAACGGTCGAAGACACTGCGCTGCACCAGGATCCGGCTCCGCGCGCAGCAATCCTGGCCGGCGTTGTCGAACACCCCGTATGGTGCGGTGGCCGCGGCTCGTTCCAGATCGCAGTCATCGAAGATGATGTTGGCGCTCTTGCCGCCCAACTCCAGCGTCACTCGCTTGATCTGCTGCGCCGCGCCCGCCATCACGTGCACGCCGATCTCAGTGGAGCCGGTAAAGACGAGCTTGCGGACATCGGGGTGGGTGATGAGCCGCTCCCCCACCACCGAACCCTTACCCGGTAGTACCTGGAACAGATCGCGCGGCAAACCAGCCTCCAACGCCAGTTCGCCGAGCCGGATGGACGTCAGCGGCGTCAGCTCCGCCGGCTTGAGCACGACAGCGTTACCGGCGGCCAGTGCCGGTGCGAAACCCCACGACGCGATGGGCATCGGGAAGTTCCACGGGGTAATGATCCCGATGACCCCCATCGGCTCGTTAAAGGTGACATCGAGTCCCCCGGCGACCGGAATCTGCCTGCCGGACAATCGCTCCGGGGATGCCGAGTAGAACTGCAGAACATCGCGGACATGCCCGGCCTCCCACTCGGCCGCCCCGATGGGATGCCCGGAGTTGGCGACCTCCAGCGCTGCCAACTCGCCCACGTGGGCGTCGACAGTGGCGGCAAAGGCGCGCAATGCGGCCGCACGCTCGGCCGGCGGGCTCGCGGCCCATGCCTTCTGGGCGACTTTGGCCCGCGCGATCGCGTCATCGACGCGCGCGACGTCGAATCTATCGACGGTGCGCAGCACTTCCTCGGTGGCTGGATTGATCAGCTCGGTGGTAGTCACGAATGCACCCTTTCTTTCGAGAAGGTTCTGGCGGCATCGACGAGTCCGGTGAACACTCTCAGGTCGTCGAGGGTCTCTTCGGGATGCCATTGGACGGCCACAACGAAGTGATCCCCGGGCAACTCCAGCGCTTCGATCACGCCGTCGGCGTCGCGGGCACTGACCACCAGACCGTCGCCCAGGGCGTCGACGCCCTGGTGGTGGTAGCACTGCACTTCCGCACTCTCCCCAATTACATCGGCCAGTCGACTTCCCGGCACGGTGTGAACCGTTGAGGCGGAGAACACCGCATTGCCCTGCTGGTGGCCGGTGTGTCCGAGGATGTCGGGCAGGTGCTGGTGCAAAGTGCCGCCGAGTGCGACGTTGAGCACCTGTGCGCCCCGGCAGATACCGAGCACCGGCATCCCGCGGCGCAATGCCTCACCGAGGAGCGCGAACTCCCAATTATCGCGATCAACGGCCGGTTCGTCGGTGGCCGGATGCGGCTCGTCACCATAGGCGGACGGGCCGACATCACTACCTCCGGTGAGGATCAGCCCGTCGACGCCGGCAAGCACCCTCGCGGTGATATCGGCGTCAACGCGCTGCGGTGGCAGCAGCGTCGCGATCCCGCCGGCGCGGACCACACCCTGAAGGTAGGCATCCTTCAGGAAGCTGGCGCGGACATCCCACACTCCGGTTTGGGCTTGCTGCAGATAGGTGGTCAGGCCGATCACCGGTCGGGGGCTAGAGGCGCTCAAAGCCGCGCACTCTTTCCCAGTCGGTGACGACTGAGTTGAACGCGGCGATTTCGATGCGGGCGTTGTTGAGATAGTGCTCGACCACCTCGTCGCCGAACGCCTCGCGAGCCACCGCCGATGCCTCAAACAGCTCGGCAGCCTGCGCCAGTGTCACCGGAAGCCGTTGCGCCCCAATGTTGTACGCATCCCCCGAACACGGATCGGACAGCTCTAAACCCTGGTCGATGCCGTGCAGCCCGCCGGCGATGAGCGCGGCCACCGCCAGATACTGGTTGACGTCCCCACCGGGAGTGCGGCACTCCACCCGCATCGAATGCCCGCTGCCCACCACGCGCATGGCGCAGGTCCGGTTGTCCAGACCCCAGGCGATCGCGGTGGGCGCGAAGCTGCCCTCGACAAAGCGCTTGTAGGAGTTGATATTCGGCGCACTGAACAGGGTGAGTTCACGCATGGTTGCGAGTTGGCCGGCGATGAAGCTGCGGAACATCGCCGACATGCCCAGCGGATCACCCGCATCGGCAAGGACGGCGCTGCCGTCGTCGCCGCGCAGCGAGATGTGGATATGGCAGCTGTTGCCCTCGCGTTCGTCGAACTTGGCCATGAAGGTCAGGCTCTTGCCGTGCTGATCAGCGATCTCCTTGGCGCCGTTTTTATAAATCGTGTGGTTATCACAGGTCACCAGAGCGTCGTCGTACCGAAAGGCGATCTCCTGCTGGCCGGCGTTGCACTCACCCTTGACGCCCTCGCAGTACATGCCGGCCCCGTCCATTCCCAGCCGGATATCGCGCAGCAATGGCTCCATCCGCGTCGAGGCATGGATGGCGTAGTCGACGTTGTAGTCGCTTGCCTTGCTCAACCCCCGGTAGCCGGCCGCCCACGCGTCGCGGTAGGTGTCGTCGAACACGATGAACTCCAGTTCGGTGCCCACCAGTGCGACGAGCCCGCGCCCGGCCAACCGGTCCAGTTGGGCTTTCAGGACGGCGCGCGGCGAGGCGATGACCGGATCTCCGCCCGCCCAGCGCAAGTCGGCCATCACCAGCGCGGTTCCGGGCAGCCACGGCAGCAGACGCAAGGTGCTCATATCCGGTGCCATCACCATGTCGCCGTAGCCCGATCCCCAACTCGACATCGCATAGCCGTCGACGGTGTTCATCTCCACATCGACGGCGAGCAGATAGTTGCAGCATTCGGACCCGTGCGCGGCGACGTCCTCGGCGAACAGCCGGGCCGAGACCCGCTTGCCGGTCAGCCTGCCCTGCATGTCGGCGAAGGCGACGATCACCGTGTCGATCTCACCGGCGCCCATCAGCCGGTCCAACTCGCCGGGCGTCAGCATCCCCTGCCGACGGCCGGCTGTGTTGTCAGGCGACATCGGAGCCCCCTTCGCTAGAACGGATTACCGACCCCCGGACGC
Organism: Mycobacteriaceae bacterium; assembly: GCA_037138275.1. Lineage (GTDB taxonomy): Bacteria > Actinomycetota > Actinomycetes > Mycobacteriales > Mycobacteriaceae > Mycobacterium. Next base: position 10,156 of record JBAXIR010000008.1, on the reverse strand, counting down.
GGGGTCGGCACCAAGGTTTACACAAACGACACCGCAAAAGGTAGGGCATCAGACCAATAAACGGCATATCGTACCCAGCACGCTCGCATTACCGCCGCGAAGGAGACCCGCCGTGCCTGAGGGCCACGAACTACTCAACGAAGACGAACGGCAGTTGGCCCAGTTGGGCTACTCCCAGGAACTCGACCGGTCCTGGTCGGGATTCTCGAACTTTGCCATCTCGTTCTCGATCATCTCGATCCTGGCGGGCTGCTTCACATCGTTCGGCCTGGGCTGGAACAACGGCGGCCCGGCGGCCATCGCCTGGGGCTGGCCGATCCTCGCGACGTTCATCCTGCTGATCGGCTTCTGCATGTCGGAGTTGGTGTCGGCATTCCCCACCTCCGGTGGAATCTATTGGTGGGCGGCCAAACTCGGCGGGCCGAAGGCCGGTTACTACACCGGCTGGCTCAACCTCGTCGGGCTGATCGCCATCCTGGCCTCGGTGGCCTACGGCAGCGCGACGTTCCTGGATCTGACCCTGGGAACCCTCAGCGAGAACTGGCTGGCCGGCTACAGCCTCACGCGGGTCTTCGTGATGTTCCTGATCATCCTGGCGGTGGTGGCCGTCATCAACATCTTCTCCAGCCATCTGCTCGCCGTCATCAACAACATCTCGGTGTGGTGGCATGTGGCCGGTGCGGCCGCGGTGATCGCGATCCTGATCGTCATCCCTGAGCACCACGCCAGCGTCGGCGATGTGTTCGCCAAGACCGTCAACAACAGCGGAATGTGGGGCGGTGCCACCTCCGGGTTGGGCTGGCTGCTGCTCGTGCTCCCGATCTCGGCGATCCTGACCCAGTACACGATCACCGGCTACGACGCCTCTGCGCACCTCTCGGAAGAAACCAAGAGTGCGGCCGGCGCCGCGGCCAAGGGCATCTGGCGGTCGATCTTCTACTCCGCGATCGGCGGCTGGATCCTGCTGCTGACCTTCCTGTTCGCGGTTCAGGACGCTGACGGGGTGTCCAAGGCCGGTGGCGGGGTGGCGTCGATCTTCAGCCAGGCACTGACCTCCAAGTGGGCGGCGGCAGTGTTGTTCATCTCTACCGCGGGGCAGTTGTTCTGCACCACGGCATGTCAGACGAGTGCCTCGCGCATGCTGTTCGCGTTCAGCCGTGACCGCGCGGTGCCCGGCCACCAACTGTGGTCGGCGGTGAACTCCCGGCGGGTGCCTGCCAACGCGGTGATCGTGACGGCGGTGATCGCCGCTCTGATCACCCTGCCCGCGCTGGTGCCGGTCGACATCAACGGTGCGCCGGTTCCGATCGCGTTCTTCGCGGTGGTCTCCATCGGTGTGGTCGGCCTGTACCTGGCCTTCGCGGTGCCGATCTACTACCGCTGGAAGGCGGGCGATTCGTTCCCGGTGGGTAGCTGGAACCTCCGCGGCCACTACAGGTGGATGGCACCGCTGGCGCTGGCCGAAATCATCCTCACCTCGATCGTCGCCATGTTCCCGACCGCACTCGGCGGTGTGCCGTGGGATCCGAGCTTCGAGTGGAAGTTCGTCAACTACACCCCACTGCTGGTCGGCGGGACGTTCATCCTGCTCTGGATCTACTGGCACGCCTCGGTGAAGAAGTGGTTCACCGGTCCGGTGCGCCAGGTCGATGAGACCGGCGCGCAACTAGGCGGCGTCCGCTAACTGTCCACCGGTTTCTCGATGTTGACGACTTCGCCGCGATTGATCGACACCCAGTCCCGGGCTTGCAGATAGGGGCGGAACGCCTCGGCGATCGCCTGCTCATCGGCGGGGGTCTTCGGCCGTTGCAGTTCGTAAAGATGCGGGAACTCCGTCCACGCGACGACGGCGTCCCAGAGTCGCACGGCCGCATCCCCGATCGGCGGATCCACCAGCACCGGCCCGAACAGACACTGACCGTCCGGGAAGAACAATGTCGGGACGCCGTAGCCCTTGGCATCGACGACACGTTGGTGCTCGGCGCGTACCTCGTCGTGGGTGGTGGGGTCGTTGATCGCCGCATCGACCAGATCGGGGTCCATCCCCAACTCGGCGAGCAGATGACGGGCGACAGACCTCTCGTGCGGCTTGTGTCCTTCGACGTGCAGGGCACGACCGGCCCGGGCGTACCAGGCATCGAGGTCAGCCATCGACGAGCGCCGCAGCAGCGCGCCAATACGCATCATCGACCATCCGTAAGACCATTCACGTTCCCATGGATGCTTCTTGCCCTCGACGCGGTTGATCTCCTCGAGACTGAAGAAGCGCCAATTCACCTGCAGCCCAGTCACTCTGCTGACCTCGCGAATCCAGAGCGAGGTCTGATAGGCATACGGGCACATCACGTCGAAGTGGAAGTCGACGGACTCCGGACGCCCGGTCACATCGTGTACCGGAGATTGCGCGCGGCGCGCTCACCGAGTTCGGCGTCGCCGGTCCAGGTGATCGTGCCGGAGTCGATCGGGCCTTGGGCATCGATGCGCCCGCAGGCCAACTGGATGAACGTCGTCGAGTCGGTATTCACTTCGACATCCGGATTGTCCAGGCGCTCCACCCGTTTGGCACGTCCGTCGACGGCAACGGCGTAGTCGGCGGCTATCGGTCCATTGAGGTGGAAAACGATGCTCTTACCGTCAGGCAGGCCAACCTTTTTGCCGACGATATAGCTCAGCGAGCCCTCAACCTCGGCGAGTGCGATCTCGGCGGCCACCCCGGTGTCATCGGTCGACAAGCCCAACGGGGTGGTGATGTCGCGCTCGTGGACCCAGAAATCGAACACCCGGATCGCCATGAACCTTCCATACGTGCCGGGACCGACCGGCGTAAATGACGGGCGCTCCATATCGGCCTGCGACAGTGCGTCCAGATCGCGCCGGCGGCTGGCGAAGACCCCGCGAACCTTGTCCAGGTACTGCGCTCCATGCAGACCGGCGGTCAGAGCCAGGAACTCTCCCGCCCGCTCGAATGGCGGCATCGCCGTGGCATCATCGGGTAGCCAGCCGACCAGCACCGCCTCGACACTGGCCAGGTGGTCGACAACCCCCCGCACGGTCCAATCCGGGCACAGTGACTGCACCTGCCACCGGGCCTCATCCAGGTCGGCACACAGCGCTTCGACCGCCGAATAACAGCTGTTCAATGCGACGCGAAGCTCATCGACGCCACGCGTCGCCGGGCCTGATGCCATCGTGGAAACCTCCGTCGCTGCACAATGCCGGGGCACACACCCCAATCCGGAGCCTATATTAGTAGATTACTGCAGACAATATAGTTGTCCCGCACAGGCGAAAGGCGCGGAGGATTACCGACGAACCGTCTACTATTTCGCCCATGGATGCTCCGGAGCTCAAGCGTGGCCGGGGTCGGCCCCGGATCCATGAAGACGATGTCCTTCTGGAAGCCGCGTTCAAGGCATTTGCCGCCGATGGCTACGAGGGCATGTCGGTGCGGACGGTGGCGACCGGACTCGGGCTGAGCCATGGCGCACTGAACCGGCGCTTCGGCAGCAAATGGGAGATCTTCGAAGCCTCGATCACGCACGGTTTCGCGACGATGATCGCCGCGATGGCGTCTGAACGAACCGCGCGACCGGTGCCGGCCGACGACCTGGCGGAGGTCCGCGAGACGATCCGCAGTTTCATGGTGGTCAACGAACATCGGCCCGAGTTCTGCCAGCTGATGAATATGGAAGGTCTGCGCCGCACACCGCAACTCGAGGTGATCATGGCGGCCAGCCTCGACGCCCTCATTCCCCAACTCAGCGCACTGCTGCGCCGATTGGAGACGGCGGGCGTGATCTACCCCATCACGATTCGGGCATTGTTTTTTCTGGTGGCCCACGGCGCCGAAGCGGCATTCAGCCTGACGGGGATCGCGTCGTACTTCGATGACATCGACGGCCCCCTCGATGCTCAGGCGCACATCGAGGCGATGACGGATCTGATAATGCGTGGGATCACCCGATAGTCGTCAGGGTTCCGCGCGGTCGGCCTTCGAATCGCGTTCCAGCTCAAGCACGTCCAGTATCAGATTTTCATTGATGAAGTCGAACTCGATATTCTCGACGCTCATGTGGTGACGCACCCTGTTGAAGAACTCATTGACAGCCGAGTTGTACTTGAAGGTGGCATGCCGATTGAGCTCTGGCATTGCCGAGGCGGTCAACTGAACGGCCATCGCGGTGTAGACGACGCGCTGGGCGGCGTCGGCGACATCGGCCGGAGCCACCAGCCGAATTTCGGACAGCAGCGAGGTGAATTGACCAACTTCGTCATCGAGGACTCCGGTCTCCCTGATGAGCCGCACCAGAATCTGCATCCGGCTCCCGCCGGCGTCGATCGCGGGATAGATCTCTCGGGCGGCCGCGAGTAGTGCGCGGTCATCGGTCTCCGGGGATATCACCGTGGCTGCCGCAGGCCCCCACCGCTGGGAGACCCGTTCCAGCGCGGCCGGACCCACGTCGAGCTTCTGGATCCCGCTGATGAACGCCATCGCGCCTTCACGAAGGTGTGCGTTGCGTTGCCGCGACTCCTCGGTGGCAATGGTGCGGTCGTGCATTTTTGCGGAACTCCAGTACCCGACAAGGCCACCAATCAGGGTGCCCAACAGTCCCGATGCCGCAGTAATGCCCAGGCTGATCAAGCCGAAGGTGTCCATCATTGATTCCGCCATTCAGCCGACCGTCGACATACCTGCGTCGCGACTGCGAATAATATCCTGCGGCGGATGCCCGGCGGATGGGCGTTCGAATAGGTGCTGCTGCCTAGTAGGTGCTGCTGCGCAGCACGATCTCGGCGGCCAACTGGGCCGTCGACTCCGCGGCGTTGCGCCGACCGGCGAACTCCACCAGACGGAAGTCGCCGTAGACGTAGCGCTGGCTGGCCCTGACCATCGCCCGGGCTGCCGGGGTGGTGACAATGGCCGTGGTGTTCATTTCCACCGGCGGGCAATCCGCGTCCTGGATCAGCCCGTGCGGGTCGGGAACCCGTGGATGCCCGCGGTCGATGACCACCAAGCCGGTGAATCGGTCGGGCCGCGTCCCGGCCGCCTCCCACGCCAGTTCGGCACCGAACCGATCACCGACCAGGACCGCCCACGGCACCTCGAGTGCGTCGAGTACGGCAACGACAGCTTTGGGATGCAGTCGGGGATCCGCCCCGATCACCACGGTTCGCACCGATGCGATGTGCAACCGCTGACACAGCGCGTCATAGGCGGCCGGCGCATGCTGAGCAGCGCCTAAGACGACGACGTAGGGCCCCCTATCCGGACCGGTGACACTCACCGGCACCGGGAAACCGTCGACCGTCATCAACGTCGCTGGCATCTACCCACGCTACTGCGGATCACGGATTCGCGGACGGGTTTCGGAAACCGGATCAGGCAGCGCGAATCCGGGCGACCTGTTTGCTGAAAACGTCCAGGAACGTCTGCGGCAGTTCAGCTTTCGGCCCGATTCGTGGGTTACTGGCCGGTAGCGAAATTCCGAAAACCGCACGGCCGCCCACGTTTCGGAAGGCCATATAGATACTGCTGGTCGAGCCGCGGAGCGTCATGGTCTGCTGGTAGCCAAGCCCACCCCGCTCAAGTCCGGGTAGCTCGGCAGTGATGATCGGAATCCCCGGAGACTCAGGATCGAAGAAGGCCTCGAATTTCGCACAGCGACTCGCCTCGGCTTCGAGCTTGCCCAGGTCCAGATTCCACGACAACAGGGTCATCGCGATCCGCGCCCCGTCATAGGACACGGCGTACTTCGCCGCGCTTCCCGGACCGCGCTCGGCCGATTGGGCAATCACATTGGTCAGCGCATTCGAACATCCCTGCGGCCGCGACAGCATCGGGCCGGGCTCCCCCGCACCGTCGGGTTGTCCGGACTTTTCCGGGATCCGGTCGTATTGCACGCCGGCCGGGAAATCGGACTCGCGCAACATCGCCTGCTGCAGGACCGCACCCGGCCAGGTCGCGGTGCCAGCCACCGTGGTGGCGCACCCGGTCATCAGCGTGGCCGCGACCAGTACCACCGCCGCTACTCCCCGACCCGACATGGGTTTCAGGGTAGGTGATGCAGCGCGCTGGTGATGGTCGGGCGAGTCGGCGTCGGGCCTTCCAGCAGTCCCAGTACGGCATCGAGGTCGAGATGCGCTGTGAGCAGGTCGGCCATCACGTCAAGTTGGGCATCACGGCGTGCGGGCACACTGACATCCGGGGCGACGCGGAATCCGGGGCGGTCCGCGGCGACGGCCGTGAGCCAGTTGCGCCGGAAGTCGTCATTGTCGAGCAGTCCGTGCCAGTGGGTGCCGAACACCCGATCGCGGACGTATCCGTGCGCGCCGCCGTCGGCCTCGAACCAGGTGGCCTCAGCGCAGCGGACCACCTGGCCGTGATGGATCTCGTAACCGGCCAGTGGGGTTTCCCAGTGCCGCAGTTCCTTGTCATCGGCGAACACGATGTCGGCATCGAGCAGGCCGAGCCCTTCGACCGTGCCGCATCGGCTTTCGACCGTATCGTCGATACGGCGGCACAGCATCTGGAACCCTCCGCAGATACCCAGGACCGCTCCGGCATGGGCGACGATTGCATCGGCCAGGCCGCGCTCGCGCAGCCAACCAAGATCGGCGACGGTGGCCTTGCTGCCCGGGATGACGATGACATCGACGTCGGCCAGGTCCGCGGGTTCGCTGACCCACCGGACAATCACCCCCGGTTCGCAGGCCAGTGCCTCGATATCGGTGGAATTCGAGATCCGCGGCAGCCGGATGGCCGCGACCCGCAGCACCTGGTCGCCGCGCGGGGGCGCCGGCACCCCGACGAGTTCTCCGGCCACCACCGACAGTGAATCCTCGGCGTCCAGCCACAACTCGTCGCTGTAGGGCAGCACGCCGTAGGTCGGTCGGCCGGTGAGCGCGGCCAATTGATCCAGGCCCGGCACCAGCAGGGCCGGATCGCCGCGAAACTTGTTGACGATGAACCCTGCGATGAGCGCCTGATCCTCCGGTGACAGCACGGCGACGGTGCCGAAGAGATGCGCCAGCACACCGCCCCGGTCGATATCGCCCACGACGAGCACCGGAAGGTTCGCCGCACGCGCGAGGCCCATATTCGCCAGATCGGTTGCGCGCAGGTTGATCTCGGCGGGCGACCCGGCACCCTCGCAGATCACCACGTCGAACTCATCCCGCAGGCCGGCGAGTTCCTCGGCGACAACGCCGGCCAGGTGTTCGCGGTGGGTGATGTAGTCGATCGCGCTGACGGAGCCGATCGGCCTGCCGCGCACCAGCAGTTGGGAGGTGCGGTCGCTGCCGGGTTTGAGTAGCACCGGGTTGAAGCGCACACTCGGCGCCAGACCGGCGGCACGGGCCTGCATGCCCTGCGCCCGGCCGATCTCACCGCCGACCCCGTGCGCGTCCAGGGCGACACAGGAGTTGTTGCTCATGTTCTGCGCCTTGAACGGAGCGACCCGAATGCCCTTGCGGGCCAACAGTCTGCACAGCCCCGCGACCACCATTGATTTGCCGGCATCGGAGGTGGTGCCGGCGATCAGTAGTGCCCCGCCGGTCACTCTGTCCCGCCGAGCAGACGCAAAATCGCACTCCCGAGGGCCCAGGCGTGCGATTTTGCGTCTGCTCGCGGGGAGGGGAAAGCGATCACGGCAACGTCAGGATCTCGGCGCCGTCCTCGGTCACGACGAGGGTGTGCTCGAACTGGGCCGTCCACCTGAGGTCTTTGGTGGCGACCGTCCAACCGTCGTCCCAGATCCCATAATCCAGCGATCCCAGATTGATCATCGGTTCGATGGTGAACGTCATGCCCGGTTCCAGCACGGTCTGGACACTGGGCTGGTCGTAGTGCAGGACCACCAGGCCGTTGTGGAAGGTGGTTCCGATGCCGTGGCCGGTGAAGTCACGAACGACGTTGTAGCCGAAGCGATTCGCATACGCCTCGATGACCCTGCCCACCACCGACAGCGACCGGCCCGGCTTGACTGCATTGATGGCGCGCATCGTCGCCTCGTGCGTGCGTTCCACCAGCAGACGGTGTTCCTCGCTGACATCACCGGCCAGGAAGGTCGCATTGGTGTCGCCGTGCACGCCGTCGATGTAGGCGGTGACATCGATATTGACGATGTCACCGTCGGCCACGACGGTCGAATCCGGGATGCCGTGGCAGATGATCTCGTTCAGTGAGGTGCAGCAGGACTTCGGAAAACCCTTGTAGCCCAACGTCGATGGGTAGGCGCCATGATCGACCATGTAGTCGTGGGCGATCCGGTCGAGTTCGTCGGTGCTGACACCGGGAGCGACGGCCTCGCCGGCCGCGGCCAGCGCGCCGGCCGCGATACGTCCGGCCACCCGCATCTTCTCGATCACCTCGGGCGTTTGCACCCAGGGTTCGTTGCCCTCGACGGCCGTCGACCGCCCGACGTATTCGGGGCGCGCAATCGACCTCGGCACCGGCAGGGTGGGTGAGACGACCCCGGAACTGAGGGGGCTACGCGCGGGCATATTCCTCACATTAACGGCGACGCAACGACTTCGACTGGCCCCGGCTCAGCGGCGGCCGCTTGGGTGCGCGGATGTTCACCGAGCCCAGCACCACCCGGCCGGTGAGCACCACGTGCGGGTTGCCCTCGGCGGGTGGATTCTTGCGCCGGTCGCGGGCGCTGCCGCCGTAGACGATCACGTCGTCGATCGACGCGCTGGCACCGTCGGGCAGCCGGATGTCCACCGACCCGCGGACCATGTCCAACTCGATCACCACCACCGGCCCGGCGAAGCGGGCGTGGGTGAGGTCGAGATCGACCGATCCCACCCGGCGCACCAGGGCCAGCCTGGTCGGCACCATCCATTCGCCGTGCCGACGCAGGGAACCGAGCCAGCCACGAAGCTCGAGGCGATCGGCCGCGGAGGTGGCGATGGCACCCGGTCCGGGGAGGTCACCGATGAGCACTTCGAGGTCGACGGGCTGGCGAGCCAGCGAGACCTGCACCGAACGTTCCTCGAACTCGCCGATGTCGATCAGTCCGAGTGCGACGGCGTTGTGCAGCCGCCGCAGGGTTCCGTTGCGGTCGGCGTCGGACAACCGCAGTGCGGGGGTGCTCTCGATCTCGGTCATAGCCATTTCAACTTACCTGCTGGACTAAGCTCCCCGATATGTCCGATCTACCCAGACGAACCATCCTCGGCGCCGTCGTTGCCGGTGCCGCTGCTGCCCCTTTGGCCGCCTGCGGCAAGAGCGCCGACTCCGCTCCGGCGGAAACAACGCAAAAAGCTGGTCAGGTGCTGGCTCCTGCCGCCGACGTTCCGGTTGGTGCGGCGATCGTCGCGCACGGCACGTTGATCAGCCAGCCCTCGCCCGGGGTGTTCCAGGGTTTCATAGCCCGGTGCACACACGCCGGCTGCGCGCTGGGGGTCAGGGACGGTGCCGCCATCTGCCCCTGCCACGGCAGCCGATTCGCCTTCGACGGAGCGGTGACACAGGGCCCGGCGACGGAACCACTGACCCCGCGTGCCATAGCGGTTAGCAATGGCGAAATCATTGTGGCCGAAGCCAATTCAGCCGCCGGGGACCCGTCTGCACCGATCAGATGAAACTGATGTCGCTGACCCTGATCCTGCTGGCCTGAACTCCGGTCAGGGTCACCTTGTTGCCGGCAAAGTAGACGACGGCATTGCCCTTCTCGGTGACGATCCGTACGCCGGTGGCGCCGGGCTGGCCGAGGTTCTCGAACTGCAACCTGTCCTGACCGACCTTGAAGTCGGTGATCACAGCGTCGACGCCTTTGGTGCTGACGATGAAGGTGTCACTGCCCGCTGCACCGGTCATGGTCTGACGACCGGTGCCCGCGACGAGCAGATCGCCCTTGGTTCCGCCGACCAGGGTGTCGCTACCGTTGGATCCGACCACCAGTTGCGGTGACGCCGGGCTCCCCATCACACCCCCTCCAGCCACGCCACTGCGCCGCTCGTAGAACACGAACGCATCGGCCTGCATGTGCTTGGTGTCGGTGTTCCCCAGCATCAGCGAGGACAGCGTGGTCGATTCGATGGCCCGCATCGTTGCGGCGTCGAAGCCCTGGTTCTGGTACCAAAGTCGGTCGCCGTCGCGCAGGTTCTGGAATTGCTGGGCGATGATCACATCGAAGGTCTGCCCCACCAT
>JBAXIR010000007.1:0-35839 GCA_037138275.1 Mycobacteriaceae bacterium | reverse complement strand
TGTCCATGATCTCGACCGCATCGATGAGCCGCTCCCCCGGCACCGGTACCGGTGCGCCGATCACCTGTTCCCCGGCGCTGATCCGGGCTGCGACCGCCGGGTGTTCGGGATCCGACGACACCAGCACCGCCGCGGGCTTGCCTGCCGACACCGGACGCGCGGCGGGCAACAAGCCCGCGACGTCACTCATCTCCTCGGTGTACTGGACATCTCCGGCGAGCAGTGCAACGGCTTGGATCGGCACCATGGCCCGACGGCGTGGATCGACCAGGACGACCGTCATCGGCCCCTGCCCGGTGTCGCCGGTGTGAACGTCGCGATGTCCACCTCGCCGGCCGCGCGGCCGTCCAGTGCGAGCAGCAGGTCGGCCACCATCTGCACCAACTCCAGGTCCCGGATGCGTGGCGCACCCATGGTGGTTCCGGCCCGAGGAATCGGCACCTGCACCGTCGATGTCATCGCCCGATAGGTGGCGCCCGGATAGAGCCGATTCAGCCGGATCTGAGCGGAATCCGCCAGGGTCAGCGGCGAGATGCGAAGCGTTGTCGCAGAACCGGTTCCGGTCGCGGCGACGTCGGTGACGCCGTAGTGCCGACAGAGCAGACGCAGCCGGGCCACGGCGATCAGTCGCTGAGCCGGCTCGGGCAGCGGGCCGTAGCGATCGGTGAGTTCTTCCACTACCGCCGTGACGGCAGCCTCGTCAGCGCCGGCCAGCCGGCGGTATGCCTCCAGCCGTAGCCGGTCGCTGCTGATGTACTCCGGCGGCAGGTTCGCGTCCACGGGCAGGTCGATGCGAACGTCGCGGGGCTCCTCGGTTCCGTCAACCACTTTGCCGTCAGCCGCGGCCCGGTATGCCTCGACGGCCTCGCCGACCAATCGCACGTAGAGATCGAAACCGACTCCGGCGACGTGCCCGGACTGCTCGGCACCGAGGACGTTGCCGGCTCCGCGAATCTCCAAGTCCTTCAACGCAACTGCCATGCCGGCACCCAGTTCGTTGTTCTGAGCGATGGTGGCCAGCCGGTCGTAGGCGGTCTCGGTGAGCGGCGTCTCGCGCGGGTATAGGAAGTAGGCGTAGCCGCGTTCCCGGCTGCGGCCCACTCGTCCGCGCAACTGGTGGAGCTGGGAGAGGCCGAGCGCCTCGGCCCGCTCCACGATGAGGGTGTTGGCATTGGAGATGTCCAGGCCGGTCTCGATGATCGTGGTGCAGACCAGGATGTCGTAGTCGCGGTTCCAGAACCCCTGGACCGTCTTCTCCAACTGCTCCTCCGGCATCTGTCCGTGCGCGACGACCACCCGCGCCTCGGGCACCAACGCCCGAACCCGGGCTGCCGCGGCGTCGATGGAGCTGACCCGGTTGTGAACGTAGAAGGCCTGTCCGTCGCGCAGCAGTTCACGGCGCAGCGCCGCGGCGACCTGCTTGTCGTCATCCGGGCCGACATAGGTCAGCACCGGATAACGCTCCTCGGGCGGAGTGAGGATGGTCGACATTTCCCGGATACCGGCCAGGCTCATCTCCAGCGTCCGCGGGATCGGGGTGGCGCTCATGGTCAGCACGTCGACGTGGGTGCGCAGGCTCTTGATGTGTTCTTTGTGCTCTACGCCGAAGCGCTGCTCCTCATCGACCACCACCAGACCGAGGTCCTTCCAGCGCACCGCGGTCTGCAGCAGTCGGTGGGTGCCGATGACGATGTCGACGCTGCCATCGGCCATCCCGTCGAGCACCGTGCGGGACTCGCTCGGATCGGTGAACCGCGAGAGTCCTTTGACGATGACCGGAAATCCGGCCATCCGTTCGGTGAAGGTCTGCAGATGCTGATCGGCCAACAATGTGGTGGGAACCAGTATGGCGACCTGCTTGCCGTCCTGCACCGCTTTGAATGCGGCCCGGACCGCGATCTCGGTCTTGCCGTAGCCGACGTCACCGCAGACCACGCGGTCCATCGGGACCGGTTTCTCCATATCGGCTTTGACTTCGGTGATCGCGGTCAGCTGATCGACGGTCTCGGTGAATCCGAATGCGTCCTCCATCTCGGCCTGCCACGGGGTGTCGGGTGCGAAGGCGTGGCCGGGCGCGGCCTGGCGTTTGGCGTAGAGCGACACGAGTTCACCGGCGATCTCACGAACTGCCTTGCGTGCCTTGGTTTTCGTGTTAGCCCAGTCGCTGCCACCGAGGCGGCTCAGGCTGGGTTGTTCGCCGCCGACATAGCGGGACAGCTGATCGAGGGAATCCATCGGCACGAACAGTTTGTCGGCCTGTTGGCCACGCTTGCCGGATGCGTACTCCAACACGAGGTACTCCCGCCGGGCACCGCCGACGGTGCGCTCCACCATCTCGACGAACCGGCCGATGCCGTGCTGGTCGTGCACCACCAGATCGCCGGCGGTCAGGGCCAGCGGGTCGACGGTATTGCGACGTTTGGCCGCCAGCCGCTTGCCCTCCGGGCCGGTGGCCCGGTTTCCGGTGAGGTCGGATTCGGTGATCACCACCAGTTCCGCACCGGCCACGATGACACCGGCGTGCAGCGGCCCCTTGAGCACATTCACCAACCCGGAACGCAGCGGTGCGCCGGTCTCCAGCATCGCGGCGGGGGTGTCTCGTTCGCCGAGTTGCTCGACCACCCGGTGGGCTGTCCCGATGCCCGGGGCCACCACCACAGCCCGCCCACCCGTCAGCACGTGGGCGCGCAGCATCGCGAAGATCTCGTCGACGTTGCTCTGTTGGCCACGCGCCGAGGGTGCGGCCCGCAGATCGAGGTTCACCGACCCCGGCTCGCCGAGTTGACTGATGGTCCACCATCGATGGCCTCCGGTGCGTGCGAGGTCGCGCACCTCGTCGAGGTCGCGGAAGCCGGAGCCACCGAGCGCTTCGATATCGATGGGGGCGTCACCGCCGACCGCTGCCACCGACCAGGATGCTTCGAGGAACTCCTGTCCGGTCTTGATCAGGTCTGCGGCGCGGGTGCGGACCTTCTCCGGATCGCATACCAGCAGCGGGGTGCCTGCCGGCAGATGGTCGATCAGCAGACCCAGCCGCTGCGGGTGCAGCACCGGCGCGAGCGCCTCCATACCGTCGACCGGAATACCTTCGGCGAGTTTGGCCAGCATGTCCCCGACCCGACCGGTGATGTGATCGTCGTCCGATGGTGCATCAGCAGCCAATTCCGCTGCACGGGAACGTACTTCGTCAGTCAGGAGAAGTTCGCGGCAGGCTACGGCAACCACGGCGTCGACACCGATCTCGGGGATGGATCGCTGATCGGCGACCGAGAACATTCGCATCTCGGTGATCTCGTCACCCCAGAACTCCACCCGCACCGGGTGTTCGGCGGTGGGCGCGAAGATGTCGAGGATGCCGCCGCGCACCGCGAACTCTCCGCGGCGGCCCACCATGTCGACCCGGGTGTAGGCGAGTTCGACCAGGCGTGCGGCAAGGTCGTCGAAGTTCAGTTCGGCCCCCACCCGCAAAGTCACCGGCTCAATCTGGGCCAGGTCGGCGGCCATCGGCTGCAACAGTGAGCGCACCGTCGTCACCACCACCGCCAGCGGGGGCCCCAGGTCCGGATCGTCCGGTTTCGCCAGCCGGCGCAGCAGCATCATCCGCGCGCCGATGGTGTCCACACCGGGCGACAGCCGTTCGTGCGGAAGCGTCTCCCAGGACGGGAACAGTGCGGCCGCGTCCCCGTACACCCCGCGCAGTTCCGCGGTCAGGTCGTCAGCCTCGCGGCCTGTTGCAGTCACCACCAGCAGCGGGCCACCGCGCGCAAGCGCGCAGGCCACGAAGAGCTGGGCACTGGCCGGGCCCACCAGCGCCAACTCCAGGGGGCGCTGCGCTGCCAACTCGGTCAGCTCGAGGAATTGCGGCGCCTCCAGTACGGCGTCAACCAGAGCCGCCAACGGGCGTTGGACAGGCTGGTGCCCCGGAGCGGTCATGGTGGGCTCATCCTAGGCAGCAGCAGCAAAATCCCTTGCGGCGGGCAATGATTGGCAATCCGTTACTCATCCTGCAATCGGGGGTCGGCCTCGAGGTGGCTGAGGCCGTTCCACATCAGGTTCACCAGATGGGCGACTACGACTTCCTTGGCCGGCTCCCGGGCGTCGAGCCACCACTGCGCGGTCATCGATACCGAACCCACGAGTGCCTGGGCGTACAGCGGTGCCAGCCCGGGTTCCAGGCCGCGGCGAGCGAAGTCGTCGGCCAGAATCGAGGAAACCTGGCTGACCGCGTCATTGAGCAGGCTGGAGTAGGTGCCGGAACTGATCGATGCGGGCGAATCGCGGATCATGATGCGGAACCCATCGGTGCGTTCCTCGATGTAGGTCAGCAGCGCCAGGGCTACCCGTTCGACGCGCACCCGGGAGCGATTGTTGGTCAGCGACGAGGTGATCCGGTCCAGCAGTGCCGACATCTCCCGGTCGACCACGACGGCATAAAGCCCTTCCTTGCCCCCGAAATGCTCGTAGACAACCGGCTTGGACACCCCTGCGCGCTGGGCGATCTCCTCGACCGAGGTGCCCTCATAACCTCGTTCGGCAAACAACGATCGGGCGATGTCGATGAGTTGGTGCCGACGCTCGCTGCCGGTCATGCGGGCGCGCGGTACGCGCGGCTCCTTCTCCGGTCCGGCCACGGCTATCAGGGTATCGGGCTGGGTTAAAGTCTCCTACGGGCAATCCGTCGTGGTGTAATCGGCAGCACCTCTGATTTTGGTTCAGATAGTTCAGGTTCGAGTCCTGGCGACGGAGCGAGGCTCGGCGAGCGACAATCGACCCGGAGCGAGGCTCGTTTTTCCCGCGACCGTGCGGTTTCGTACGGCGCGATCCGCGTGTCGGTCACGAAACCGCACACTCAGGAGGTCCGCGTGGCAGCGAAGAGTGAGTCGGCCGTGCTGGTGCTTGCCGCCGGTTCCGGCACCCGGATGCGCTCGGACATACCAAAAGTTCTGCACACGCTCGGCGGGCGCAGCATGCTGTCGCACGCACTGCACGCCGTCACCAAGGTCGCCCCGCACCATCTGGTCGTTGTGCTGGGAAAAGATCGCGACCGGATCTCCACGGCGATCGGCGAGCTTGCCACCCAACTCGGCCGGCCCGTCGAGATCGCCATTCAGGAACAGCAACTGGGCACCGGCCACGCCGCGCTATGCGGCCTGTCCGCACTGCCGGACGATTTCGACGGCGTGGTAGTGGTCACGTCCGGTGATATCCCCCTGCTCGACGCCGACACCATGGCCGAGTTGATCGCCGTGCACCGCACGGCATCGGCCGCGGTGACGGTCTTGACCACGACGGTGCCCGACGCGACCGGTTACGGCCGGATCCTGCGGACCCAGGACGGTGAGGTCATCGCGATCGTCGAAGAGGCTGACGCGACTCCGCAGCAGCGGGCCATCCGGGAGATCAACGCCGGCGTCTATGCCTTTGATATCGCGGCGCTCCGCTCGGCTCTGAATCGATTGTCGGCCAACAACGCCCAGCACGAGTTGTACCTGACCGACGTGATCGCAATCGTGCGCGCCGACGGTCACGTGGTGCACGCAAAGCACATCGACGACGCTGCCCTGGTGTCCGGTGTTAACGACCGGGTGCAACTCAGCGATATCGGCCGGGAACTCAACCGGCGCATCGTTGCCGCCCATCAACGTGCAGGCGTCACCGTGATCGACCCCGCCACCACCTGGATCGACGTCGACGTGACAATCGGCCGCGACACCGTCATCGCCCCGGGCAGCCAACTGCTCGGCAACACCCGAATCGGCGTCGCGTGCGCGATCGGTCCGGACACCACGTTGACCGACGTTGACGTCGGCGATCGCGCCTCGGTGGTCCGCACCCACGGCCTCGGAGCCACGATCGGCGACGGAGCCGACGTTGGCCCCTTCACCTTTCTGCGGCCCGGGACCCGGCTTGGTGCCGAGGGCAAGCTCGGTGCCTTCGTCGAGACCAAGAATGCGGTGATCGGAACGGGCACCAAGGTTCCGCACCTGACCTATGTCGGTGACGCCGACATCGGCGATCACAGCAATATCGGCGCGTCCAGCGTGTTCGTCAACTACGACGGCCAGACCAAACGGCGCACCACGGTCGGATCACACGTCCGCACCGGTAGCGACACCATGTTCGTCGCACCCGTCACGGTCGGAGACGGCGCCTACACCGGCGCCGGGACGGTGCTCCGCGAGGACGTGCCACCCGGTGCGCTGGCGGTTTCAGCCGGCCAGCAACGCATCATCGAAGACTGGGTGCTGCGCAACCGTCCCGACAGTGATTCGGCGCGGGCCGCGGCTGAAGCCAAGGCCGCCGATGCTGGGTCGGCTGACGCGAAGGCCGAAGCAGCCGACTCGGACCGAACCTGAGTGCAGCTCACCGCGCGCCCCGGCACCGCGGCGGCCGCCTGCCTACGTACGATGAAGCCGTAGCGATCCCCGACGGGCGAGGGTAGGGCACAGTGAGCACGGATTGGACCGACAACCGCAAGAACCTGATGCTCTTCTCCGGCCGGGCGCACCCGGAACTGGCCGAGCAGGTCGCCAAGGAACTCGATGTCCATGTCACCGCCCAGACCGCGCGGGATTTCGCCAACGGGGAGATCTTCGTCCGGTTCGACGAGTCGGTCCGCGGTTGCGACGCCTTCGTGCTGCAGTCCCACCCCGCACCGCTGAACACCTGGCTGATGGAACAGCTCATCATGATCGACGCGCTCAAGCGCGGCAGTGCCAAGCGGATCACCGCGATCCTTCCCTTCTACCCCTACGCCCGCCAGGACAAGAAGCATCGCGGCCGCGAGCCGATCTCCGCGCGACTGGTCGCCGATCTGCTCAAAACCGCCGGCGCCGATCGGATCGTCACCGTGGATCTGCATACCGATCAGATCCAGGGCTTCTTCGACGGTCCGGTCGACCACATGCGCGCACAGACTCTGCTGACCGGCCATATCACGGACAACTACGGGTGCGAGAACATGGTTGTGGTGTCACCGGACTCCGGCCGGGTCCGCGTCGCCGAGAAGTGGGCCGACGCCCTGGGCGGCACACCATTGGCCTTCATCCACAAAACTCGCGATCCGCGGGTGCCCAACCAGGTGGTGTCCAACCGGGTCGTCGGCGAGGTCGAGGGCAAGACCTGCGTGCTGACCGACGACATGATCGATACCGGCGGCACCATCGCCGGGGCGGTCAAGTTGTTGCACGACGACGGCGCCAGTGACGTCATCATCGCGGCGACGCACGGTGTGCTGTCCGATCCGGCCGCCGAGCGACTGGCCGCCTGCGGTGCTCGCGAGGTGATTGTCACCAATACCCTACCGATCGATGAGAGCAAAAGATTCCCGCAGTTGACTGTCTTGTCGATTGCCCCGCTGCTCGCCAGCACTATCCGCGCGGTGTTCGAAAACGGCTCTGTCACAGGTCTTTTCGACGGAGACGCGTAGACATCTCCGCAATGAGCGACAGGGTGATCAGAGGGTTGGGTATTGCCGCGGCGGTTATTGCCGTGGCGGTGGGCACTGTGGGCTGCGGTGCGCGAACCGCCGACTATTCCTCGTTCGTCACCTCGAGCGCGACGACCACCGAGAGCACCTCGACCACCCCCACACCGATCGCCCAGTTCCTTGCCAGCGCAGGCGTGACGGGCCAGCAGATCGCACTGGACAAGCTCACTGATCTCACCGTGACCCTGCCCCGACCGCCGGGGTGGACCACGTATGCCAACCCGAACTTCTCCCCCGGCACCGAGGCGATCGCCAAGAACAACACCTATCCGACCGCGCTGCTGATGGTGTTCAAACTCGACGGGGAATTCGACGTGGCGCTTGCACTGAAGCACGCCGACGCCGACGCCGAACTGTCCAAGAACTTCACCAGGCTCAATTCGTCAGCCGACGATTTCCAAGGCTTTCCGTCGTCGATGATCGAGGGCAGCTACGACCTCAACGGCATCCGCGTGCACAGCTACAACCGGGTCGTCATCCCGGTCACACCCGCGCCCAGATTTCAGCGCTACCTGGTTCAGCTGACCGTGACGACACTGGCCGACCAGGCCGCCGCCCAGGCACCCGACGTCGGGCAGATCATCAACGGCTTCACTGTGACGGTGAAGTAGTGACCGCCATGAGTTGGACCGCAGCAGACCTTCCGTCCTTCGCCGGTCGGACCGCGATCGTCACCGGAGCCAACAGCGGCCTGGGGTTGGTCACCGCACGTGAACTCGCCCGCGTCGGGGCCCGGGTCATCCTTGCCTGCCGCGATGTCGACAAGGGCACAGCCGCGGCCGCCGACATGACCGGCGATGTCCAGGTCCGCCGACTCGACCTGCAGAACCTGGCGTCGGTCCGGGACTTCGCCGACAGCATCGCCATCGTCGACGTCCTGATCAACAACGCCGGCATCATGGCCGTCCCGTACGCGATCACCTCCGACGGGTTCGAGAGCCAGATCGGCACCAATCACCTGGGCCACTTCGCGCTGACCAACCTGTTACTGCCCAAGCTCAACGACCGGGTGGTGACGGTGTCGTCGACGGCGCACCTGGCTGGCCGGATAAGCCTGCGCGACCTCAACAATAAGGCGCGGCCGTACTCGGCCTGGCTGGCGTACGCCCAATCCAAACTGGCGAACCTGTTGTTCACCAGTGAATTGCAGCGCCGCCTCACCGCGGCCGGGTCATCGCTCAAGGCTCACGGCGCCCACCCCGGTTACTCGGCGACCAATCTGCAGGGCCGCACCGGCAATCGGTTCGGCACCCCGTTCTGGCACGGCGCCAACCGGGTTTTCGCCACCCCGGCGGAGTTCGGTGCCGCACCGACGCTGTACGCGGCGTCCCAAGACCTGCCGCCGGACAGCTTTATCGGGCCCAGGCACGGCGCCCGCGGTCCGGTCAGCGAGGTCGGCCGCAGCCCACGGGCCCGCGACACCGCGACCGCCAGGGCCCTGTGGACCTTGTCCGAGCAGCTCACCGGCATCGAATTTCCGCTGTAGGCACGCAATCGGCTAGTCTGCAAAGCGCGTCACGGCGAGGGTGGTCCGACCACCGTTATCGGCGAGGCCGAAGCGTTCACTTGCGTTTCACGCCCGCCTTCGCCGTGCGATTACCACCAGAAGGTAGGAGCAGCATCATGGCTAAAGGCGCCACCACCAACAAGCTGAACGTCGCAGTGCGCACCCGGACCGGCAAAGGCGCCTCGCGTCAGGCCCGCCGAGACGGCAAAGTCCCCGCAGTGCTCTACGGCCACGGGGCCGATCCACAGCACATCGAACTGATTGCCCGCGACTACGCCGCAGTGCTGCGCAATTCCGGAACCAACGCCGTGCTGAGTCTCGAACTCAACGGCACCGAACAACTGGCGCTCACCAAGGCCATCTCGATTCACCCGGTACGCCGCAACATTGAGCACGTCGACCTGATCGTGGTCCGGCGCGGCGAGAAAGTGACTGTCGAGGTCACGGTCAGCGTCGAGGGCGAGGCTGCGTCCGGCACGCTGGTCACCCAGGACGCCACCACGATCGAGATCGAGGCCGAGGCGCTGTCGATTCCCGAAGGCCTGACCGTCTCGGTCGAGGGCGTTGAGGAAGGCACCCAGATCCTGGCGAGCCAGGTCGAACTTCCCGCCGGCGTCACCCTGGTCAGCGATCCGGACATGCTCGTGGTCAATGTCGTCGCGGCGCCGACGGCCGAGGACCTCGAGTCCGAGGGCGGTGGCGAGTCGGTGGAGGAGCAAGCCGCCGAAGCCACTGCCGAGAGCGCGGACGAGGCCGAGGGCGAGGGCGATTCGGCCCCGGCCGAGTAAGTCGAGCCACCAGTCACGCAGATGGCCGCACCATTATTGGTCGTCGGCCTGGGCAACCCCGGACCGCAGTACGCCAAGACACGGCACAACGTCGGGTTCATGGTGGCCGATCTGCTGGCCGAACGCCTGGGTGCACCATTCAAAGTGCACAAGCGCTCGGGTGCCGAGATCGTCACCGGCAGATTGGGAAATCGTTCCGTCGTCGTGGCCAAACCGCGAACCTTTATGAACGAATCCGGCCGCCACATCGGACCGCTGGCGAAGTTCTACTCGGTCTCCCCCGCCGACATGATCGTCATCCACGACGAACTCGATATCGACTTCGGCAAGATCAGGCTCAAGCTGGGCGGCGGCGAGGGCGGCCACAATGGACTGCGCTCGGTAGCAAATGCACTGGGCACCAAGGACTTTCAGCGAGTAAGGATCGGCATCGGCCGCCCGCCCGGACGCAAAGATCCGGCGGCATTCGTGCTGGAGCCGTTCACTGCGGCGGAACGCTCTGAATTGGCCACGATCTGCGAGCTGGCGGCCGACGCCACCGAAGTGCTGGTCGAGGCCGGGCTGGAACCGGCCCAGAACCAGGTGCATGCCTGGTAAAAAAACACACGGCTGATCCGTTGGGATCAGCCGTGTGTGGTGGAGCGAATCGCGTCAGCGACGACGTCCGGGACTGCCGAGCCACGGGATGTGCGGAATGTTGGCGGGGGGTGCCACCGTACCCGGCCTTGCCTTGATCGACACGCTGCCGTTGGTCTGGCAGATAGTCTGGAAGGGCGTGCTCTGACAGGTCGGTCGGGCACTGGCGGGGGGAGCTGAAACCCCCGACACCACAACCAAACTCGCCATCAGCAGTGCCGTCTTGCCTCGACCTGTCATGTGTCTTCCGCCTCTCGGGTTACCAGAAGTTCGCGCGGTCATCAGGGGCAGTCCGATACGAGAACCACGGCGTCATCGCCCTCGGGCGTGCCGGCGGCCGCCGCCCTGCTCAGAGCGTCCTGGGTGGCAGCTTCGATGGTCGGTCCGGCACCACCGGACACGACACCGGTCAGATCAGAAGCGACAGACACGATGCAAAGGTTGTCGTTGGTGACTTCGTCGGCGGTGCATTCAACACCACCGGCGGCCTGACACGCGGCGATCACCGCTGCCGAGGCCGCTTCGTTGGTGGGGCCGGTGGCGGTGAAACCGGCTTCGTCCATCAGACCTCCCACACCATCCGCAAAGTCCTCGAATGTACCGGTGCCGACAGCCACCGAGATATCTTCCGCAACGGTGCCGCTCGGACCGCCCGCGTAGGCGATACCCACCGAAACCCCTCCGGCGAGAACGCCCGCCGTCACGATCGCCGTTACCAAACGTTTGGCCATACCGGACCCTCTCCTGAGTTGACTGATGGAAGCCTACTAAAGGCAACGCTGTTTGGCTCGGCAGACCGGCATTACCGCGTCGTGTTCAGGTGACCAGAGCGATCGAGTTCGCGCGACGCAGTTTGCCCGAGGGTGTCTTGGGGATGGTTCCCGGGCCGAGCACCACCACATTGCGCGGCCGCACGCCCACCTCGCCGACGACCGCGTGCGCGACCTGCTGCTCGATACGGCGTACCTGGGCGGGGTCCTCCCACTCGTTGGATTCGACGGCCACCGCGAACGTCTCGCGTGAGTGGCCGGCATCGAGTCGAACCGCCACCGCACAGCCCGGCCGAACGCCCTCGACGGTTCCCGCGGCACGTTCGATATCGGTGGGATAGACATTGCGGCCGGCCATGATGATGACGTCCTTGACCCGGCCGCACACCACGACGTGGCCGTTCTCAGTCAGATAGCCGAGATCGCCGGTGTCCAACCAGCCGTCCGCATCCTGCGCCGCAACGAAGCCGCCCATCGTGATGTATCCCGATGTCAGGCATTCGCCCCGCAGTTCGATGACGCCGACACCGCGCGTTGGCAGCGAGTTGCCCTGCTCATCGACGATCCGAGCCTCAATATCCTGCAGCAGCGGACCCAGCGAGGCCAACCTGCGGGTGTTGCCCTTGGTGGCCGGAACAGCACGGCGTAGTGCGGCCAGCAGATCGGCGTCGACCTCGTCGACCACAAGCCCGGCACCACACTCGGAGAACGACACCGCCAGCGTCGTCTCGGCCATACCGTAGGCGGGCAGGATGGCCTCCGGGCGCAGCCCGAATGGCTTGCCCGCATCCAGCAGATCCTCGACGTCGGAGGGGTCGACGGGTTCAGCGCCCGACAGCGCGAATCGCAGCGTCGACAGATCGAACTCGCCCGGCTTGGCTTGGCGGCGCAGCCGTTTGGCGAACAGGGCGTAGGCGAAGTTGGGCGCCGCGGTCATGGTGCCCTTGTACTTGTCGATCAGCTTGGCCCACAGCAGCGTGTCCCGAAGGAAGTCCAGCGGGGTCACCTTGACCAGTTCGGCGCCGAAATACATTGGGACCGTGAGAAAGCCGACCATGCCCATGTCGTGGAAGCAGGGCAGCCAGCTCACCATGACGTCGGTGGCAGCGTCGTACCCGGCGCCGACGAACATGGCCTCCGCGTTGGAGTGAATGTTGCGGTGGGTGATCACCACGGCTTTCGGGGAGCCGGTCGATCCGGACGTCAGCTGCATCAGGGCGACATCGTCCTCGCCGGTCTCCAACGGGTCGACGGGATCGGCGGCCAGCAATTCCTCGACCGTAAGGACCTTCACGCCCCGCTCGGCCAGAATCGGCCCTGCCACCAGGAACGGCTCCGAGATGACGACAGCTTTGGCGTCGATCATGTCGATCACGTTCGCAGTGTCCCTAGCCCAGTGCTCAAGGTCGGTGCGGGGGGTCGGCTGGTGCAACATCGTCAGGCTGGCGCCACGCATCCACAGCGCCTGAGCGGTGGGGGCTATCTCCACCGGCGCACCCGCCAGCACTCCGACGGCATCGCCCCGGCCTACCCCGGCGGCGGCCAATCCCCCGGCGATGCACCGGGCACGTTCGTACACCTCACGCCAGGTATGCCGGACCGATTCCTGGGGTTCCCCGGTCACCATGCCCTTGTCGCTGGTCATGGCGCTGTGGAACATCTTGTCCGTGAATCGGCTCACGACGACCTCCTCGGTATCCGGCTCGCCGTCGCCAACAGCGCCCGAAAAACCATGCTCCGCCAGGGTCCACCTGTGGCGTCGGCGGCGCGCCCAGATAAGTCGGAAGCTTTTCGGTCTCGAATCGGTGATCGACCGTCAGCGTCGGCGCCGCCTCGCCCACCTCGTGTCGCGGCGGGCGATCCGCAGACGCACAACATCGAGCCGCTGGTAGTCACCGAGGCCATCTTAAGCTTTCCTTAAGATCCTGCCAAACCCATTCGCCGGCAGCCGTGTCACGCGTCGGCCCCCTCCGCCGGCAGCCAAACCAGTGGCGCCAGTCGCCCAGCTCTCAGGCCGAGGGTACGACGCGGGCACCATTGACCGGACCGCTGGCCACCCGCACTGTTCTGCACACCCCGGCTCCGGCCAACTCCGCACTGACCTGCACGGCCGCCTCGGCAGAGGCGCACAGAAACGCACATGTCGGTCCGGAGCCCGAGACGATGCCGGCCAGTGCGCCGGCCTCGGCGCCGGCCCGCAGGGTTCGTCGCAGGTTCGGCTCCAGGCTGAGCGAGGCAGGCTGCAGGTCATTGCCCAGCAGCGGCGCCAACTCGTGCGGGTCACCGCTAGACAGCGCGGTCAGCAGTGGCTCGGGATCGAGAAGTTGCGGTGGCTCCCCGGCCGCCCGCAGCCGGTCGATCTCGGCGTACACCGCGGCTGTCGACAGCCCGCCCGCACCGAAGGCCAGCACCCAGTGAAAGCTGTTGCGCGCCAAGACCGTTGTGAGTTCCTCACCCCGGCCGGTCCCGAGAGCCGTCCCGCCATGCAGCGCGAACGGCACGTCGCTTCCGAGTCGGGCGGCGATCGCATGCAGATCGCGGCGCGGGACACCCAGTTCCCACAGCGCGTTGATCCCGACCAGTACTGCCGCGGCGTCCGCGCTGCCACCAGCCATTCCGCCGGCCACCGGGATCGACTTGTCGATGGTGATCTCCACATCCGGCGAGCGCCCGACGTGCCCGGCCATCAGTTCAGCGGCCTGCCACGCGAGGTTTCGGGCATCGGCCGGAACCTCATCGGCGCCCTCGCCGTGGACCCGCAGGGAGAGAATGTCAGCGGCGCGCACCGTGATGTCGTCGGCCAGCGATACAGCATGGAAGACGGTGGTCAGTTCGTGATAGCCGTCCGCGCGGCGGTCACCCACACCGAGATAGAGATTCACCTTGCCGGGAACCCGAACCGTCACCGACCCGGTGGGCGCCCACTCCGCTGCGGTATTGCCAGTCCTGGGCACCGCATGAGGGTATCGCGCCGATCAGCGTGCGTCGGCCTGCTGCGTCGCACCATCGGTTGCACCGTCGAATCGGACCGCGGTACCGGACCGCTGCAGCAGCCGAACGAAGTCGGCCACGCTCAGCGTCTCGCCGCGCCGCGCCGGATCGATACTGGCCGCCAGTAGGCGCTCGGCGGAGGCGTTGCCAGAGCCCGCCCAGTCCAGGAATGCATTACGCAGGGTCTTGCGGCGCTGCGCGAACGCGATGTCGATGAGTTCGAAGACCTGATTCCGGAACACGTCGTCGGCGGGCCACGGGGTCGTCTCGTAGCGATCGATGCGCACCAGGCCGGAGTACACCCGCGGGATGGGCCAGAAAACAGTCGGCGAGACCGTGCCGTAGCGGCGAACGTCGCCGAAATACCGTGCCTTCACGCTGGGCACGCCGTAGTCCTTGCCACCCGGTTCGGCGCCCAGGCGATCGGCAACCTCGGACTGCACCATCACCATCGTGGTGCGGATGGTGGGGAACTCAGCCAGCAGGTGCAGCAGGGCGGGCACCGCGATGTTGTACGGCAGGTTCGCCACAAGGGCGGTGGGTTGCGCGGCGAAATCGGCGCGCCGGATGCCGAGGATGTCGCGATTGAGGACGGTCAGACGGTGGATCTCGCTGTGCGAATGCTCGGCGATGGTCTTGGGCAGCCGTTCGGCCAGCACCGAGTCGATCTCGACGGCGGTGACGGTGGCACCACGATCCAGCACGGCAAGGGTCAGCGAACCCAGTCCCGGGCCGACCTCGAGGACGTGGTCGGATTTGGTGATGCCGGAGGCCGTGACGATGCGGCGAAGCGTATTGGCATCGTGGACGAAGTTCTGGCCCAGTGCCTTTCGCGGCCGAAAGTCGAGTTCCTTGGCCAGGTTTCGGATTTCCGTGCGTGTCAGCAGACGGATGGTCATGATGCCCCTCTTCCGCAGACTGGCCACGCCCCCCGGCCCGGTCGGGCCCGCGTCACTTCGGCGATAGTTAACTGTTCTTCGTATGTTGCTAAAACTGCTGGAACGAGGATAGATGTCCTCGACCCCCGCAGGGATGGGTGAAATTACTCTAATTCGTCCGCTTCCCTCAATCATCAGAGTACCCCAATCGGCCGTCTCGCTCCTGATTTGCTCTGGTCGAATCACACTGTTCCGAAACACCTTTCCGGAGTAGACGACCCGAGTGTTGTCTGATTCGCCCGCCGGCATCCCAGATGCCCCGTCGGACTGTGCGTCACCCGGCGCCGAGGGCGTAGACCCGTCGGGCCGTCGCCGCGGAATCCCCGGCCACCTGCTCGGCCGGGACATCCAGCAGATCGGCCAGTGCGCGCACGGTGTAGGGCAGGCAGTACGGCTCGTTGGGCGCACCGCGGAACGGGTGCGGGGTGAGAAATGGCGCGTCGGTCTCCACCAGGAGTTGGCCGGACGGGATGAGAGCGGCGGCCTCCCGCAATGCATGAGAGTTCTTAAAGCTGACGGTGCCGGACAGGCTCAGAATCCACCCGGCGTCGATGCACTGCCGGGCCATCTCGGGACCGGAGGAGAAGCAGTGGAAGATCACCGTCTCCGGCGCGCCCTCAGAGCGCAACACATCGAGGACCGCGTCGTCGGCATCGCGGTTGTGGATCATCAACGGCTTGCCGGTGCGTTTGGCCAGATCGATATGCCAGGCGAACGCCTCGCGCTGGCTGGCCGGTTGCGCACACCCGTCGAGCTTTCCGGGCCAATACAGATCGATACCCGTCTCGCCGATCGCCACCACCCGCGGTGCTGATGCCAATGCCTCGATCTCCGAACGGGCCGACTCGGTCAGCGAATCCGCGCGGGTGGGGTGCAGTCCGACGGCGGCGTAGACCCGGTGATCCCATTCGGCCGCGGCCGCGGCCCAGCGTGCTGAGTCCAGATCGTCGGCGATGGTGACCACCGCGAGCACACCGACCGCCTCGGCTCGGTCGAGCACGGCGCGGACGTCGTCGGGTGTGCGAGCACCGCACGCGTCGAGATGCGTGTGCGCATCGATCAACGGCGTCAACGGCACTGGCGGCGGCGGTGCCGGACGCTTCGAACTCACGCCCCACACAATAAGGTGAACCCGACATGAGTAAGACCCCGTTCTACGTGACCACCGCGATCGCCTACCCGAACGGCGCACCGCATGTCGGACATGCCTACGAGTACGTCGCCACCGACGCGATCGCCCGATTCAAACGACTCGACGGATTCGACGTCCGGTTCCTGACCGGCACCGACGAACACGGCCTGAAGATGGCGCAGGCCGCCGCCGCCGAAGGCATCGCGACCGCTGACTACGCCCGGCGCAACTCCGATCAGTTTCAGCGCTTGGAGGAGATGCTCAATATCTCGTTCGACCGCTTCATCCGCACCACCGACCCCGACCACTATGCGGCGTCGACGGCACTGTGGCAGCGGATGGCCGAGGCCGGCGACATCTACCTCGACAGCTACTCCGGTTGGTACTCGGTGCGCGACGAACGATTCTTCACCGAGGCCGAGACTGACGTTGTTGCCGACGGAACCCGGGTCGCCACAGAGACCGGCACACCTGTCACCTGGACCGAGGAGCAGACCTACTTCTTCCGGCTGTCGGCCTATACCGACCGGCTGCTTGCGCACTACGGTGAACATCCGGACTTCATCGCGCCGGAGGTGCGCCGCAATGAAGTGGTCAGCTTCGTCTCCGGCGGCCTACGCGACCTATCGATCTCGCGAACCTCCTTCACCTGGGGTGTGCCGGTACCCGGCGACGCCGAACACGTGATGTACGTGTGGGTCGACGCGCTGACCAACTACCTCACCGGCGTTGGCTATCCGGACACGGAATCGGTTCTCTACCAACGCTATTGGCCTGCTGATCTGCATATGATTGGTAAGGACATCATCCGGTTCCACACCGTGTACTGGCCGGCTTTCCTGATGTCGGCGGGAATCGCGTTGCCGCGCAAAGTCTTCGCGCACGGATTCCTCTACAACCGGGGCGAGAAGATGAGCAAGTCCGTCGGCAATGTCGTCGACCCGGTCGCCCTGGTGGAGAGCTTCGGAGTGGACCAGGTTCGCTACTTCCTCCTGCGCGAGGTGCCGTTCGGCCAGGACGGCAGTTACAGCGAAGACGGGATCATCGGCCGGATTAACACCGATCTGGCCAACGAGTTGGGAAACCTGGCACAGCGCTCGCTGTCGATGGTGAATAAGAACCTCGACGCCCGGGTGCCCGAACCCGGCGAGTTCAGCGCCGAGGACACCGAACTGCTGAGGTTGGCCGACGGCCTGCTGGCACGTGTTCGAGCCGCCTTCGACGAACAGGCCATGCATCAGGGCCTGGAAGCGATCTGGCTGATGCTGGGCGCGGCCAACCGTTATTTCTCCGTTCAGGAGCCGTGGGTACTGCGCAGGTCGGAATCTGAGACCGACCAGATCCGGTTCCGAACCGTGCTGTACGTCACCTGCGAGGCCGTGCGGATCGCCGCGGTCCTGGTACAGCCGGTGATGCCGCAATCAGCCGCCACATTGCTCGATCTGTTGGGCCAATCGGCCGGGCAGCGCGACTTCACCTCGCTGGACACCCGTCTGGTTCCGGGCACCGCGCTGCCCGCGCCGACCGGTGTGTTCCCCCGCTACGAGACCCCCTAGTTCCCCGCGAGCAGGCGCAAATGCCTCCGCAGGCTCGGCGTGTCGGAGCCTTTTGCGTCTGCTCGCGCGAGACAGCAAGCTAGAGCAATGCGCACCGAGCGACTGGGCGACCTCGGCACCGCCGACGTCGTGCTGCGCGCGGTCGCCGCCGGCGCGCGCGCTCTGCGGCTGCCACCGCCGGCCGCTCTGATCGGCGACTGGTTCGACTCGGCCGCGGTGATCGCGCCGAGTGTGTCGGTGCGACCGGTCGATCCGGACGCGGTGTTCCCCGGTTCACCGGACTTGACGACGTCCCGAGCGGAGCCGGGTGCGGTCGGCGGCGGCTGGATCGGCTACCTGTCCTATCCGGACGCCGGCGCTGACGGGTCGCCGCCGAGAATTCCGGAAGCGGCCGGCGGGTGGACGGACTGCGTGCTGCGCCTGGACTCAGCCGACCGATGGTGGTTCGAAAGCCTTTCCGGCCAACAACTTCCCGATTGGCTGCCGCCCGCACTTGCGGTGCCGCCGGTTCACCACAGCTGCGACATCAACTGGCGGCGTCCGGATATCGACCGGCACCGCGCAGGTGTGCTCTCGTGTCTTGAGGCGATCGGGGCGGGCGAGGTTTATCAGGCGTGTGTCTGCACCCAGTTCACCGGCACCGTCACCGGCGCACCACTGGACTTCTTCGCCGACGCGGTGGCCGCAACCGGCCCGGCGCGCGCGGCCTACCTCGCGGGCGACTGGGGCGCGGTGGCATCGCTGTCGCCGGAGTTGTTCCTGCGCCGAGTGGGAGACCAGGTGAGTTCGAGTCCGATCAAGGGCACACTGCCGCGCCATGCCCGGCCGGAGGAATTGCGCGCCTCGGCCAAAGACGTCGCGGAGAACATCATGATCGTCGACCTGGTGCGCAACGATCTGAGTCGGGTGGCGCTGACCGGCACGGTGACGGTACCGGAACTGCTGGCGGTGTATCCGGCGCCCGGGGTGTGGCATCTGGTCTCCACGGTGTCGGCACAGGTGCCGGTCGATCTGCCCGCCTCGGAATTGCTGGCCGCCACCTTCCCGCCAGCCTCAGTGACCGGCACACCGAAAACCCGCGCGCGGCAACTGCTTTCGCAGTGGGAGCCACACCGGCGCGGTGTGTACTGCGGCACCGTCGGTCTCGTATCGCCGATCGCGGGCTGCGAACTCAATGTCGCCATCCGCACGGTGGAGTTCGACGCTCTGGGCGGTGCGGTACTCGGTGTCGGCGGTGGGATCACCGCCGACTCCGATCCGGATGCCGAGTGGCAGGAGTGCCTGCACAAAGCGGCACCGATCGTGACTCAGGCCTCCCGCGCGCGCAGCACTGCGTCATAGAGTTCCCGCTTCGAGGGCCCACCGGCGTGCGCGCCAATCACCTGGGCACAGGCATCTTTGACCCGCATGCCGGCGCCGGCGAGCAGGCCCACCTCTGCGACCAGTGTGTCGAGATCGACGATGGGTTGCGCTCCGGCGAGCACGACGGTGATCTCACCGAGCACCCCATCGCCGGCCCACTGCGCCAACTCGGCCAGGGTGCCGCGGCGCACCTCCTCGTGCAGCTTGGTCAACTCCCGACAGATCACCGCGCGACGCGCACCGCCCAACTCCTCGACGGCATCGCAGAGGCAGTCGGCCAGGCGCCGAGGCGACTCGAAGAACACCACCGTTCGCGATTCGGCGGCAAAGGTTGCCAGCCACGCCCGCCGCGCTGAGCGCTTGCGTGGTCCGAACCCCTCGAAGCAGAACCGGTCGGTCGGCAGGCCGGACACGGCCAGTGCCGTCGTCACCGCAGACGGCCCGGGCAGACAGGACACCGGTAGTCCGGCCGCCACACAGGCCGTCACCATCCGGTAGCCGGGGTCGTTGATGAGCGGCATCCCGGCGTCGCTGACCACCAACACGGTCGCTCCGTCGCTGATCTCGGCGACCAACCCGGGCACCCGCGCCGCTTCGTTTTGGTCGAACAGGCTGACCACCCGGCCGCCGATCTCGACATCCAGCGACTTCGCCAGCGTACGTACCCGGCGGGTGTCCTCGGCGGCCACGACATCAGCCGTTCGCAGGGCGTCAAGCAGGCGTTTCGACGCGTCACCGGGATAACCCAGCGGGGTGGCGCCAAGCAGCAGCCGACCGGTACTCACTCCCACACCCTACGATCGCAGTCGTGACCGCCCCGGCCGACGAGCTGATCGAAGCGCAGCCTGCGCCCGACGTCATCAGCCCCGGACCTATCAAACCGGTCGCCGATTTCGGGCCGATCGACCGGCTGGAGGGCTGGGCGGCGACGGCGGTCGTCACCGCGCTGGGCGCCCTGACGCGAATGATGAACCTGGGCTCACCCACGGACGCCGGCACGCCGATCTTCGACGAGAAGCATTACGCCCCGCAAGCGTGGCAACTTCTGCACAACTACGGGGTCGAGGACAACCCCGGCTTCGGACTGGTGGTTCACCCGCCAGTCGGCAAGGACCTGATCGCCATCGGCGAGGCGTTGTTCGGATACACCGGACTTGGCTGGCGTTTCACCAGTGCGGTGTTCGGTGTGATCCTGGTGGCGCTGGTGACCCGCATCGTCCGCCGGATCAGTCGCTCCACCCTGATCGGCGCCGTCGCGGGTCTGCTCATCGTCTGCGACGGGGTGAGCTTCGTCGCCGCCCGAAGCGCACTGCTGGACAACTTCATGAGCGTCTTCGTGGTGGCCGCGTTCGGTGCATTGATGGTCGATCGCGATCAAGTTCGGCAGCGGATGCACATCGCATTGCGCCAAGGCCGGATCGCCGAAACCCCCTGGGGCCCAAGGCTTGGTGTGCGGTGGTGGCGGTTCGGCGCCGGGGTCCTGCTCGGGTTGGCGTGCGCGACGAAGTGGTCCGGTCTGTACTTCGTGCTGTTCTTCGGTGTGATGTCCCTGGCATTCGACGTCGCGGCCAGGCGAACCTATCGGGTTCAGATGCCGTGGACCGGCGTGCTCCGGCGCGATCTGGGCCCGGCGGCCTGGGTTTTCGGCCTGATTCCGATGGCCGTGTACCTGTTGGCGTACGCGCCCTGGTTCGCCTCTGAGACGGCGGTCAACCGCCATGAGGTGGGCCAGTCGATCGGGCCGCGGCAGTGGTACCAACCGCCGGATGCGATCCGCTCGCTGTGGCACTACACCAACAAGGCCTATCACTTCCATTCCACGCTGACGAACGCCGCGGGCAATCACCATCCGTGGGAGTCCAAGCCGTGGACATGGCCGATGTCGCTGCGTCCGGTGCTCTACGCCATCGACGACCAGAATGTGCCCGGTTGCGGGGCGGCGTCGTGCGTCAAAGCTGTCATGCTCGTCGGCACACCGGCGATGTGGTGGTTGGCAGTCCCGGTACTGCTGTACGCCGCGTGGCGGGCCGTCGTCGGCCGAGACTGGCGGTACGGAGTAGCACTGGTCGGGTATTGCGCGGGCTGGCTGCCGTGGTTCGCCGCAATCGACCGGCAGATGTACTTCTTCTACGCGGTCACGATGGCGCCGTTCCTGATCATGATGATCGCCCTGATCCTCGGCGACATCCTGTTCAAACCGACCCGCAATGCTGAACGCCGAACCCTGGGTGTCCTCGTGGTGTGCTGTTATGTGGCGCTGGTGATCACCAACTTCGCCTGGATGTATCCGATTCTGACCGGGATTCCGATCTCGCAGTCCACCTGGAACATGCAGATCTGGCTGCCCAGTTGGCGCTGACCACTCAGCGAATCAGCGGATCACCTAATGACGGATGGCGTTGACCCCGGCGATCAATAGATCGCGGGCGCGCTGGGTGTTGACGCCCGCTACCGGCTGACCCGGCAGCACCAGAGGATTGGCCGACACGATCACCTGGTAGTCGCCGAAATGGGCGGAGTAGTTGTAGACCTCACCGGTTCGGACCGTGCCATCGACCATCGTCTGCACCACCCGATGCACCCCGATGGTCTCGGTTCCCTCGATCTTGGGTACCTCTACGTCCTCCACCGTCCCCTTGACTCCTGCGCCGGCGAAGGCCACCCTGCGGCAATCGGAACCGGGCGCGACCACCGGAACCGCTTCATTGGTCTGGACGGCGATCACGATGAAACGGTTACCCTCGCCCTCGGCCGACACCGCCGCCATATTGCCCTCGGTGCCGGCGGGCACCAGTTGGCCGGTGGCGAATCGGGCGCAGCCGGACGGTTCAAACTTCAATCCGTCGGGCAGTTTCTGACCACTGAGCACCTTGGGGTCGATACCGGTCGGCGTCACCCCGGTGACCGTGAACTGCGGCCCAAAGCTGACCTTGACATCCGAAATCTTCGCAATGTCGGCGGTGGTGCTCTGATCGGCACCGCAGCCGGCCAGCACGCCGACACCCAGGGAAACGATGACCACTCCGCGCATATCCATCGGAGGTCAACTTACCGAAACCCGGCCGCTCAACCGCGCAACGCCGCCACCGTGGTGGCGAGGGTGTCCGCGACGAATCCCGGATCCAGCGGGGGGTGCGGCGATCCGGGGTCGGTGATCAGCGTGACGTATGCGACATGGTGGTCGAAATAGGCGAACGCCGCAGTGGCCAGCGCATTGGTCTCACTGCCGGCCTCCACGATGGTGCGAGTCGCCGCCCGCCAGGCGACGGTCACCGCACCCTCGATCACGGGGGCTTCAATTCGGGTCACTTCAGCGCTGGTGTGAACGAAAGTCATTGTCCACCTGTCACATTGCGTCGGCAGATCAAACCCTGCCGCGTCGTCCGTCATTGCGCTCGCCACAACGAAGACTGTTCCGCCCGATCCCGACGCCGACAGCCCGCGGGCACCGGGGTCAGACGGCGCCGGATCGGCCAGACGCGCACACTGCGCTGGATCGGCGGTCCAACCGGTCCCGAATCCCCACAGACCGGCAGCACTGGCCGGTCCGTTCAACTCTGCGACCTCATATCCCTGCGGCAGCACCGACCGCACCCTGATGACGTTGGCGGGGTCGACCTCCCGGGGCGCGGTCACCGCCGACTGCGGCGGCGGGTTCGGCGGTGAACCACACGCGCTCACACAGACAAGCATTGCCAGACCCACCACGCGCCGGTGCACGCCGCTTTGATACCACGGGGCCTGCAGGCCCCGCCGCCTTGGCACCCAAGCCCGATGACGGGCGCGATGGAATAGCTTGCCGATCATGTGCACTTGCGTGTTGTGGAACGACAACGATCGCGTCCCTTGTCGGTGATGTCACTGACCGTTTCGTGCCGCAGCAGATGGCGTTCTAGCGGTTAAGCCACCAGATGTCGGTGGACAGCACCGTCGCGAAGGTGCACCACAGCGGATAGGGCGCCAGTGCGACACCCAGTTTGGGGTCGGCGTCGGCGGCGCGGCGAACCAGGTCCGCGCTGCTGGCCGCCAGCAACCCGGCCACGATCGCACCCTGGCCGGTCCGGTGCCGGTTGAAGAAGACCCAGCTGAACCCGGCATTGAGCACTAGGTTGACGCCCAGCGCCGCAATGTAGGTGCGCGCCTTGGCATTATCGCCGTCGGCCCGGAACCGGTTGATCGTCGCCGCGGAGGTGGCCGCGATATCGACGTACAGCATCGTCCAGGCGATCGGGAACGCGACGTTCGGCGGTACATAACGCGGCTTGCGGATCTGGGAGTACCAGTTTTCAACCCCGTCGCGGCTCACCGCGCCGCCGACGACGGCCGCGGCCGCCGTGGCCAGACCGGTACCGATGATCGATCTCCGCATTTCGCCAACCTACCGCCTGAGCCCAGGTAGCTGAATCCGCCACCGAGGTTGCGTTCGATTTCCCCACGGGTGGGCACTAAGCTGCAGATTCGAAGCGGTCAGCGGAACGCGGCCACGGGACGAGGGAGTACTGACCGGATGAAGAAGATGTCGATGGTCACCACCGTGGGGCTGTGCGCCGTGACGTTGAGCATCACGCTGGCCGGCTGCAACGCCACCAAGACCGAGGTCAAGTCCGAAGCGAGCTCGGCCGCCTCCAGCGTCGCCGTGTCGAGTTCGGCCGCGGCCACACCGGATATGCCCGCCGGTCCGAACAAGACCATTGCCGACTACGTCAACGACAACAAGATCATCGAGACACCGTTCAAGAAGGATGAACCTGGGGCTCCGGTGTTCGATTTCGCGACGCCGCCGGACTGGGAGTTGGCCGGCGCGAAGACTCCGGCGTGGGCCTACGGTGCGATCGTCTACCAGAAGGCCGTCAACCCCAACGATCCACCGTTCGTGACGGCGATCATCTCCACGCTCACCGGCGATGTCGACCCGGCGAAGATCCTGGAGTACGCACCGGGCATGTTGCAGAACCTGCCCGGCTATATCCAGGACGGCGATGTGCAGAAGAGCACGGTCAGCGGGTTCGACTCGATCAAGTTCCAGGCCACCTATCTC
Organism: Mycobacteriaceae bacterium; assembly: GCA_037138275.1. Lineage (GTDB taxonomy): Bacteria > Actinomycetota > Actinomycetes > Mycobacteriales > Mycobacteriaceae > Mycobacterium. The sequence goes on along the minus strand of JBAXIR010000007.1, from coordinate 11,632 downwards.
AGGGGCGACGAGCGACGCTACATCGCTCAGGAAACCATCGTCATCCCCGGCAAGGACGGCGCGGTCTTCGTGGTGCAACTCAACGCCGACGCCCCACAGGACCAGGGCCAGGTCGTGCGTGATGCGGCCGCCATGATCAACGCCGACACCAAAATCACCGTCTGATCCGCTAGGCCGCCGCGCGCACGACTTGGCGCGCCATCGCCCGAATCTCAACCGCCATCGCGGGGTCGATGCGCAATTCGTCGGTGCCCGGAACGTCGAACTCCGTTGTCACGACACCGGGTTCGTCACGCTCCCACTGCGGACCGTACCGATCGAGAATCGTCCGCATCCCTACGTTGTCGGAAAGCAAGCGGGCGGTAAACCGGCGCACCCCGCCGATATGCGCAGCGACGGTGAGCGCATCCATCAAAATGCTGCCGATGCCGCGGCCCTGGTAGTCGTCGGCCACGATGAACGCGATCTCCGCCACACTCGGGTCGGTGGCATCCCGGACGAATCGCGCATCGGCCACAACCGGCCCGTCTGCACCATCGACTACAACCCAGACGAAGTGCTCCACGTAGTCGACCTGGAACAGGTAATCCATCAGCGCCGGACTCGGTTCGCGGGCGGACATGAACCGTCGGTAGATCGTCTCGCTGGAGAATTCCACCGAGGGATGGGTGGACCGTTCGCTGTCGCCGGGCAGCACCGGTCGCAGCATCAATTCGCTGCCGTCGTTTAGCGAAACCGAAATGGGAGTGACGAATGCGGCCAGTCGCTGGCGCGCGGTGCGCAGCAGTCGCTCGCTGACTCCCGGCAGGTCGGCCAGAACCGAAAACGCCTTCTGGTCTCCGATGTAGCCGCTCAGCGGTTCGGTGGCCGTGACGGTGGCGACGCGGGGTCTGTCGCGCAACAACGCGATCTCGCCGACGATCACCCCGGCGCAAACCTCGCCGACCACCACCGCGTCGTCGTCTCCGGTGTGGTGGACCTCGGCCCGGCCGGACTCGATCAGGATGAACGACACCGCCTGCTCGCCCTGGCGCATCAGCACTTCACCGGGGCCGGCCCGCAACGGCTGTAAACGCTCTGCGATGGCGCGGACCTGTTCAGCCGAACAGTCCTCGAACAACTCCATATCGCTGAGGCCGTCGACCCGCCCACTCGCCGGTTGCCCGTCCTCGGCCGTCAACGCCTGATCCTGACCATGGTGACTAGTAGGCCAGAAGATTGACGATTCCGCTGAAGGCTCTCGGAACTGCACTTGCGGCGGGCACGATCATCGACCGAACCGGCGCGCAACCGCTTGCCTGCAGCAGGCCCGCGGTCAATGCCCGGTAGCGACGCGACATCTGCCGCCACTGGCGGTCGTAGGCGCCGGGGGCATCGGCCAGCACGCACTTCACCAGCAACTCCGCACCGCCGAATGCGATACCCATGCCTTCACCGGTGAGCGCGTCCACGTAGCCGGCGGCATCGCCGACCAGCATCACCCGTCCCGAGGTTCGACTGCGCACCCGTTGGCGCAGCGGACCGGCGGCACGGTCGGAGTCATGCGGTACACCGGTGAGCCGTGCTGCCAGAGCGGGAAATTCAGCAAGGTGGTCGTCAAACCTGCCCTGCCGAGATGTGAGAATCGCGACACCCACCGAATCCTCGGCAATCGGCGTCACATAGGCCTCAGTGTCGTGCGCCCAGTACACCTCGACGGTGTCACTCCAGGGCGCGATCTGGAAATGCCGGCGGATCCCCCATCGGCGTCTGCCGCGACTGGGTAGATCCAATCCGAGGGAACGGCGAATCGGCGAATGCAGACCATCCGCGGCGGCGAGGTAGCGCGCACGCAGATCGCCACAACGGACCGACGACGCATCCTGGCTTACCTCGCCGATATCACCGTGGACTATCCGGACTCCGGCGGACGAGGCGGCATCGTGGAGGGCTTCGGAGAGCGCAGTGCGCCGCATGCCCAAGCCCTCACCCGACCGGAAGTTCGCCCGGACCGATCGGGTGGAGTCCAGGTAGGTGATACCGCGAAACGCCTTGCCGTGCGGACTGACACCGATTTTCTTGAGTTGCTTGACGGTGTGCGGCATCAGGCCTTCGCCGCATGCCTTGTCGATCGGCCCGGGGCGGCGTTCCACGACGACGACGTCCAAACCGGCCTTCGCGGCATGGGTGGCTGTCGCCAGTCCGCCCGGTCCCCCGCCTGCAACCAACAGGTCGATCATGCCAACCTCGCCAGTGCATTGTTCTCCGTGGTGATGCGTGTGGTCAGTAGCGCGGCGTTGAGCACGGTGAAAACCAGCGCGGTAATCCAGGCAGTGTGGACCAGAGGCAACGCCACACCCTCGGCGATCACCGCGACGTAATTGGGGTGCGGTATCACGCGATAGGGGCCGCCAGAGACTCGCGGCGCCCCGGGCACCACCACGACGCGGGTGTTCCATTGTCGCCCGAGTGTGGTGATACACCACCAGCGCAGTACTTGCGCCGCAACCACGATCACCAGCATCGGCCAACCAAGTGCGGGCAGGAACGGCCGGTGCAACCAGATCACTTCAGCCAGGCAGCCCACCAGCAGTCCGGTGTGCAGGACGACCATGACCGGATAGTGACCGGCGCCGAACTCGATACCGCCCCGGGTTCGGCTCCACGCGAGGTTGCGGTTGGAGACAACCAGTTCCGCCACCCGCTCGCCGGCAACCGCGGCAATCAGCAGCACGTACCAGATCACGAGAGGCGACCTATCAGTGCCATTGCAGCAGAACCAATTCGGAACAGAACCCGGGCCCCATCGCCATCATGACACTGGGCCCAGCGACCGGGTGTTTGGCTTTGGTGTCCCGCAGCACATGCAGTACCGACGACGAAGACAGGTTTCCGACATCGGCCAGCGATCGCCAGGTGAGTTCAAGAGCATCATCGGGGAGGCCGAGGCTGTCCACGATGGCCTCGATCACCTTGGGCCCGCCAGGGTGGCTCACCCAGGTTCCGATGTCGTCGATGGCGAGGTCGTGCGCGCCGAGGAAGCCGGTGACGTCGTCGCGCAGGTACCGGCTGACGACCTCGGGAACGTCGGCGGATAGCACCAATTCGAAACCGCTTGCTCCGATATCCCAGCCCATAGTGCGCAGCGAGTCCGGGTAGAGGTGGCTGCGAGAATCGATGATGTCGGGCCCGAGCGCGCCGATCTCGCGAGCTCGACGTTCACCCACCGCCACCACCGCCGCGGCTCCGTCGCCGAAGAGCGCACCTCCGACAAATCCAGCAATTTCGGGTTTCAGAGCGGGGAAGGTGAGCGAGCACAATTCCACCGACAGCAGCACCGCAACATCATCGGGCGCACCGCGCAGATAGTCGTGCAGTCGCGCCACACCTGCAGCACCCGCAACGCAGCCAAGGCCAAACATCGGAACCCGGCGCACATCGGGTCGCAGGCCGAGGCGAGTCGCCACCCGGGCCTCGAGCGAGGGCACCATGATGCCGGTCACCGTGGTCGACATGACCAGGTCCACGTCGGTCGGCTTCAAGCCGGCCTCATCGAGTGCCGCAGCCAACGCCGTGCAGGCCAGGTCCACCGCATGCTCGATGTAGAGGTCGTTGGCCTCGCCGAAATCCTGTAGCCCGGGGTAGGCCTCAATCGGTAGCACCAGGTGGCGGTGGCCGACCTTGGCGGAGCGATGGAGACTGCGCACTATTTTGTCGTGCCCGGCGAACGCCGGAAAATTCAGGAAAGCCTCGGTGATCTCGTCCTGGCTGTAGCGGTTCGGGGGCAGTGCGCCCTGAACCCCCGCGATCACGCTGATCGGACGAGCAGCGCCGGATATCGATTTGCTGGACATAGATTCCAGTATGCCCTCGTTTCACAAGACCGACCCTTACGGTTGCCTGACACCGGGGGCCGCTGGCGGCGATTCTCTTGGCGGCCGTGGCCAGGGAAACCAGTACGGAACGCTATGAGCGTAATCATCGAAGGTCCGGCCGTAGATGCGCCGATAACGGGCCTCCTTGAACTGTGGCGCGATCAGGCAGTAGGCCGTGAACGTGATTGCTACCACAAGTTGGTCGGGTGTCCACGTCGGTACGGTCCACAGGGTCAACGCGAAGGAGACGTAGATCGGCTGGCGGGTCAGCCGGAACAGGCCCGTCACCGGCATCGGCGGATAGACCGGCTTACGTCCGCGAAGCAACGCGGACCACCCCAGACTGCCGGTCTGCACGGACAACCCGGCGTCAACCATGGACTTTCCGAGCAACGCCCAGGAAGCCGCGTAGAGCACGATCATGACCACCAGTGCCGGCCCAGTCGCCTGCCACCAGATCGTTGACGTCGGCGACCAGAAAGCGAAGAGCGCAAACACCTGTAAAGCGGCAATGGTGACGTATGTCGTCGTCGACAGGGTGGCCCCGGTGCCACGCGGCGCCAGAGCCGCGAGCACCGCCCTGCCCCGCGTGGTGAGCAACAGTGAATGAACGAGCGGAAACTGGATCAGCAGGGCGGCATTGGCGATCCAATTCCACGGCGTCGGCACGGTACCCAGCGATCGGCTCATCCCGAAAAACATTGCCGCCATCATGGTCAGCACACCGAGCAGGAACGACACGTGGCACACCACGCCGTAGCCCAGTGCCAGCGTCCTTCGTCCCAGGCTTGGTCCGGCGTCGTCACGCCGCCGCGATGTGTCCACCGGGATTCCCCATTCCCTCAACGTCTTTCGGCCGGCACCAGCTGTAGCGTAACCGTATGGGACTTCGCCGGTATCTACCAATGCTGCGGTGGTCGGTGTTACGCGCGGGCATCAGTGTCCGGAATTTCAATACGACCGGCCAGCTGGGTGACGGCCGGGAAACCGCTGCGGCGGATTACGTGGTTGCTCACGCCCGGCACGGCGATCTCGGCGACGTGATTGCGAAGATGGATCAGTACTCGTACGACAAGGCATTCCTGGTCAGCGTTGGCGACGAGAAGGGCAAACTGCTCGATGCCGCGGTTAAGCGGGCGAATCCCCGGCTGGCGCTGGAGTTGGGTACCTACTGCGGGTACGGCGCTCTGCGCATTGCAGCGGCAGCACCAAGTGCACGGATTTTTTCAGTCGAGTTGGGCGCCGCCAATGCCCTTGTTGCGCAACGTATCTGGAACCATGCAGGCGTTGCCGATCAAATCACCTGCGTGGTCGGAACGATTGGTGATGGCGGACACACGCTGGACAGGTTGCGAGATCAGCACGGATTCGCCGCCGATTCGATCGACTTCCTATTCATCGATCACGACAAGAACGCATACCTGGCCGACCTGCTCGCCATCGCCGAGCGCGGCTGGCTGCATCAGGGCACGGTTGTCGTCGCGGACAACGTCGGCTTTCCCGGGGCACCGAAATATCGCGCCTACATGCGCGAGCAACAGGGCCGGCTGTGGAAGACCACCGAGCACCGCACCCACGTCGAGTATCAGTCGTTGATTCCGGATCTGGTCCTCGAATCGGACTACCTCGGCTAAGAACTCTTGGACGCAAGCCGATTGCGGCGCTGAGTAGCCCGATCCATCCGGTGCCGACCAACGCTGGCAGCGCCCTCGCTGATTCCGAGCAGCCCATGCAACTTCACCAGCGGTTTGGGCGCCCACCAGTTCCATCTGCCCAGCACATGCATGAAAGCCGGAACCAGCACCAGCCGAACCAGGGTGGCGTCAACCAGGATCGCCAGCGTCAAGCCGGTGCCGAACAATCGCATCACCGCCACCTGGGCGGCAATCAGAGCCGCGAAGGAGATGGCCATGATCAGTGCGGCGGCGGTGATAACACGACCGGTGTGGGCCAAGCCCAATGCCACACTTTCGTCATTGTCGGCTGATGTCTGTGGTGACGCCAACCAGAACTCCCGGATCCGGGACACCAGAAAAACCTCGTAGTCCATCGACAGCCCGAACGCGACGCAGAACAACAGCACGGGCATATTGGCCACCAGTGTTCCGGTGGTGGTAGTGCCGAGGCCGCCGAGGTTGCCGTCCTGAAAGATCCATACGGTTGCACCGAACGCCGCCGACAGCGAGAGCAGGTTGAGAACCAACGCCTTGATCGGGATCACCACGCTGCCGGTGAGCAGGAACAGCAGCACCAGCATGATGGCGGCGATCAGGCCCAACACCAAGGGCAGCCTGGAGGTGATGGCGTCGACGCTGTCGCGGTTGGTCTGTGCCAGTCCGCCGAACGCGGCGGTACGGCCACCCGGCGCAGGTACCGCGTGCATACGGCTGAGTTGGGTCTCGGAGGCTTGCGAGAACAGCGGTACCGAACTGCCCACGGTCAGCAGGGTGCTGCCGGCAGCCTCGCCGGTGGCAGCCAGTGGTGGACCGCTCAGCGCACCTGCCACAAAGGTGCCACTTGGCGCCGACACCGAGTTCACATCCGGAACCTTGGATAGATCGGCGGCATAACGGTCCACCGCGGCACGGTCCAGACCGGTTGAGTCGACGATGACGATCGGGACCTCGGAGTCGGAGTCGATGGCGAAATCTGCTCGCAAGAGGTCTCCCACCTGGTGGGCCGAAGCCGACTTCGGCAGCACCCGATCATCCGGGAAACCCGGCCTTACCCCGAGGAACGGGGCACCGAGGAATACGAGCAACAGGATCACGGCCAGGGCGATAGGAACAGCGTGACGCATGACGAATTTACCTGCGCGATACCAGAACTGCTGCTCGATCGGCAGTGGCGCAGGTGCCGGCCGGCCGAGCATTCGGCGCACTGCTCGCCGGACGTCCAGCGCATCGACCCTGTCGCCGAGCATCATTAGGGCCGCCGGCGTGATGATGATGGCCGACAGCGCGGCAAACGCGACAGTCGCGACACCCGCGTAGCCGAAGGAGCGCAGGAAGTTCATCGGGAAGATCACCATCACCGCCATCGACAGCGCCACGATGACCGCTGAGAACAGCACGGTGCGACCGGCGGTCGCCATCGTGGCGACGACGGCTTCATCGCGGCTGCGCCCGTCGGCCAACTCGTCTCGGTAGCGACTGATCATCAGCAGTGTGTAGTCGATGGCCAATGCCAAACCCATTGCCGTGGTGAGATTCAACGCGAAGATCGACACCTCGGTGACGAAGGTGACGGTCCGCAGCACGGCCAGCGAACCCAGGATCGCCATCACGCCGACAAAAACCGGCAGGGCCGCGGCGAACAATCCGCCGAAGACCCAGATCAGCACCAGGAAGCTGAGCGGAACGACGATCGCCTCCAGCAGCAGCAGATCGCGCTTGGACTGCTCGGTGACTTGCAGATTCACCATCGCCGCACCCCCGGCGCGAACAACGATGCCGTCCCGCTCCCCGACTATCGCGTCGGCGAGTTCCCTGGTGTAGGACTGCTGCGTGCTTTCGGGACCGATCACGCCGGTGACGATGAGACCGGATTTCTTGTCGACACTGACCAGGGCGGAGGCTGCCGGAGGTGGCGCTGTCCATGCCGAGGTGATGGTTGCGACATGGCCGGACCGGGTGAGTTTGTCGATAGTCGCGCCGGCCTCCGACTGTGCCTGTGGGCTGTCGAAACGGTCGGGCGCGGTAATGACGATCACGAGTGGGACATCGCCCTGGCCGAATTTCTCGGTGAGCAGGTCCGCAGCGCGCGAGGACTCCGCGTTCGGATCCTGAAAGCCACTCGGGGAGAGGTGTTGGGCCACCGGTATTCCGAATGCGCCGATGGCCACCATCAGCAGCACCGCGACGACGACGACCCGCCGCGGCGCGGCGATAGCCAGCCGAGCGATGCTGTGCAGCATTCCGTCAGTCTGTCACGCCGAGTCATCGGGGGCCGAGGTCCGTCGCAGGCCCAAGGGTGACTTGCGGTGCGCTGCGCCACTGGTAGCTTTCACGCCCATCCGTTTGCTGCGACCGCCGGAGGGTCTGCTGGTGCCTGAGCCGTTGAACGTCGCCGCGGAGTTGTTGATCGTCTCAGGGGCACTCGCGGATGATCAGGCGGACGACCTCCTGGCCAACCATGCCCGTGTCGATTCGGCGGTGGACTCGGCGCTGATCGGGTGGGTGGGTCGGTCTGCTGCGGCGCTGTCGGCCACCGCCGCCACGTGGACCACCGCGACTCGGGACCTGGCCACCCGGGTCTGCGAGCACGGTGCGGCACTTCGGATCACCGGTATGGCATTCGCCGAGATGGAACTCCGCAGCGCACGGGCGACAGCGCAGGCGAACGGTGCGGGGGGTGCGGGGTGAGCCTCGGCCCCGCCGATATCGACCGATGGGATCCCGCGGACGTCCGGATGGTGGCGGTGGCCGCGACCGCCCGGGCCGAATCCGCCGCGGCAGTCTCGGCGGCGCTGACACGGCTACCGATGATTCCGGGATGGAGTGGGATAGCAGCCAGAGCGGCCGGTGACGCCATCGAATTGACCAGACAGGCGCTCGATGGTCACGCCGAACAGGCCCGCACGATAGCCCGCGCGGCTGACCGTGCCGCGGACGCCATCGACCGGCTGAAGTCGCGTCTGCGCCGACTCGACGAGGATGCCCGAAGCGTCGATCTGAGGATCGATCGCGTCACGGGCGTCGTCATTCCAGAAACCCAATTCCGCGGTACCACAGCACAATTCGACACTGAAGCCGATCCGCTGGTCACCCGGCTCGACGAGATCGTTGCGCAAGCCAACGAGATCGACAACGAGTTGGCCGAAGCCATCTCGCTTGCCGACTACCACTCGGCAATTCCGTTGTCTCCGGCCGGCCCTGCACCACCGGACGACCTCAAGGCATGGTGGGACTCGCTGAATCAGATGGCCAAGGCTGAACTGCTGGATCGTAATCCGGAGGACATCGGTAACTGCGGAGGTATCCCGGTGGCCGATCGCAGTACCGCGAATCTGAGGGTTCTGCATCGCGATCTCGACCGGATCGATCGCGTCGCAGCAGACAACGGGATCTCAGTCGCCGAGATCATGGCAGCACCGGAAAGGTTCGGCCTGAACTCGACCGACATCATCCGGTACACCAATGCCGGATTGATCAAGCAGAGCATTGCCTACAACCATTCGCTGTCCGGCGCCGAGGTACTGCTGATGGTCTACAAACCCGTCGACTTTCGGGGCCAGGGACGCGCGGCGATCGCGATCGGCAACCCGGACACGGCCGAGGACACCGCGGTGCTGGTTCCCGGCGCGACCAACAGTGTCGCCGACGGATGGTTGTCCAGCAACGAGATCGCAAACCTCTACACCGAGACCCGGGCTGCCACCGAGGCTGGTCGGGACGTCTCCGTGCTGGCCTGGATGGGCTACGACGCGCCAGATTCGTTCGTCGATCCACGAGTCGCCCAGACCACTCTCGCCCGCAAAGGCGGTGCACTACTCGCCGCAGATATCAACGCACTCAACACGACTCACCGCGGCGGCTCCTCGCACGTGACGGTGGTAGGCCATTCGTACGGCAGCACCACGGTGGCCGACGCAGCGGCCGGTTACGGGATGCGCGCCGACGATATCGTCCTGCTCGGATCACCGGGAACCGACTTGGCACGGACCGCCTCGGACTTCCACCTCCCCGACGGCGGTCACGTCTACGTCGGATCCGCCGCGACCGATCCCGTCACCAACCTCGCCGGGATGCCGCGAGACGCACCGGTGTTACCGATTGGGCCAATCGGACTGGGTGCCGACCCGGCGGCCGACGGGTTCGGGTCCACCAGATTCAAAGCCGAAGTACCCGGTTGGACGTGGCAGTCCGGGAACGATCACGATGACTACTTCGAATCAGGATCAGAGTCGCTCTACAGCACGGCTGACATCACCTCCGGCCACGGCGGGGCACTGCAGGAGCACGGGATGACGGCGCCGCACCGCGACGCCGTCCTGGGACCGTTTGCGGCCCGATTGGGACTGCCGGACTGGAGCATCCCGCTGCTGGATCCGGAACTGTTGCGGCCCGCGACGACCGGGCACCACCACGTGCCACCCGAGGTGGCAGGCCGCTGAGGACGGCGGCGGCAACCGCCGCCCTCGCCGCGGTGTGCGGCAGCCGGCCGAGACGTCGAGACCGTCGATTTAGGTTAAGGCTGCCTGCTGTTCACCCCTGCGTTGCCGGAACGGGAGGTGGGCAGCACCCGCCGGTGTGATACTCCGACTACGGATCAGGCCACACGGGGAAGAGCGCACACATGACCGACATCATTCACACCCAGCCGAAAGCACCGGCCAACGGTGCGTCGACGACGAGCGGCGCCGAGAACGTCCGGACCGCGATGACAGCCGACGGACTGCGTCGGGCTATCGAGGATCACCTGCGCTACTCGCTGGGACGCCCGGACGCCCTACTCGAGCCCAAGCATTACTACCGCGCCCTGTCATTGGCCGTGCGCGACCGCCTGCAGCAGCGGTGGAACCAGACCACACAGACCTATCTTGACCTGTCCCGCAAGGTGGCCTGCTATCTGTCGGCGGAGTTCCTGCTCGGACCGCACCTCGGCAACAACCTGCTCAACCTGGATATCGAGGCCGAGGCGCGGGCCGCACTGGCCGCGCTGGGCCAGGATTTCGACACCGTGCTGGCCTGCGAGGAGGAGCCAGGTCTGGGCAACGGCGGCCTGGGCCGGCTCGCGGCCTGCTACCTGGAATCCCTGGCCACCCTCGAGCGCCCGGCGATCGGGTACGGCATCCGCTACGAGTTCGGCATTTTCGACCAGGAGATCCACGACGGCTGGCAGGTGGAGACCACCGACAACTGGCTGGCCGACGGTAATCCATGGGAGATCGCCAAGCCTGATTTGAATTATCGCGTCATGTGGGGCGGTCATACCGAGCACTTCCAGGATGCCCACGGCCACGAGCGGGTGCGGTGGATTCCTCAGCGTTCGGTCAAGGGCGTCTACTACGGCACCCCGATCCAGGGCTACGGCGTGAACACCTGCAACACCCTGACGCTGTGGAGCGCACGCGCCATGAATGAACTTGCCCTGGACGCCTTCAATGCCGGGGACTACTACCGCGCCGTCGAGGAAGAGGTGACCTCCGAGACGGTCACCAAGGTGCTCTACCCCAATGACGAACCCGAAGTCGGCAAGCAGTTGCGACTGCTGCAGCAGTTCTTCTTCGTCTCCTGCTCACTGCAGGACATCCTGCACCTGATGGAGGACTTCGCCGGCGTGACCGCCGAGGAGCTTCCGGACCGGGTCGCGGTCCAACTCAACGACACCCACCCCTCGATCGCCGTCGCCGAGTTGATGCGACTGCTGATCGACGAACGCGGACTGGACTGGGATAACGCCTGGCGGATCACGGTCGCGACGATGGCCTACACCAACCACACGTTGCTGCCCGAGGCGCTGGAGACCTGGCCGCTGTCGATGTTCTCCCAGTTCCTACCGCGGCACCTGGAAATCATCTACGAGATCAACCGGCGCTTCCTCGACGAAGTGCGTGCCCGGTTCCCCGGTGACGAGGCGCGTGTGCGGCGGATGTCGATCATCGGTGAGGACGGCACCAGGAACATTCGGATGGCGTATCTGGCCACGGTGGGTAGTCACGCCGTCAACGGCGTTGCCGCGATGCACTCCGAACTGGTCAAGACCACCATCCTCAAAGACTTCTACGAGATGTGGCCGGAGCGGTTCAGCAACAAGACCAACGGTGTGACGCCGCG